>NZ_JBEOPV010000003.1:0-367760 GCF_040310425.1 Pseudomonas sp. 65/3-MNA-CIBAN-0223
GTTTCATCGGGGCTCAACCGTTCTGTTCGTGTGAGGTGCGTATTTCACCAGATCGGGAAGTCTTTTTCAGAGTTTCCCTAGGCGACCGAATATTGTTGAAAAAACACTATAAAAAGAGCGATCAATTGACTCATCAATACGGAACGCAACTGGCCGGGCATGTAGAGCTTTCGCTCGTTATTCCAGTGTTCAATGAAGCGCCGACCATTGATTTGTTCATCGCGCGGGTTACTGGCCTTTTCAAGAATGAGGCGCTGGTGGGGTTGGAGATGGTGTTCGCCAATGACGGCAGCACTGACGGGACACTCGAGCTGCTTTTGGAGCATCAGAAGACTGATCCGCGTATTCGGATCGTGGACCTGAGCCGAAATTTCGGCAAGGAAGCGGCGTTGACCGCGGGCTTGCAGGCGGCGAAGGGCCAGGTGGTGGTGCCGATTGATGCCGATTTGCAAGACCCGCCGGAAGTAATCCTGCAGATGATTGCCCTGTGGCGACAAGGTTATGAAGTAGTGTTGGGCCATCGTGTGAGTCGCGAAACAGACTCCTGGGCCAAAAAAACCTCGGCCAACTGGTTCTACCGTCTGCACAACAGAATCTCTGATCAACCGCTGCCAAAGGATGTCGGTGATTTCCGCTTGATGGATCGCTGCGTGGTCGATGCTTTGCAGACCTTGCCCGAGTCTCGGCGTTTTATGAAGGGCCTGTTTGCCTGGGTCGGGTTTCGCACCACCCATGTAGATTACGAGCGTCCGGAGCGGGTAGCGGGCGCCTCCAAGTTCAACGGCTGGCGCCTGTGGAATTTCGCGCTGGAGGGCATCACCAGCTTCAGTACCGACCCGCTCAAGGTCTGGACCTATCTGGGGTTGTTCGTGTCCGTGGTGTCTTTTGCCTTCGCAATTTTCATTGTGCTGCGTACGGTGATCACCGGTGTCGACGTGCCGGGCTACGCCTCGTTGATGGTAGCCGTGACTTTTCTGGGTGGTCTGCAACTGGTCGGCATCGGGGTGCTTGGCGAGTATTTGGGCCGCACCTACATCGAGTCAAAACGCCGACCGGTTTATCTGGTGCGTCGTGTCTATGACCCCAAGGACTGAAGCATGGATCTCAAGGAAACCGACATCCTCGGTTCGAGCATTGACCATCACTGGTATTACTCGTCAAAAGCAGCGGCCACCAGGCGTCTGCTGGGCAATACGCCAATCAAAAAGATTCTTGATGTCGGGGCTGGTTCCGGGTTTTTTACCCATCAGTTACTGAACCACACCGCCGCGAGCGAAGCGTGGTGCGTGGACATCAGCTATGACGCTGACTCCGACGCCAGCACTACCGGAAAACCGGTGCATTACCGGCGTGGCATCGATGCGGTGGACGCAGATCTGGTGCTGCTGATGGATGTGTTGGAGCATGTCGATGACGACGTCGGCTTGCTTAAGGCTTACGTCGATAAAGTCCCGTCCGGCAGCCGTTTCTTGATGACCGTGCCGGCGTTTCAGTTTCTCTGGAGCGGGCACGATGACTTTCTGGACCACAAGCGCCGATATACCTTGGCGCAATTTGAAACAGTAGCCCGGGACGCCGGTTTGACGGTGGTGCAGGGCGCCTATTATTTCGGTGCGGTGTTCCCGATTGCGGCGACGCTTCGGTTGTTGCGGAAAGGCACACAACCATCGCCGCCACGTTCGCATCTCAAGCAGCATCATCCCGTGGTGAATTCGATACTGAAGACCTTGTGCCGTATTGAACTGCCGTTCATGGGTGCGAATCGTCTGGCCGGTCTGACGGCGTTCGTGCTGGCGCAGAAGCCGTGACGTCAGCGGAAAATTCTGCGCTGATCAAAACGGCCTTGAGGTTTGCTTTGACCGGTTTGCTTGTTACCGCTCTTCACGCGGTTGTCGCCGTGCTGTTCATCAACTTCGTGATGCCATTGCCACCACTGGCTAACGGCGTGGCATTCGCCGTAGCAACGGTGGTGTCTTATTTGATTAACACGACCTGGAGCTTTTCTGCGCGCTTGCGGGGCCGCACGTTGCTGCGCTTCATGACGGTTTCCGGTGCAGGTTTCCTGCTGGCGATGCTCGTGGCCTGGGCGGCGCAAGTTGCCGGGCTCGATTACTTGCTGGGGATCGGTGCCGTCGCGGTAACCCTTCCGGCCTTCACCTTTGTGTTGCATATCTTCTGGACGTATCGATGAAAGATTCAGGTAAGCGCCTTGCGGTCACGCTATTACCGCTGTTGATTGGTATTCTGGCCTTTTTCATAGTCGTCGGGCCGAGGGCGCTGAATCCTCAAAACATTGCCTGGTTGGGGAGGGGTGATCCGGCAACTCATTATCTTGGCTGGGTTTTTTCAGAAACTCATCTTGGTCGTTTCCGCTTGGGCTCAATCCGTCTTATGGGCTGGAACTGAGTAACGCCGTCATATTTTCTGATTCAAATCCACTGCTTGCGTTGATCTTCAAACCCTTTGCGACCCTACTTCCCGAACCGTTTCAGTACGTTGGTCTTTGGTTACTGATGTGTTTTGTTCTCCAGAGCTGGTTTGCCTGGAAGCTGATGGGGGTGGTCACTGACAATGTGACATTGCGCCTGCTTGGCGCGGCTCTGTTTCTATTTAACCCTGTGATGATTCTGCGGATGGGGGTACATATGTCCCTGGCGGGACATTTTCTGATCCTAGCCGCCTTGTACCTGAATCTACGTCCTCATATTGGTAAGCACTATCTGGCGTGGGGGACATTGTTGGCTATATCTGCACTGGTACATGCATACCTGCTGGTGATGGTCGCTTTGATTTGGATAGCCGATCTTTTGGCCAGAACAATTGAACAGCAACTGATCCCTCGAAAGTCAATTGTCGAACTGGTCAGTCTTTTGTTTGTAACTGGTTTTTGCTGCTGGCAAGCGGGATATTTCACTGTCGAAGGTGATGGGCTGGGTTCCTTCGGCTTTGGATTATTTCGTGCGAATGCGCTGACTTACTTTGACCCTGCTGGGTGGTCGTACGTACTGAACGATATGCCAGGGGTCCCAGGCGATGGAGATGGCATCGCATTTCCCGGCCTTGGAGTGATGTTACTAACCGTTTGCGCGTTCCTACACATACTGTCGGGCAACAGCAATTTCATCGTTGTAATGCGTAAGCGATTGATATTATTGCTTGTACTTTTTGGGTTGATGGTCTTCGCGCTTTCCAACAAAATAGGCGTAGGGCCATATGAGTTCGACTATTGGTTGCCGGAGTCCGTCATTTCCATGGCGAGTATTTTTCGCGCATCAGGACGGATGGTCTGGCCTGTTATGTATGCAACTATCTTTGCTGTGATATTTTTGACTGTTCGTGGATATAAGCCACGTGCGGCGATCATGCTGTTGGCGATAGCGCTGGTGATTCAGGTGTCCGATACGCGTGCAGGCTGGGTAAATATACGCAGTTTGTTGATGGCCTCGCCGAGTACAACTTGGAAAACCCCATTGGTTGATCCTTTTTGGCAAAGCGCAGCATCTCGCTATCAGAAAGTTCGTTGGGTGAGCCCTCAAAATCTTTCGGCCCATTGGATGACGCTTTCCGATTTTGCAGGCCGGTACCACCTCGCGACGGATGCGGTTTACCTGGGAAGAGTGAGTGCCGTGGCCCAAGGGGGCGCGCAGCGCTCGGCAGATATGGCGGTTGCCTCCGGAAAGTATGATGTCGACTCGCTCTATCTGCTTGATCAGCAGTCATTTCTTCAAGCGGCTGTGAGCCTAGATCGCAACGCCGATATGCTGGCTAAAATCGACGGCTTTTATGTGCTTGCTCCTGGCTGGAAGCAAAGCTCTGAGGGGCCAGCTATCAATCTTGCTGATCCTCGGGAGCTAATTCCGACATTCCGGCCAGGCGAGAAAATACAGTTCATGGGGGGGAGTGCGGGAGCCGAACTTCTCGCAAAAGGTTGGTGGCCTCCCGAATCATGGGGAACCTGGTCATCAGGTTTCGATGCTGAAATCACCCTGAGGCCGACAGCTCGTGTGAGTTCGTTGTCACTTGAAGCCAATGCTTTGCTGGCTGATAAACACTCACATCAGGCGGTGGATGTCAGGATCAACAATGTCTCAATTCTCTCCACCCGTCTGACCAATGCAACCGCCAATAAGATTGATATTGTCCTGCCGGCGAGCGTGCAAGAGCTTGTCGCGGAGCAAGGTGTCCTGCGTATCCAGTTTCATTTCCCCCATGCAATAAGCCCACATGAGTTGGGCATCAGCGAAGATGAACGCAAGCTGGCGATCGGGTTGCTGGCATTGACCGTGTATTGACCAGGTTCGCAACGTTGCGGTATGGAGCTGACAAGGACAGTTTGCAGCGTGTGGATGTCCGATGGTGCATTCATCATTCGCAGCCATTAGTGAAAAATTGATTCTGGTGAAAGACACCAAAGATGCATTCGACTTACCGCGTAGGCTGCCGTTCTGTCCAATCAGATTCATTCCAGTCGAATGGGTGGTGGCGGAGCGGTTTGTCGAAGGTGTACAAACGACTACACATCAATCACACGACATAGCCTCACGGCATCGTAATAGCTGGTTGAACAGTCCAATCCATAATCGGCGCGACATAAAAGCCGCGAGAGAGCTGTACGGGTGAGGCAATAGCTGAAGGCATTGGGAAATCTGAATCGGTAGCGCTAAGGAGCCAGCAGTTCGTCAGGGTGGGGCAGGTGCGACTTGAGCCGTCACGCTGCCACATCCGCGTGTTTCCAACACTGCAACGGAAACTCCAAGAATAATCCGCAACCCCCAGCCTACTTCCGAGACGTAGCCTTACCCGCCGAAGCAACCGTAGCGCCACTGCAGTTAATATAAGGCGATGACTTCAACCAGCGCTGGTCCGGATAATAAGAAAACAACAACTGCCCATTTTTCATCGAGTCAATCAACGGGCGAGCAACGGCAGGTCTCACGGCCGGGCAGCCCAGGCTTCGACCAATCCGGCCGTTGGCGCGTGCCAGTACCGGGCTGACATATGGTGCACCGTGAATGACGATTGCCCGGTCAAACGCGTTATCGTTGAAGCCTGGTTCCAGGCCTTGCATGCGCAGGGAATAACCGTTCTGCCCGACGTAACTGGCTTGTGTGCGATACAACCCTAAACTGGTGGCGAAACTCTCGTTCTGGTTGGAAAAGTTGACCGCCATGTTCTCGCCGCTGTTACGGCCATGGGCGACCAGTTCACGAAACAGCAACTTTCTCTTTTTCAGATCGAACACCCACAGGCGTTGTTCGGTCGAAGGCAGGGAGTAATCGATGACTGCCAGGCGTTGGGCTGGAGCTGAACCCTGGGCCTGCGTACATTGTGAAGCACGTACTGCCAGGTTTATAACGGCGGCGTTGGCATCTGGAGCCGCTTTGACGAGGGCGGCGGCAAGCGAATCGGCGTAGGCTGCCGGTACTGAAAGGGATGTCAGCAGCAGGGCCGAGAGAAGCAGACGAATGCGAGCTGGCGCCATATAGATGTCTCATCGTGATAGGTTCGAGTCTAGCTGTTTGCGGGAAGCTAGCCGTTGAAATCGGGAGATTAAGGATTATCCATGGTGCAATTAACAAGGTTATTCGTCATAAGCCGCGTCTTTTTTATGGTCTTTCTGATCAGCGGTGCTGCGCATGGAGAAAATTCGTCGAACGAGGGGGCAATTGCTCCCATCATCCAAAGGGATGCGGCAGCGGATGACAACGTCGGGCAGGCGATCCAGGCGCACCTTTCGCCCCTGACGACATCTTTTCCTCCTTTACTGACTGCGCCGCGGCATAAGCGGGTCGATGTCAGCCGCATGGTCCTGGATTTCTACTCCCATCGCGGCTATCGCGCGGCGTGGACCAACGAAGGCGATACCGCGCAATTGTTTGCCAGCTTGCGGGCCACTCAGGTCGATGGCTTGAACCCGGCGGATTTTCATATCGACGAGTTGGCCGCGTCGCGGACATTGATGCAGGCTGATTCGGCGACACCTGAACAGCGGGCGGCATTCGATGTTGCGGCCACTCATACTTTTCTCACGGCATTGCTGCAGTTGCGTCGCGGCAAGGTCGATCCTTCCCGATTGGATATCCATTGGAATTTCGACCCTGCGGACGTCGATCCCCGGGAAGACGTGAATAAATTCTTCATCGCCCTGGATGCCCATGACGTGGCCGGCGCCTTTGCCCAGGCGCCACCGCAAGAGGCGGTGTATCGCGGCTTGCGCGAAGGCCTGGCGCAGTTGCGCAAGGTGCACGACGTGGGTGGCTGGCCAAAAGTGGCCGAAGGTCAATCGCTCAAGCCGGGCATGGATGACCCTGCCGTCGCCCAGTTGCGGGCCAGGTTGGTCGCCGGTGGTTTTCTCGAACCGCGCCTGGCCCGTGGAACCAAATATGACGGCGCAGTGATTGCGGCAGTGAAGAAATATCAGGCCGAGCAGTACCTGGGGGCTGATGGTGTGGCCGGGGCGACCACGCTGGCGGCGCTGAATGTGTCGGTCGACGCGCGCATCGATCAGGTCCGGGTGAACATGGAGCGGGCGCGCTGGCTGCTGTACAAGCTGCAAGGCACCTTCGTGATTGTTGATATAGCCGGGTATAAAGTCGCGATGTACCGCGACGGCAAGCCCATCTGGCGCTCGCGGGTGCAGGTGGGCAAGCCGTTCCGTAACACGCCGGTGTTCCAGTCCGAGATCACCTATGTCACGTTCAACCCGACCTGGACGGTGCCCCCCACCATCCTCAAGGAAGACGTGATCCCCAAGATCCAGAGGAATCCCGGGTATCTCGCCGCCAACCACATTCGCGTGATCGATCGCGAGGGTGCGGTGCTGGATCCGTCGAGCGTCGACTGGAGCAACCCGCGTGGCGTCAGCCTGCGCCAGGATGCGGGGCCCGACAGTTCGCTGGGGCAGGTGGTGATTCGTTTTCCCAACGACTATGCGATTTATTTGCACGACACGCCCCATCGCGAGTTGTTCTCCAAATCGATGCGCGCCACCAGTTCCGGCTGCATTCGCGTGGAAAACCCGTTGCAGCTGGTCGAACTGTTGTTCAACGATCCGGTGCGCTGGGACAGTGCCGGCATCCAGAAACAGTTGGCCAAGGGCAAGACCGAAAATATTCGGCTGCCGGTGAAGGTGCCGGTGCTGTTGGCGTACTGGACGGTAGACCTGAGTAATGACGGGCGAGTGACGTTCAAGCCCGATGTGTACGGCTACGATTCGGCTGTCCTGCGGGGGTTGAACCTGCCCTCCAAGTTACCGATTCTGGATTTGCTGCGGGCAGGAGCTCCCGCCGTGGTGCTCAACCCGAAATAAGGGGGCTGAATATGGATGTTGCGCAAAAAGCCACGGAACTGGTCAAGAGTCGGGTCCAGGTGCATGACCTGGATGAGTGTCGCAATATAAGTAACGGGGCGGTGTTTATCATCGCCTCGGGTGCGTCAGCCAAGGACTTTCCTCTCAAGAAGTATGCTGACGTGCCGATGATTACCATGAACGGTGCTATATCGATGTTCATCGGTACGGGCATCAAACCGTACTTTTTCATGTGCTCGGATGACGCGTTCTACAGGGAGCAGCCGCGTCTGTTCGCTGAAGCCATGCGCTTGAGCCAGCGGGTTGCGGTGCCGCAAAGTCACGCGTATTACCAGGCGCTCAACCCCAAGGGGGAGCTGTATCTGTTGACTCGCGCGCCCAGGCTGTCATGGCTGGGGCTGCTGGGCCGGCGTGACAGGGAACTGATCCGAAGCCGCAAGCTGGGGGCAGGGCGTAATCGCAGCCTGGGTTTCAGCAAGAATCTTAAGCGTGGTTTTTTTGATGCGCGCACGGTGGCTTATGTGGCCCTGCAGGTTGCTTATCACCTGGGTTTTTCCAAGGTGTTCCTGGTGGGTGTCGATCTGAATCAATCAGTGAAACGCTTCTACGAGACTCCGGGGGCCTTGGTTTCGCCTTGCACGCTGGATGAGCATTTCCACACCCGGATCCTGCCGTCGTTCAAGATTCTGTCGAAATACGTGATGAATCCGGACTTCCAGGTCTACAACCTGTCCAGCACTTCGAGGATCCCTGCTGAACTGGTGCCTCGTGTGACCTTTGAAGATGTCGACAGAATGATCGGCGCCTGACGCGCCTTTCCCAGGATGAGTTTCCTTGCCAATTCCCATGTATGACCACCAGCCCAGCTCCGGCCGGCCGCTGAAACGAATGCCGCTGCTCAAGGCGGCGGTGCTGTTCATCGTAGCCGTGTGCCTGACCCTTGTGGGTTTGCTGTACCTGCAACTGGACCAGTCACGCCGTGACGATCTGGAGCAGGCACAAGTGGCGTCGCAGAATCTGACCCGTGCCATGGCACAGCAGGCTGAAGATACCTTCATGAAGGCTGACCTGGTGTTGAGCAGCCTGGCCGACTGGATTCAGGCTGACGGCTACGGCGCTGTGCAAGTGCCAAGGCTGCAGAGGACATTCGCCCGGCGAGTGGCGGCGCTGAATCAGCTGCACGGCATTTTCCTGTTCGACCGCCAGGGGCAATGGGTGGTGACGTCGTTCGAAGACCTGCCCCGTGGCAAGGGCGTGGCGGATCGTGACTACTTCAAGTTCCACCAGCAGAACATTTCTTCGCAGGCGCACATCGGCCCGGCGATTCGCAGTCGCGAGAATGGCGAGTGGATCATTCCGCTGTCCAAGCGCGTAAACGACAAGGATGGCAAGTTCCTGGGCGTGTTGATGGCCGGGATCAAGATGTCGTATTTCGACCAGTTCTTCAAAAGCTTCAGCATCGATGACAACGGCTCGATGTTCCTCGCCATGACCGATGGCACCCTGCTGGCGCGCAGGCCTTTCGTGGAAGCGCAGATTGGTTCGAGCCTGGCCCAGGGGGAAATCTTCCAGAAATGGCTGCCCGGTGCGTCTTCCGGCAATGCCATGGTGAGCTCGATGGTGGACGGCGTGATACGCCTGCACGGTTACCGGCAGCTGGACGCCTATCCGCTGGTGGTGTCCGCGGCTTCTTCGCAAACGGCGATTCTCAAGCGCTGGTCAGACACCGCATTCCAGTCCAGCATGATCGTCGGCCTGGTGGTGCTGGGCGTTTGCCTTTTCGGTTGGGTGTTCATCCATCAGGTGCGCAATGGCGAGCGCATCGAGGCGGATTTGCGCGCGGCCCAGGAAACGCTGGAGCTGATCGCCACCCACGACAGCCTGACGGGGCTGGCCAATAGGAGGTTGTTCGAGCGCGCGCTGGACATCGAGTTCGGGCGTGGGGCCCGGCAAGCCAGTCCGCTCAGCCTGATCATGCTCGACATCGATTTTTTCAAGCGCTACAACGATACCTACGGTCACGTTGTCGGTGACCATTGCCTGGCTGAAGTGGCGGGTGCGGTGAAAGCATGCTGTCAGCGCAAGGCTGATCTTGCGGTGCGTTATGGCGGGGAGGAATTCGCGGTACTGCTGCCTGACACCGATCTGCGCGGGGCTAAGATTATCGCAGAGGAAATTCGCCAAAGAGTCATGGGCAAGAACATCACCCATACCGAATCGCCCACGGGATACATCACCGTGAGCCTGGGGTGCTACTCGTTCGTGCCAAACGGGCGCGACAGTATCGAAGTGTTTATCGGGCGCGCGGATGCAGCGTTGTATCAAGCCAAACATTCCGGCCGCAACCGGGTGGCGGTGCTTTCGATGGAAGGCGCCGAAGAGGCGCTGATACGCTCAGATCGTTGATACAGCGATTATACGGTCAGGGCAACGCAGGCAGTCGAGTTCATCGGCTGCCTTTACGCGTTCAGCTGCCCGTGCCACCGCCCGCACCGCCCGTGCCACCACCCGGAGCCCCGGTGCCGCCGCCTGCACCCGAGCCGCTGGTGCCGCCATTGGTGCCGGTGCCGCCGCCGGTACTGCTGCCGCTGCCGCTGCCGCTGCCGGTGGATGGGGTCGAGCTACTGTTGCTGCCACCCGAGGTGCCGGAAGGCATGCCAGGGTTGTTATTGGGGGACATGGTCGAGCCACCGACGGATCCCGATTTGGTCCCGGTAGCGTCCGCTCCATCGCCGGATGCCGCATAGGCACCCGATGACGCCACGGACATCAACCCGGCCAGAAGCAGTGAGGAGATCTTGAGATTTTTCATGGTACGTCTCCGAAAATGAGTCGTTACCTGATGTTGGGGTGGCGCGGGAGGGGGTTGGTGCCGATTGGATGACGAGTGGTCGTGAGGTGCGCGCAGCGGACAGGTACCAACCCATTCCGACGCAACCCCGCAAAAAGCCAGCTGTCACAACCTTGGAAACCACGCCGTCCACTTAGCCAGCAGGAGCGCCGGCCCATGAAAAAATTGCGAATCGCCACGTTCAACGTCAACGGCATGCGCGCCCGTTTGCCGAACCTGCTCGCCTGGCTCGAGCGCGAGCAACCGGACGTTGTCTGCCTGCAGGAGCTCAAGTCAGTGGACAGCGCTTTTCCCGCTGCCGAGCTTGAAGCTGCCGGATATGGCGCGATCTGGCAGGGCCAGTCGTCGTGGAACGGGGTAGCGATCCTGGCGCGGGATGCGCAACCGATGGAAAGCCGGCGCGGGTTGCCAGGCGATGACAGCGACACGCACAGCCGCTACATCGAGGCCGCCGTGCACGGGGTGTTGGTGGGGTGTCTTTACTTGCCTAATGGCAACCCGCAGCCCGGGCCCAAATTTGATTACAAGCTGGCCTGGTTCGAGCGATTGATCGCCTATGCCAAGGACCTTCAGGCCAGCGACCATCCGGTGGTGCTGGCCGGGGATTACAACGTAGTGCCCACCGACATGGATATCTATAACCCGCGCTCCTGGCTCAAGGATGCCTTGCTGCAGCCGGAAAGTCGCGAGTGTTACCAGCGCCTGCTCGAGCAGGGCTGGACCGATTCCCTGCGTCATCTCTACCCGGAAGATCGGCTCTATACCTTCTGGGATTACTTCCGCCAGCACTGGCAAAAGAACTCGGGCCTGCGCATCGACCACCTGTTGCTCAACCCGGCGTCGAGTCCTTACCTGGAGGAGGCTGGCGTGGACGCCTGGGTGCGCAATGAACCCCACGCCAGCGACCATGCCCCGACCTGGATTCGCCTGGGCTCACGCAAGCGTCGTTGATTTCAAAAAAGGCTGATTGGGGAAATCAATTGTCGGTCCGGGGCGTTTTTGGCCTATACCTGTGGCCCATCGGCGGAGCGATCCGCAGCACCCGTACAGGACTGAGCAATGAGCGAGACACGCCTGAGCAACCTTGCGCACTACCTGCAACTTCTAGGTTTCGAAGCACCGCCCGCGCCGACACTCGATACCTTGCGTCAGCTGCAACTGCGTCACACCGGCGTGTTCCCGTTCGAAAACCTGGCGACGCTGGCGGGAGAACCGGTGCTGATCGACTTGCCGTCCATCGAGCGAAAACTGCTGCAGGAACAGCGTGGCGGCTATTGCTACGAACTCAACCACATCTTTTTCGTGTTGCTCCAAGAGCTCGGCTTCGATGTTCAGGGCATTACCGGTCGGGTGGTAATGGGCCAGCCCGAAGGCGCCTGGACCGCCCGCACTCACCGCTTGAGCCTGGTGCACCTGGACGGCGTGCGCTACATCATCGACGTTGGCTTCGGCGGCATGGTGCCCACTGCGCCACTGCTACTCGACTCCAGGGCCGAGCAGCCCACGCCCCACGAACCCTACCGGATCGACCAGCATAAGGATGGCTTTACCTTGCGCGCCAAGGTCGGGGATGAATGGCGGCCGATGTACATCTTCGACCTGCAGCGCCAGGAGGACGTCGATTACGCCGTCGGCAACTGGTACGTCTCGACTCATCCAGACTCGTCTTTCTCAAGGCAACTGATGGTGGCGCGGACCGGGGATGGCTGGCGGCGCACGCTCAACAACGGCAGTTTTGCCATCCATCGAACCGGCCATGCCAGCGATCGGCATGAAGTGGCTGATGTCGCAGAACTCATCGACTTGCTACAGCTCGAGTTCGGCATTCGGCTGCCAGCGCATGCGGGATTGAGGCAAACCTTGGCCCGCCTGGTGAGCGGCGCTTAGAGGCCGTACTTCCAGCCTCAGTAAGTGACCGAGCTGATCGCCTTCAGCGACCGGCTCAGGTTTTGAACACTCGCGGGATCTCGCTCAACGCCTGAAAGCTAAAAAACAGCGGGGGGCGAGAGAGTTGTCAGGCGAAAAATAGTGAAGGAATTTTTCTGGTGGAGCCCAGTGCAAACAAGGGTGGGATGGACATGTGTCCATAATCTGACTGGTTAGTTGTATACAACTCTATAGACATTTGTCCTGAGTCTTGCATACAGTGTGCGCATAACAAAAAACCAGGGAACCCCCCAATCATGAAAACGCCCCATGTTTCACACCAACGGCCTGAGGATGAAAACCTTGGGATCGGCGCGAATATGGCTTATGGCCTGCAACACGTTCTGACCATGTACGGCGGCATCGTTGCGGTGCCGTTGATTATCGGACAGGCGGCCGGGCTGTCGCCGGCGGACATCGGTTTGTTGATTGCTGCGTCACTGTTTGCAGGGGGCCTGGCAACGTTGCTGCAGACCCTTGGTTTACCGTTTTTTGGCTGCCAGTTGCCGCTGGTCCAGGGCGTCTCGTTTTCCGGCGTCGCGACCATGGTGGCGATTGTCAGCAGCGGCGGGGAGGGCGGGTTCCAGTCGATCCTGGGGGCGGTAATTGCCGCGTCGTTGATTGGGTTACTGATAACCCCGGTGTTCTCGCGTATCACCAAGTTCTTCCCGCCGCTGGTGACCGGTATCGTGATCACCACCATCGGCCTGACGCTGATGCCGGTGGCCGCGCGCTGGGCCATGGGGGGCAACAGTCACGCGCCTGACTTCGGCAGCATGGCCAACATCGGTTTGGCGGCAGTGACGCTGGTGCTGGTATTGCTGCTGAGCAAGGTCGGCAGCGCGACCATCTCCCGCTTGTCGATCCTGCTGGCCATGGTGATCGGCACGGTCATCGCGGTGTTCCTTGGCATGGCAGACTTTTCGTCCGTGACCCAGGGCCCGATGTTCGGTTTCCCTACACCGTTCCACTTCGGCATGCCGACGTTCCACTTCGCCGCGATCCTGTCGATGTGCATTGTGGTCATGGTGACGCTGGTGGAAACCTCGGCGGACATTCTCGCCGTGGGCGAAATCATCGAGACCAAGGTCGACTCCAAGCGCCTGGGCAACGGTCTGCGCGCGGACATGCTGTCGAGCATGATCGCGCCGATCTTTGGCTCGTTCACCCAAAGCGCATTCGCCCAGAACGTCGGGCTGGTGGCGGTGACCGGAATCAAGAGTCGCTTCGTGGTAGCGACGGGCGGGTTGTTCCTGGTGATCCTCGGCCTGCTGCCGTTCATGGGGCGGGTGATTGCCGCAGTGCCGACCTCTGTGCTCGGCGGTGCCGGTATTGTGCTGTTCGGCACCGTGGCGGCCAGTGGCATTCGGACGCTGTCCAAGGTTGATTACCGCAACAACGTCAACCTGATCATCGTCGCCACCTCGATCGGTTTCGGCATGATCCCCATCGCTGCGCCCAACTTCTATGACCAATTCCCGAGCTGGTTCGCGACCATCTTCCACTCGGGCATCAGCTCGTCGGCGATCATGGCCATCGTGCTGAACCTGGCGTTTAACCACCTGACGGCGGGCAACTCCGACCAGCAGTCGGTGTTCGCTGCGGGTACCGAGCGGGTGTTGCGTTATCAGGACCTGGCCGCATTGCGTGAAGGCGATTACTTCAGCGATGGCAAGCTGCACGACTGCGATGGCAAGGAGATCCCGGTGGTGGAGGTTGACCACGGGCATGGAGAACCGCGACCGGTGCAGGCCAAGACGGGTGAGCATGTCTGAATAATGCAGGAGCTCGCTCCTGCAACAGACTCAAGCCCACAAAAAAGCCCCTGAATCTTTCGATTCAGGGGCTTTTCAGTTCTTGCTGTCTGGCTCCACGACCTGGACTCGAACCAGGGACCCAGTGATTAACAGTCACTTGCTCTACCAACTGAGCTATCGCGGAATGGCGTGTATGTTACTGATTCAAAAAGAGAAGTCAAGCACCTGTGGTTAAAATCGACAATTCGTCGAGACCTGGGGTGGTTTTTCCGACTTTGGCGGTTACCAGAATCCCTTCAGGGGTCTACCATGGCCGCCCGGAAGCGGTTACACGCGCTGCCGGCCATTCGCCGAAAAGGTACGCGCCATGAATCACCCAGTTTTCACCTGTCCAGCCAACGGGGTGTTCGCATGAGCATCGCCCAGATCAGCCTGCCAAAAGGCGTTGGCCCACACGCTGAAAAGCTGTTCGACGCCATCACCCAGGCCAGCACCGCCGAAGAATTGAACCGTGCGGGCGGCAAGGCCGAAGGTTTCGTTCTCGGCCTGGAAAGCACCAAGGCCATCAAGAGCCCGGTCGCCGAATCGCTCTACGTCGCTTATGACGATGCCGCCAGTCAGCGGGCTGGCGAACTGGTTTAACCGCCGAAGGTAAAGGTGCCAAGCATCAGCTTGCCATACACCATCGTCACCGCCAGTTGCACCAGCCACAGGGCCAGGCCGCCGAGAAACACCCCGGCGGCCACTTGCAGCACCAGGTTGTTGCCGCGTTTGGCCGCAGGGCGAGGGACGAAATGGTCCAGTTCATCCAGGTCATCGCGCTCGGCGCGCAGGTCATCATTTTTCATCTACGTTCTCGCAGGAATTCAGGCTGTACACAAAACCCGTAGGAGCCGCCTCGTTGCACTCGACAGCTCCTACGGTTAGTTGAGATCTGATGCAGTCTAGAGGTTTCGAGCCGCATTCTTCAGACAAATAAAAAACGGGAAGCCCAAAGGCTTCCCGTTTTTCGTCAACAAGCCGAATCAGATCACCTGAACGATGGCATCCGTTACCGCCTTGATGTTGCTCTGGTTCAGCGCCGCAACGCAGATGCGGCCCGTGTCCAGCGCGTAGATGCCGAACTCGTTGCGCAAGCGGTGAACCTGTTCGGTGGTCAGGCCGGAGTAGGAGAACATGCCACGCTGGCGACCGACGAAGCTGAAGTCACGCTGCGGCGCTTTTTCCGCCAGCAGGTCGACCATCTGGGTGCGCATGGCGCGAATGCGCAGGCGCATCTCAGCCAGCTCCTCTTCCCACTGCGCGCGCAGCTCAGGGCTGTTCAGTACAGCAGCGACGATGCTTGCACCGTGGGTCGGCGGGTTGGAGTAGTTGGTGCGGATCACGCGCTTGACCTGCGACAGCACTCGCGCGCTTTCTTCTTTCGACTCGCTGACGATCGACAGGGCGCCAACGCGCTCGCCGTACAGCGAGAACGACTTAGAGAACGAGCTGGAGACGAAGAAAGTCAGGCCCGATTCAGCGAACAGGCGCACGGCCGCCGCGTCTTCGTCGATGCCGTCGCCAAAGCCCTGGTAGGCCATGTCGAGGAACGGCACGTGGCCTTTGGCTTTGACCACGTCGAGCACGTTTTTCCAGTCCGCCGGGCTCAGGTCCACGCCGGTCGGGTTGTGGCAGCAGGCGTGCAGTACGACGATCGAGCCAGACGGCAGGGCGTTGAGGTCTTCCAGCAGGCCGCTGCGGTTAACGTCGTGGGTCGCGGCGTCGTAGTAGCGATAGTTCTGTACCGGGAAACCGGCGGTTTCGAACAGCGCGCGGTGGTTTTCCCAGCTTGGGTCACTGATCGCTACGACGGCGTCGGGCAGCAGCTGCTTGAGGAAGTCAGCACCGATTTTCAGTGCACCAGTGCCGCCGACGGCCTGGGTGGTCAGAACACGGCCAGCGGCGATCAGGGGCGAATCGTTGCCAAACAGGAGTTTTTGCACGGCCTGGTCGTAGGCAGCGATGCCGTCGATTGGCAGGTAGCCGCGGGACGCGTGTTGAGCGACGCGAATCGTCTCGGCTTCGACAACGGCGCGCAGGAGTGGAATTCGCCCCTCCTCGTTGCAGTAAACACCGACCCCCAGGTTGACCTTGGTGGTGCGTGTATCGGCGTTGAATGCTTCGTTGAGGCCCAGGATTGGATCGCGTGGTGCCATTTCGACAGCGGAGAACAGGCTCATTTTTGCGGCGGCTCTGAATGGGGAGTGGAGGGACGTGTCGCGCTCCAGCCGAATGCACTAGAGCGGTGCACAAACGGGGAGCTAGTATAGAGGCCATCAACGAGTGAAGGCGACAGACGATTCGGCTTTTCGCGTAAGTTTTTTGCATTATTTTTCGACCGTTAGTCGCACTGCGTCGTCAAAGACCCAGAGTGATGTACGACGTTTACCTTGAAAGCGCAGGCAATCGGCTCCACATTGAGCACAATCCAGTTTTTTTCCTCGGGCGGCGTCAGTCGTTTGCGGCTTTTCTCGTTCCAGCCGGTTTAACCTGCAGGCGCGATTCCCTGCTTCGAGAACCCAGAGGTATGCATGTCTGAATTCCAGCTAGTCACCCGCTTCGAGCCCGCCGGCGATCAGCCGGAAGCCATCCGCCTGATGGTCGAAGGCATCGAGGCCGGGCTGGCGCACCAGACGTTGCTCGGTGTGACCGGCTCGGGCAAGACCTTCAGCATCGCCAACGTCATTGCCCAGGTTCAGCGCCCAACCCTGGTGCTGGCGCCGAACAAAACCCTGGCCGCGCAGTTGTATGGCGAATTCAAGGCGTTTTTCCCCAACAACGCCGTCGAGTATTTCGTTTCCTACTACGACTACTACCAGCCCGAAGCCTATGTGCCGTCCTCGGATACCTTTATCGAGAAGGACGCCTCGATCAACGACCACATCGAGCAGATGCGACTGTCGGCGACCAAGGCCCTGCTGGAGCGCAAGGACGCGATCATCGTGACGACGGTGTCGTGCATCTACGGCCTGGGCAGCCCGGAAACCTATCTGAAGATGGTGTTGCACGTGGATCGCGGCGACAAGCTGGATCAGCGCGCCTTGCTGCGCCGCCTGGCGGACCTGCAATACACCCGCAACGACATGGATTTCGCCCGGGCGACATTCCGGGTTCGCGGCGACGTGATCGATATCCATCCGGCGGAATCGGACTTTGAGGCGATCCGCATCGAGCTGTTCGATGACGAGGTCGAGCGGATTTCCGCGTTCGATCCGCTGACTGGCGAGGTGACGCGCCAGTTGCCGCGATTCACCTTCTATCCGAAGAGCCACTACGTGACCCCGAGAGAAACCCTGCTCGGCGCCATCGAGGGGATCAAGGTCGAACTGCAGGAGCGCCTGGACTACCTGCGCTCCAACAACAAGCTGGTGGAAGCACAGCGCCTGGAGCAGCGCACGCGTTTCGACCTGGAGATGATTCTCGAGCTGGGCTACTGCAACGGTATCGAAAACTACTCGCGCTACCTGTCCGGCCGCGCTTCCGGCGAGGCGCCGCCGACCTTGTTCGATTACCTGCCGGCCGATGCGTTGCTGGTGATCGACGAATCCCATGTCAGCGTGCCCCAGGTGGGGGCCATGTATAAGGGCGACCGTTCGCGCAAGGAAACCCTGGTGGAGTACGGCTTCCGCCTGCCGTCGGCCCTGGATAACCGGCCAATGCGCTTCGACGAATTCGAACACATCAGCCCGCAAACCATTTTCGTCTCCGCGACGCCTGGCAACTATGAGGCCGAACATGCGGGGCGGGTGGTCGAGCAACTGGTGCGGCCGACCGGCCTGGTGGACCCGCAGATCGAAATCCGCCCGGCGCTGACCCAGGTCGACGATTTGCTGTCGGAAATCTCCAAGCGTGTAGCGCTGGAAGAGCGGGTGCTGGTCACCACTTTGACCAAGCGCATGTCCGAGGATTTGACCGACTACCTGGCCGATCATGGTGTAAGGGTTCGTTACCTGCACTCGGACATCGACACGGTGGAACGCGTGGAAATCATCCGCGACCTGCGGCTGGGGACGTTTGACGTGTTGGTGGGGATCAACTTGCTGCGAGAAGGCCTGGACATGCCGGAGGTCTCCCTGGTGGCGATTCTTGACGCGGACAAGGAAGGCTTCCTGCGTTCCGAGCGGTCGCTGATCCAGACCATCGGCCGGGCGGCGCGTAACCTCAATGGCCGGGCGATCCTGTATGCGGACCGCATCACCGGGTCCATGGAGCGGGCGATCGGCGAGACCGAGCGTCGCCGGGACAAGCAGATAGCCTTCAACCTGGCCAACGGCATCACGCCCAAAGGGGTGTTCAAGGACGTTGCCGACATCATGGAAGGTGCCACTGTGCCGGGTTCGCGCAGCAAGAAGCGCAAGGGCATGGCCAAGGCTGCCGAGGAAAGCGCCAAGTACGAAGCCGAACTGCGCTCACCGGGCGAAGTGGCCAAGCGGATCAAGGCGCTGGAAGAGAAAATGTACGCCTTGGCGCGGGACCTCGAGTTCGAGGCTGCGGCGCAGATGCGCGACGAGATTGGCAAGCTGCGCGAGCGCCTGATCACTGTTTGAGGTGTGCGGTGCCTGACTGGCGTCATCGCTGGCAAGCCCGCTCCCACAGGTTTTGTGTCGATCCACAAATCCTGCGAACGGCTCTAAATCTTGTGGGAGCGGGCTTGCCCGCGATGAGGTCAGTCGCCGCACTACAAAATCAGTGCGCTTCCCCAGCCTTGATCCCCGCCGGCAATGCCTTGGTCAGCAACACCGCAATCATGCTGATCCCCAGCGCAATCCCGACAAAGTGAAACGCATCGTTGTACGCCATGATCGAGGCCTGCTGGTGCGCGATTTCGCTCAGTTTGCCCAAGGCCGCCGTCTCGCTGCCAAACCTATCCGTCATCGACGCCATGCGCTCCGCCACCTGCGGGTTGGTCGGTACGATCGCCTCGCGCAAATAATCGAAGTAGGTCTTGGTTCGCGCATCCAGCAATGTGGCGAGGAGGGCGATGCCAATCGCGCCGCCCAGGTTGCGCAGGATGTTGAACAGGCTCGACGCCGACCCCGCATCCTGGGGCAGGATATAGGCGGTGGCGATCAGTGAAATGGTGACCATGATCAGCGGCTGGCCCAGGGCGCGAATGATCTGGATCTGATTGAACTGCGGCCCGGCAAAATCCGGATTCAACACCCCCGACGAGAAGCTCGCCAGGCCGAACAACCCAAAACCCAGCGTGCACAGCCATTTGGGTGAGATGTACTTCATCAGTTTTGGCACCAGCGGAATCAGAAACAGCTGGGGCACACCCATCCACATGATCACTTCGCCGATCTGCAGGGCGTTGTAGTTCTGGATCTGAGCCAGGTACAACGGCAGCAGGTAAATCGAGCCATACAAGCCCACCCCCATGCCGAGGCTGGAAATGCTCGACAGGCCAAAATTGCGATTGCGCAGGATGCCCAGGTTGATCAGGGGGTTGGGCCTGGATACCTGCACGATCACAAAGGTGATCAGGCTGATCAGCGCGATGCTGCCCAGGGTCACGATCAGGCTCGATTCCAGCCAGTCCTTGCGATGGCCTTCTTCAAGAAAAACCTGCAGGCAACCAAGGCCGACGCCCAGGGTGAGAATGCCCATGTAGTCGGTGCTTTTGAGCAGTTCCCAGTGCGCCTCTTTTTTCTCCAGACCGTACATCAGCCCGGCAATCATGATCAGGCCGGGGGGGATGTTGATGTAGAAGATGTATTCCCAGCCCCAGTTTTCCGTCAGCCAGCCGCCCAGTGTCGGGCCAATGGAGGGCGCGAAGGTGGCGGTCATGGCAAACATGGCCATGCCCTTGGCGCGATGGTGTTCGGGGAGCTTGATCAGGGTCAGGGTGAACGCCAGCGGAATCAGTGCACCGCCGGTGAAGCCCTGCAAGGCGCGGAACACGATCATGCTTTCCAGGCTCCAGGCCATGGAGCACAGCAGCGAAGCCACCAGGAAGCCCAGCGAGACCCAGACCGCCAGGCGACGTGCTGACAGCAACTGCACCAACCACGCCGTCAGCGGGATCATGATGATTTCCGCGACCAGGTAGGAAGTGGAAATCCACGAGCCTTCCTCCAGGGTCGCCGAGAGCGCGCCCTGGATGTCTTTGAGTGAAGAGTTGGTGATCTGGATATCGAGCACGGCCATGAAGGCGCCGAGCATCACGCTCATGACCGCAATCCAGTCCCGCCGCGTCGGCTCGCCGACCGGGCGGATCAGTTGGTCACCGGCCATCGTCAGGGGCGTCTTTGATGTTCACTTTGGCGGTGACCGACATCCCCGGACGAATCTTGCCGTGCAGCGGGTTATCCGCGGCGAAGGTCAGTTTGACCGGGATCCGTTGTACGACTTTGGTGAAGTTGCCGGTGGCATTGTCCGGTGGCAGCAGGCTGAATTGCGCCCCGGAAGCGGCAAACAGACTGTCGACCCGCGCTTCAATCGGCGTATCGCTGTAGGCGTCGAAGGTCAGCTCGGCTTTCTGCCCTGGCTGCATGTGGCCGATCTGGGTTTCCTTGAAGTTGGCCTGGATCCAGATGTCCTGGTCCGGCACGATCGACAGCAGGTACGCGCCGGCCTGCACGTATTGGCCGTTGCGCGCGGCGCGCTGGCCGATCAGGCCGCTGATGGGCGCGTGGATCTCGCTGCGGGTCAGGTTCAGCTCGGCCTGGGCCAGATCGGTCCGGGCATTGGCGATCATCGCATCCAGGCGCTTGATTTCGGCGCTCAGGGAGTTCACCTGCTGGCGCTGGCTCTGGGCATCCGCCTGGGCTTTGGTCACTTGGGAGCGGGCAATATGGTTGTCGGCGGAGAGGGTGGTCACCCGTTCTTCTGATACGTAGCCGGGTTTGCGCAAGGTTTCGGCGCGGGACAAATCGATTTGCGAACGACTGAGGCTGGCCTGGCTGGAGGCCACCTGCGCCTCGCTGGCCGCAATCAGGCTGGCCTGTTGCGTGAGTTTGCTCTGGGCTTGCAGGCGCTCGGCCTGGCGGGTCTCGAGGGCGGCGTTGGCGCGGTCGACGGCCAGGTGGAAATCATCACCTTCGAGTTTGACCAGCAACTGGCCTTTTTCAACGTGCTGGTTGTCCTGCACCAAAACCTGATCGATGCGAGCGCCGAGCTGGCTCGACACGCGGGTGATCTCGCCCTGCACATAGGCGTTGTCGGTGCTCTCGTAAAACCGCCCTTTGAAAAACCAGTGAGCAAAGAATGCCCCGGCGATGAGCAGGACGAGCAACAGGAAAATAAACAGGCGACGCTTGAGTTGGGCAGGCATGGGCAGACTGTAGTCGAGAAATTGTAAGGAAAGGTATCAGTAGCCCAATCTGGCATACAGCCGATAAACGGTAAATGCCGACCGTTGATATTCGGCCATTCACCGGCTGCGAAGCGCGTTGCAGACGCAAACTTGGCTTAAATGCCCTGCTCACTGGAGCCGGGCCGGTGTCGCCTGTTACCATTCGCCCTTTGTTTTATCTTCATTTCGAGACTTGCCATGACCACCGTCCGCACTCGCATCGCGCCATCGCCTACCGGGGATCCCCACGTAGGTACCGCTTACATCGCATTGTTTAACTACTGCTTTGCCAAGCAGCACGGCGGTGAGTTCATCCTGCGGATCGAAGACACCGACCAATTGCGTTCGACCCGCGAGTCCGAACAGCAGATTTTCGACGCCCTGCGCTGGTTGGGTATCGACTGGAGCGAAGGCCCGGACGTGGGCGGCCCGCACGGTCCTTATCGCCAGAGTGAACGTGGCGATATCTACCAGAAGTACTGTCAGCAGTTGGTGGAAATGGGCCACGCCTTCCCGTGCTTCTGCACCGCCGAAGAGCTGGACCAGATGCGCGCCGAACAACAGGCCCGGGGCGAAACCCCGCGCTACGATGGGCGTGCGCTGCTGCTGCCTGCGGAAGAAGTGGCCCGTCGTCTGGCCGCTGGCGAGCCGCACGTTATCCGCATGAAGGTGCCGAGCGAAGGCGTCTGCGTGGTGCCGGACATGCTGCGTGGCGACGTCGAAATCCCGTGGGATCGCATGGACATGCAAGTGCTGATGAAGACCGACGGCCTGCCGACCTACTTCCTGGCCAACGTGGTCGACGATCACCTGATGGGCATCACCCACGTGCTGCGCGGCGAAGAATGGCTGCCATCGGCGCCCAAGCTGATCCTGCTCTACGAGTACTTCGGCTGGGAACAACCGGAGCTGTGCTACATGCCGCTGCTGCGTAACCCGGACAAGAGCAAACTGTCCAAGCGCAAGAACCCGACCTCGGTGACGTTCTACGAGCGCATGGGCTTCATGCCTGAGGCGATGCTCAACTACCTGGGGCGCATGGGCTGGTCGATGCCGGATGAGCGCGAGAAGTTCTCGCTGCAAGAAATGGTCGACAACTTCGACCTCAAGCGCGTCTCCCTGGGCGGGCCGATCTTCGACATCGAGAAGCTCTCCTGGCTCAACGGCCAGTGGCTGCGTGACCTGCCGGTGGACGAGTTCGCCTCGCGCCTGCAGACCTGGGCGTTGAACCCTGAATACATGATGAAAATCGCGCCGCACGTGCAGGGCCGCGTTGAAACCTTTAGCCAGGTCGCTCCGCTGGCCGGGTTCTTCTTCGCCGGCGGGGTCAACCCGGACGCGAAGCTGTTCGAGTCTAAGAAGCTGTCGGGCGATCAGGTGCGTCAGTTGATGCAGTTGATCTTGTGGAAGCTCGAAAGCCTGCGTCAGTGGGAGAAGGACAGCATTACCGCGACGATCCAGGCGGTGGTCGAATCCCTGGAGTTGAAACTGCGTGACGCCATGCCGCTGATGTTCGCCGCGATCACCGGGCAAGCAAGCTCGGTCTCGGTGCTCGACGCCATGGAGATTCTCGGGCCGGACCTGACCCGTTTCCGTCTGCGCCAGGCCATCGATTTGCTCGGTGGCGTGTCGAAGAAGGAAAACAAGGAGTGGGAAAAGCTCCTGGCCAATATCGCCTGATTACGGGCAGCGACTAAAAAGATCGCAGGCTTCGCCAGCTCCTACAGTTGAAATGCAATCCCGTAGGAGCTGCCGAAGGCTCGGGCCGCGATCGGACGATCTTTTGATCTGGCTGTTGCCAGTACCCCCATTTTACGGGGGGGAGCGGTAAGTGATTGTTATCCCGGCAAAAAACTTTGAAATATTTTAAAAATAAGTTTGACAGCCTTTCGATCCGCCATTAAGATTCGCCCCGTCCTCAGCGATGAGGGGCTATAGCTCAGCTGGGAGAGCGCTTGCATGGCATGCAAGAGGTCGACGGTTCGATCCCGTCTAGCTCCACCAATTTACACTTCAGGGTCTGGCCACACCGGCCTTGGAGCGATCAACACTCAGCGTTGATCTGTTGTATAGAAGGGTTTACGTCCCCTTCGTCTAGTGGCCTAGGACACCGCCCTTTCACGGCGGTAACAGGGGTTCGAGTCCCCTAGGGGACGCCAGTTTTACAGAAGTGATGTTGCAAGACGTCACTCCGCCGTGAGGCGAAAAATCCGGGGCTTTAGCTCAGCTGGGAGAGCGCCTGCATGGCATGCAGGAGGTCAGCGGTTCGATCCCGCTAAGCTCCACCAATTTTACAGTTCAAGGTCTGGCCACACCGGCCTTGAATCGATCAGTACTCAGCACTGATCAGTTGTATAGAAGGTTTTGCGTCCCCTTCGTCTAGTGGCCTAGGACACCGCCCTTTCACGGCGGTAACAGGGGTTCGAGTCCCCTAGGGGACGCCACGATTACCCGCTCTGCGGGATTTTATAAGGGTCATTCAATTATTGAATGGCCCTTTTGTTTGTCTGGCGTTTGGCCAAATCCCCCTCTCTACCTCAAACTGATCTTCAGACCAGCGGTCACATCCACGACTTGCGGAAAATTATTATGAGAATAATATTCTAGTCGTAATATTCGGAGGCAACGATGAACGATAAAAAAGCTCAAACCCGCGAACGCATTCTCAAGGCCGCCAGTGCAGCGCTGATCCAGCGCGGCCCGGCCGAACCGAGCGTGGGCGAAGTGATGGGCGCAGCCGGCCTGACGGTTGGCGGCTTCTATGCGCACTTCGAAAGCAAGGACGCAATGATGCTGGAAGCGTTCAAGCAGTTGCTGGGTCACCGTCGTGGCCTGATCGCCGACATGGACGCCGAACTGACCGGCGAAGAGCGCCGCGCCCTGGTGGCCGCGTTCTACCTGTCACGCAAGCACCGCGATTCGTCTGACTCCGCGTGCCCAATCCCGGCGTCTGTCGGCGAGTTGGGCCGGCTGCCCGATGAGTTTCGGGTGGCCTTGAATGAGCACGTGGAAATGATGGTCGCGCAGTTGGCGGCCAGCCCGGAAGAAACCGACAAGGCCCTGGCCGACATGGCCTTGATGGTGGGTGGCTTGGCACTGGCGCGGGCGCTGGGGCCAGGAGAGTTATCCGATCGACTGTTGCGCGCCGCCAAATCGGCGGTGCTATGACCTGAAGGCCTGGGCCTGGGGAGTGAGAGCGATGAGCGGGTTAAAGTGGGTTCGTGGCGGCAACGGCACTTTGGGCTGGTTTGCCCCTCAACTTGTCGCAAGCAAGATGCGACTGGCGTTCATGACTCCGCGAGAGCTGCCCCCGCGGGATTGGGAGCTGCCCTTGCTGGCCAGGTCGGAGCGCATCACCTTGCGCTTCGGTCTCTCGGCACTGCGCTGGGGAAAAGGGCCGACGGTCTTGCTGATGCATGGCTGGGAAGGGCGCCCAACCCAGTTCGCCAGCATGATTAACGCACTGGTGGACGCCGGCTACACCGTGGTCGCCCTCGACGGTCCCGCCCACGGGCGCTCGCCGGGCAGCGAAGCGAATGTTGTCCTGTTCGCCCGCGCCATGCTTGAAGCCGCCGCCGAGCTGCCGCCGCTGCAAGCCGTGATCGGCCACTCCATGGGCGGCGCCAGTGCGATGCTGGCAGTGCAGTTGGGTCTGCGTACCGAAACCCTGGTGACCATTGCCGCGCCATCGCGAATACTCGGCGTTTTGCGCGGATTTGCCCGGTATGTGGGCCTGCCGCCCAAGGCCCGTTCGGCGTTCATTCGCCAGGTCGAGCAAGACGTCGGCATGCGCGCCGCGACGCTGGATGTCGCGCACTATCAGCTCGATATGCCCGGGCTGATCGTGCATGCCGAAGATGACCGTCTGGTCTCGGTCAAGGAGTCCCAGCTGATCAACGAGGCCTGGTTCGACAGCCGTCTGCTGCGCCTTGAAGAAGGCGGTCATCAGCGGGTGCTGGCCGACCCACGAGTCATTGATGGCGTGCTGTCACTGCTGGCGGGCCGCAGCCTGCAATCGCGCCAATCGGCCTGAGCATCCGTTACACTGCCCAGGTGACTATCTGACTGGAGTGGGGCATGGGCTGGGATCGGGCAACGCCGTTCATCATTGACCTGGAAGTGGGCGCTGAGGACATCGACGGGCTGGGGCACGCGAATAACGCGGTGTATGTCACCTGGCTCGAACGCTGCGCCTGGCGCCACTCCCAGCGCCTGGGCCTGGACCTGGTCGAGTATCGACGCCTGGATCGGGCAATGGCGGTGGTGCGGCACGAAATCGATTACCTGGCGGCCGCCTACGAAGGCGACGGCTTGCAATTGGCGACCTGGATCGTCGACTGGGACCAACGCCTGAAAATGACTCGGCACTTCCAGCTCAAGCGCCCGAGCGACAACACCACGCTGCTGCGTGCGCAGACCACTTTCGTGTGCATCGAACTCTCCACGGGCAAGCCCAAGCGCATGCCAGCGGAGTTCATCGACGGCTATGGCCCGGCGTTGCAAGTCCCCGCCTGACACCCGTCCCGAAGGCTCTGGCCGCGATAGGACGATCTAAGGATCAAAGTCAAAAGATCGCAGCCTTCGGCAGCTCCTACATGGGGAAACCTGTAAACTGCCGCACGTTTTTCGTAGAGTGTGTTTTTCATGCAAATTGCCTTGGCGCCCATGGAGGGGTTGGTCGACAACATCCTGCGGGACGTGCTCACTCGTGTCGGTGGTATCGATTGGTGTGTGACCGAGTTCATCCGCATCAACGACCAGCTGCTCACGCCTGCCTATTTCCACAAGTTCGGCCCTGAATTGCTGACCGGAGCGCGCACGGCCTCTGGCGTGCCGCTGCGCGTGCAATTGCTCGGCTCGGACCCTGTGTGCCTGGCAGAAAATGCCGCGCTCGCTTGCGAATTGGGTTCCGAGGTGATCGACCTGAACTTCGGCTGCCCGGCCAAGACCGTGAACAAGTCCCGCGGTGGCGCGGTATTGCTCAAGGAGCCGGAACTGCTCAACCAGATCGTCGAGCACGTGCGCCGCGCGGTGCCGGCGCACATTCCTGTGACCGCAAAAATGCGCCTGGGCTTCGACAGCCCCGACGGCGCGCTGGTCTGCGCCACCGCGCTGGCCGAAGGTGGCGCGGCGCATATCGTCGTGCATGCGCGCACCAAGACCGATGGCTACAAGCCACCGGCCCACTGGGAGTGGATCCCGCGGGTGCAAGAGGTGGTCAAGGTGCCGGTGTTTGCCAACGGCGATATCTGGGATGTCGAAGACTGGCGTCGTTGCCGCGAAATCAGCGGCGTCGAAGACATCATGCTCGGTCGCGGTCTTGTCTCGCGCCCGGACCTGGCGCGGCAAATCGCGGCGGCGCGGGCGGGTGAGGAGGTGGTCGAAATGACCTGGGCCGAGTTGTTGCCGTTGATCCAGGACTTCTGGCTGCAAGCCAAGGCGCAAATGACAGCGCGCCAATCGCCGGGGCGTTTGAAGCAGTGGCTGGCAATGCTGACCCGCAATTATCCGGAAGCGATCGAGCTGTTTACGGTGCTGCGCCGCGAGACAGAGCTGGATAATGTCTCGCGTTTACTGGGTCTTCAGGTGTCCGAAGCGGCCTGAAAAAAATCTTCAGATAATCTCTTGAAATGTAATCAGCGGTCCATATCTAAGGGGTACGCGATGCCGAATTCGGGTCGCGGAGACATAAACCTTGCTGATTGTTTTCAGGAGATTTGAATCATGAGTACTGCATTTTCCCTGGCCCCACTGTTCCGTTCCTCGGTAGGCTTCGACCGTTTTAACGACCTGTTCGAAACCGCCCTGCGCAATGAGCCAGGCAGCACCTATCCGCCCTACAACGTGGAAAAACACGGTGACGACCAATACCGCATCGTGGTCGCCGCAGCCGGGTTCCAGGAAGAAGACCTGGACCTGCAAGTCGAGAAGGGCGTGCTGACCATCAGTGGCGGCAAACGCGACGCTACCGAAGGCGTGACCTTCCTGCACCAGGGCATCGCCCAACGTGCTTTCAAGCTGTCGTTCCGCCTGGCGGATCACATCGAAATCAAGGCCGCTGACCTGCGTAACGGGTTGCTGAGCATTGATTTGCTGCGGGTGATTCCGGAGGAGGCGAAAGCCAAACGCATCCCGATCAACGGGATGGAAAAGCCGGCTTTGCAGCACTAAGGCCGAGCAATGAAAAGGGCGCCATTGGCGCCCTTTTTTATGCGCGTTCCCCCGTAGGAGCTGCCGCAGGCTGCGATCTTTTGATTTTTTGGCAGGCCAAGATCAAAAGTTCGCAGCCTGCGGCAGCTCCTACACGTTCAGCGGTTATTGAAGGAGCTTTTGGAAGGCTTCCACCGGCAACGGCCGGCTGTGCAGATACCCTTGGTAAAAATAACACCCCAGTCCCTGCAGAAACTCCAGCTGCTCCAGGGTTTCCACCCCTTCGGCGATCACCTTCAACCCCAGGCTGCGGGCCATGGCGACGATGGCACGGATGATTTCGGCGTCGTTGGGGTCGGTGGTGGCGTCGCGGATGAAGGACTGATCGATTTTCAGGGTGTCGACCGGCAGGCGCTTGAGGTAGGTCAGGGACGAGTAGCCGGTGCCAAAATCGTCCATGGCGAAGCTCACGCCGAGTTTCTTCAGGCGGCACATCTTGCTGATGGTGTCTTCCAGGTTCTGAATGACGATGCCTTCGGTGATTTCCAGTTTCAGCAGCGAGCAGGGCAGGCCGTGGCTGCGCAGGCTGTGTTCGACGCGTTCGACGAAGTCGTTCTGGCGAAATTGGCGCGGGCTGATGTTGACGCACAGGCTGAAGTCGAGCGGGTCGATCAGACCTTCGGCCATCAGGTGCTGGAATGCGCGGCAGGCTTCGTCGATGATCCAGCTGCCGACCTCCAGGATCAGTCCGCTGTCCTCCAGCACCTTGATGAACTCGCTGGGTGACTGGGCGCCCAGTGCGGGGTGATTCCAGCGCACCAGTGCCTCGGCGCCGACGATGCGGTTGTCCCGGGCGTCGATCTGGGGCTGGAAGTGCACGCGAAATTCGTTGCGCGACAGCGCCAGGCGCAGGTCGGTTTCCATGCGCAGGCGTTCGCTGGCGGCCTTTTGCATGGTGTTGTGGTACATCTGCGCGGTATTGCGGCCTGAGTCCTTGGCCCGGTACAGGGCGATGTCGGCGCGCTTGAGCAGGTCGGTGGGGGTCGAGCCGTGATCGGGAATCAGTGCGATGCCGATGCTGGGTGTGACTTGCAGGCGTTGTCCGTCGAGGAACATGGGCTCCGACAGCAGTTCGCGCAGGGTGTCAGCCAGGCTGCGCACCTGGGTGCTGACCTCCTCGCGCGAACCTTCCAGGCCGCTGAGCAGCACCACGAACTCGTCACCCCCCAGGCGTGCCACGGTGTCTTCCATGCGCACGCTGGCTTCGAGGCGCGCGGTGATGATTTTCAGTACGGTGTCGCCCACGGGATGCCCGAGGGAATCATTGATGTGCTTGAAGTGGTCGAGGTCGAGAAACAGCAGGGCGCCGCGCAGGTTGTGGCGCTTGAGCAGGGCGATCTGCTGGCTCAGGCGGTCCATCAGCAATGCGCGGTTGGGCAGGTTGGTCAGGGGGTCGTGGTAGGCCAGGTGGCGAATCTGCGCCTCGGCGTTTTTCAGCAGGCTGACGTCCCGGGCGGTCAGCAGCAGGCAGGCGGTTTCGTTGAGGGTGATGGGCTCTACCGACACTTCAACGGTGAGCAACTCGCCGCGCTTGTTGCGCCCGAGCATTTCCTGGTGATGCACCCGGCCGTTGAGCTGCAGTTCGGCCAGCAGTGAGGAGCGCTGTTTCTCCTCGGCCCAGATGCCGACCTGATACACCGTGCGCCCGACGACTTCATCGGCCTGGTAGCCGGTGAGGCGGCAGAAGCCGTCGTTGACCTCCAGGTAACGTCCGGTGTCGCGCTCGGTGATGGTGATGGCGTCCGGGCTGGAGTGGAACGCCTTGGCAAATTTCTCTTCGCTGGCCTTGAGTGCCGCTTCAGACCGCTGCTGCTGGGTGATGTCGCGCAGGGTGGTGACCACGCAGGGATGGTCGCTGACACTGATCTGGCGGCTGGAGATCACACAGGTGAGCGAATGCCCATCTTTGTGCTGGACCTGGATGGCCACGTTACTCAGGCCCTGTTCGCGGATCACCTGTTCAATGCGGTGCAGGCTTTTCGCCGAGGCGTCCCACAGGCCGATTTCGTCGGCGCTGTGCCCGATCACATCGGTGGCGCTCCAGCCAAATGCCTGGGTGAAGCTGGAGTTGATCTCGATGAACTGGCCGCTGTCCTGGCGAGTGACGCAAATTGGATCGGGGCTGACCTGGAACAGGCTGGCAAATTTCTCTTCCGACGCTACCAGCTGTTGCTCACGCTCCACCTGATCAGTGATGTCGAGCAGGGTGCCGGCCATGCGCAGCGGGGCACCGTTTTCGTCGCGGTACAGCCGCGCGCGGCTTTCCAGGTAGCGCGAGCTTCCGTCGGCCAGTTGCACCCGGTAGGTCAGCTGATAATTGCCGGCCGGGCCCTCGCGCAAGCTGCGGTAGGCGTCGCGCATGCTGCCGCGCTCTTCATCGGGTACGCCTTCGAAAAACTCGTCGAAGGACTCGTGGAAAGGGATTGCCTCCAACCCGTGCAACTGCGCAGCGCGTGCCGAGCCATAGAGCATGCCGCTGGGGATGTGCCAATCCCAGGTACCCAGTTGCGCCGAATCCAGCGCCAGGTCCAGGCGCTCCTGGCTGTCTTTGAGGGCGAGCTCGGCGGCTTTGCGTTCGGTGGTGTCGAGGAAGGTGCTGAGCAGATAGGGTTGGCCTTCGAGTTCGACCTTCTGCGCGCTGAGAATGCCGTCGTGGATCTGCCCGTTGCTGGCGCGAAACTGCACCTCCATGCTGATGAGTTCACCTTTGGCCTTGGTCGCCTTGACCAGTCGCTCGCGCTGCTCGGGATGCACCCAGAGGCCCAGCTCCAGGGTGGTTCGGCCGATGGCGTTCTGTACCGGCCAGCCGAACAGGCTTTCAAAATACTGGTTGGCCTCGGTGATCAGGCCGTCTTCCTGGCGGGTCAGCAGCACCATGTTCGGGCACAGGTGAAACAGCGTCGCGAAACGTTTCTCCGAGCTGCTCAGGGCCTGTTCGCGCTGGCGCTGGTGGGTGATTTCGCGGATCACGCCGATCATTCGCGGGCGGCCGTCCTTGTCTGGCAGCAGGCTGCCATTGATCTCCAGCCAGTGCAGGCTGCCATCGGGCCAGCGAATGCGGTGGTGCATCGCCTGTTCCAGCGGCGCGCCGGCGATCACTGCATGGAATGCGCGCACGGTTTTTGCCCGGTCTTCCGGCGGCAGCAGGTCGAGGTATTCCAGGTCGGCGGGCAGCGGCGTATGGGGGTCGAAGCCAAACAGCGCCTGGGTACCCCGCGACCAACTGATCTGCCCACGCTCGATGTCCCAATACCAGGCGCCCAGGCGGGCACCGTTGAGGGCCGCGAGCAACTGTGGCGCGCTTTCCCAACTTTGCTCGGACCGTTTGGGGTCCAGCGCCTGGATACGCGGCATCGGCGGAATACGGTCAACAGATTTCGGCATTGGCAAGCCTTAGACTGAATAGGGCGTTAGGCGCTGGGTCTCGCGGCACTATAGGAGTAGCACAAGTTAGCCATGTGTCCCTGGCTGATCGATTTGTGCGTCCAGCAAAGCCATGAAAGCCCGTGCCGCGTTCGACAGCGTCCGTTCTGTGTGCAGGATATAGCCTAGCTGGCGAGTGAGCTGTATGCCCGGCAAAGGGATGCGCGCCACCTGCTCATCAAGCATGGTGCGCGGCAACACGCTCCAGGCCAGGCCGATGGACACCATCATCTTGATGGTTTCGAGGTAGTTGGTGCTCATGGCGATGTTCGGCGTCAGCCCTTGAGCCTCGAACAGGCGCTGGACGATGTGGTGGGTAAAGGTGTTGCCGCCGGGGAACACGGCCGGGCGCAGGGCGATGTCTGCCAGGCTCACCGCGCCATTGCTGATCAGCGAATGTTCCGGTGCGACCACGAAATCCAGCGGGTCGTCCCACACCGGGGTGGCTTTGACCAGGGAGTGAGGTTCGGGGGCCAGGGTGATGACCGCCAGTTCCGCGCGGCCATGGAGGATTTCTTCGTAGGCCACTTCCGAATCGAGGAACTGAATATCCAGCGCTACTTGCGGGTAGCGTCGGGTGAACTCCCTTAATAAAGGCGGCAGGCGGTGCAGGCCGATGTGGTGGCTGGTGGCCAGGGTCAGGCGCCCGCTGACTTCGCCGGTCAGGTTGGTCAGGGCGCGGCGGGTGTCGTCCAGCACGTTGAGAATCTGGTAAGCCCGCGGCAACAGGGCGCGGCCAGCTTCGGTCAGGCCGACTTCGCGGCCCAGCCGATCGAACAGCCGCACTTTCAACTGTTGTTCCAGCCCGGCGATGCGTTTGCTGATCGCCGGTTGCGTCAGGTGCAGTCGTTCTCCCGCGCCAGAGAAGCTGCCGGTCTCGGCAATCGCGATAAAAGCATTAAGGTTGGCCAGATCCATTGCGGTATTCCAGATGGTTATCCAAAGCATAAAAAATATGAATTTGAGTTATTTAATGTAACCCCCTAGGATCGACCTCACAAGCCAAAGGGTTATTGAGTCGTTCAAAACCCGGGGCATAGAAACAAATGATGAGGAAACCGTCTGATGGCCGGCAAAACGCTCTACGACAAGCTCTGGGATTCGCATTTGGTCAAACAGCGCGACGATGGTTCTGCGCTGATCTACATCGACCGTCACATCATCCATGAAGTGACCTCGCCGCAAGCCTTCGAAGGCCTGCGCCTGGCCGGGCGCAAGCCTTGGCGCATCGATGCCAATATCGCGACCCCGGACCATAACGTACCGACCACGCCGGAGCGCAAGGGCGGCATCGAAGCGATTGCGGACCAGGTCTCGCGTCTGCAGGTCCAGACCCTCGACGACAACTGCGATGAATACGGCATTGTCGAGTTCAAGATGAACGACGTGCGCCAGGGCATCGTCCACGTCATTGGCCCGGAGCAGGGCGCCACCTTGCCGGGCATGACGGTGGTCTGCGGCGACTCCCACACCTCGACCCACGGCGCATTCGGCGCTTTGGCTCACGGTATTGGCACTTCCGAGGTCGAGCACGTGCTCGCCACCCAGTGCCTGGTCGCCCAGAAAATGAAGAATATGCTGGTGTCGGTCGAAGGCGAATTGCCGTTCGGCGTGACGGCCAAGGACATCGTGCTCGCCGTGATCGGCAAGATCGGCACGGCCGGCGGTAATGGCCACGCCATCGAGTTCGCTGGCAGCGCGATCCGCGACCTGTCGGTTGAAGGGCGCATGACCATCTGCAACATGTCCATTGAAGCCGGCGCACGCGTGGGCCTGGTGGCGGCGGATGAAAAAACCGTGGCCTACGTCAAGGGCCGTCCATTTGCTCCGAAAGGCGCGGAGTGGGACTTGGCTGTCGAGGCGTGGAAAGACCTGGTGTCTGACGCGGACTCGAAGTTCGACACCGTCGTCGAGCTCGATGCCACGCAGATCAAGCCGCAAGTCAGCTGGGGCACTTCGCCGGAGATGGTCCTGGCCGTTGATCAAAACGTGCCAGACCCGGCTCAGGAACCGGACCTGGTCAAGCGCGGCTCCATCGAGCGCGCCTTGAAATACATGGGCCTGACTGCCAATCAGGCGATTACTGATATCCAGCTGGACCGCGTGTTCATCGGCTCCTGCACCAACTCGCGCATCGAAGATTTGCGCGCCGCTGCCGTGATCGCCAAGGGCCGCAAAGTGGCGTCGACCATCAAGCAGGCCATCGTGGTGCCGGGCTCGGGCCTGGTGAAGGCGCAAGCTGAATCCGAAGGCCTGGACAAGATTTTCCTCGAGGCCGGTTTTGAATGGCGCGAGCCAGGCTGCTCGATGTGCCTGGCGATGAACCCGGACCGTCTGGAGTCGGGCGAGCATTGCGCGTCCACCTCGAACCGCAACTTCGAAGGCCGTCAGGGTGCCGGTGGTCGTACCCACCTGGTGAGCCCGGCCATGGCCGCCGCCGCCGCAGTAAACGGTCGTTTCGTCGACGTCCGTGAATTGATCTAAAGGAGCGCAGAATGAGAGCTTTTACCCAGCACACTGGACTTGTCGCGCCTCTGGATCGTGCCAACGTCGACACCGATCAGATCATCCCGAAGCAGTTCCTCAAGTCGATCAAGCGCACGGGTTTCGGCCCGAACCTGTTCGACGAATGGCGCTACCTGGATGTGGGGCAGCCGTATCAGGACAATTCCAAGCGTCCGTTGAACAAGGACTTCGTGCTTAACGCCGAACGTTATCAGGGCGCCAGTGTTCTGCTGGCCCGTGAGAACTTCGGTTGCGGCTCCAGCCGTGAACACGCGCCGTGGGCCCTTGAAGAATATGGCTTTCGCAGCATCATCGCGCCGAGCTACGCCGACATTTTCTTCAACAACAGCTTCAAGAATGGCTTGTTGCCGATCATCTTGAGCGACGCTGAAGTCGATGAGCTTTTCCAGCAGGTTGAAGCCAACCCTGGGTACCAGTTGCAGGTTGATCTGCAAGCGCAGACGGTGACTCGCCCGGATGGCAAGGTGCTGAGCTTCGAGATCGATGCGTTCCGCAAGCATTGCCTGCTCAATGGCCTGGACGATATTGGCCTGACGTTGATGGACCACGAGGCAATTGCGTCGTTTGAAGCCAAGCACCGCGCGAGCCAGCCTTGGTTGTTTCGCGACGCATAAGTTTGCGTAAGGCGTGATGACGCCATCGCCAGCAGGCTGGCTCCCACATTGGATGTGCGGCGTTCACAAAACCCTGTGGGAGCGAGCCTGCTCGCGATGAGGCCCGAATAAACAACACAAAGACTCACCCCAAAAAGGAAGTCCCCATGACCAGCACCGCCCAGCACAGCCAGGTAGTCCAGAAGCAATTCGGTGAACAGGCCTCGGCCTATCTGAGCAGCGCCGTCCACGCTCAAGGCACTGAATTCGCTTTGCTACAGGCTGAATTGGCGGGGCAGGGCAACGCCCGCGTGCTGGACTTGGGATGCGGTGCCGGTCATGTCAGCTTCCAGGTGGCGCCACTGGTCAAGGAAGTAGTGGCGTACGACCTGTCGCAGCAAATGCTCGATGTGGTCACCGCCGCGGCTGTCGATCGTGGTCTGGGCAATGTCACCACGGTCAATGGTGCCGCCGAGCGCCTGCCGTTTGCCGATGGCGAGTTCGAATTCGTCTTCAGTCGGTACTCGGCGCACCATTGGAGCGATCTCGGTGTGGCGTTGCGGGAAGTTCGGCGGGTGCTGAAACCGGGTGGCGTGGCCGCGTTCATCGATGTGTTGTCACCGGGCAGTCCGTTGTTCGACACTTACCTGCAAAGCGTTGAAGTGCTGCGCGACACCAGCCATGTGCGCGATTATTCCGCCGGCGAGTGGTTGCGCCAGGTCAGCGAGGCAGGGTTGCACACCCGCAGCACCGCGCGTCAACGCCTGCGCCTGGAATACAGCAGCTGGGTTGAGCGCATGCGCACACCCCAGGTGATGCGCGCCGCGATCCGCGAGTTGCAGCAGGCGATGGGCAGCGAGGTGCGCGAGTATTTCGAGATTGAGGCCGATGGTTCGTTCAGCACCGACGTGCTGGTGCTGTTCGCCGAAAAATGAGTCACGCAACGATAGAATTTTTCCGGGTGTGCTCCAAGGGCGCACCGACTGATGACAAGAGGAAAGCATGAGCAAGCAGATTCTGATTCTCCCAGGTGACGGTATTGGCCCGGAAATCATGGCCGAAGCGGTCAAGGTCCTGGCATTGGCCAGCGACAAGTTCAACCTGGGTTTCGAGCTGAGCCACGACGTGATCGGCGGTGCTGCCATCGACAAGCATGGCGTGCCCCTGGCTGACGAAACCCTGGAGCGTGCCCGCGCGGCCGACGCTGTGCTGCTGGGCGCCGTGGGCGGCCCGAAATGGGACACCATCGAGCGTGACATCCGCCCTGAGCGCGGCCTGCTGAAAATCCGTGCGCAACTGGGCCTGTTCGGCAACCTGCGCCCGGCGATCCTCTACCCGCAACTGGCAGAGGCTTCGAGCCTCAAGCCGGAAATCGTCGCGGGCCTGGATATCCTGATCGTTCGCGAACTGACCGGCGGCATCTACTTCGGCGCGCCACGCGGCACCCGCACCCTGGAAAACGGCGAGCGCCAGGCCTACGACACCCTGCCATACAGCGAAAGCGAAATCCGCCGTATTGCCCGTGTCGGTTTCGACATGGCCATGGTGCGTGGCAAGAAGTTGTGCTCGGTGGACAAGGCCAACGTTCTGGCATCCAGCCAGCTGTGGCGTGAAATCGTCGAGCAAGTGGCCAAGGACTACCCTGAAGTCGAGCTGAGCCACATGTACGTCGACAACGCTGCCATGCAGCTGGTGCGCGCACCCAAGCAGTTCGACGTGATCGTCACCGACAACCTGTTCGGCGACATCCTGTCCGACCAGGCGTCGATGCTCACCGGTTCCATCGGCATGCTGCCATCGGCGTCCCTGGACACCAACAACAAGGGCATGTACGAGCCTTGCCACGGTTCGGCGCCGGACATCGCAGGCCAAGGCATTGCCAACCCGTTGGCGACCATCCTGTCGGTGTCGATGATGCTGCGTTACAGCTTCAACCAGCAGGTTGCGGCCGATGCCATCGAAAAAGCAGTCAGCCTGGTTCTGGACCAGGGGCTGCGCACCGGCGACATCTGGTCGACCGGTTGCACTAAAGTCGGAACGCAGGAAATGGGTGACGCAGTAGTCGCCGCGCTGCGGAATCTGTAATCTCTCGGGCCCGCTGCCACTTTCAACTTCGAAAGCAGCGGCCCACTTTTTAAAGAAGGTGTAGTTGCGATGAAACGTGTAGGTCTGATCGGTTGGCGCGGTATGGTCGGTTCCGTGCTCATGCAGCGGATGCTGGAAGAGCAGGATTTCGATCTTATCGAGCCGGTGTTTTTCACCACTTCGAATGTCGGTGGCCAAGGCCCGTCCGTGGGCAAGGACATTGCTCCGCTCAAGGACGCTTACAGCATTGAAGAGCTGAAGACCCTCGACGTGATTCTGACCTGCCAGGGTGGCGACTACACCAGCGAAGTCTTCCCGAAACTGCGCGAAGCCGGCTGGCAGGGTTACTGGATCGACGCCGCTTCCAGCCTGCGCATGCAGGATGACGCGGTGATTGTGCTGGATCCGGTGAATCGCAAGGTCATCGACCAGCAGCTCGATGCGGGCACCAAGAACTACATCGGCGGCAACTGCACCGTCAGCCTGATGCTGATGGGCCTGGGCGGCCTGTTCGAAGCTGGCCTGGTGGAGTGGATGAGCGCCATGACGTATCAGGCGGCTTCCGGTGCCGGCGCGCAGAACATGCGTGAGCTGATCAAGCAGATGGGCGCCACCCACGCCGCTGTCGCTGATCAACTGGCTGACCCGGCAAGCGCGATCCTCGACATCGACCGTCGTGTGGCCGAAGCGATGCGCAGCGACGCGTACCCGACCGAAAACTTTGGCGTACCGCTGGCCGGCAGCCTGATCCCGTGGATCGACAAGGAACTGCCGAACGGTCAGAGCCGTGAAGAGTGGAAAGCCCAGGCCGAGACCAACAAGATCCTCGGTCGCTTCAAGAGCCCGATCCCGGTGGACGGCATCTGCGTGCGCATCGGCGCCATGCGCTGCCACAGCCAGGCGCTGACCATCAAGCTGAACAAAGACGTGCCGATCGCCGATATCGAAGGGCTGATCAGCCAGCACAACCCGTGGGTCAAGCTGGTGCCGAACAACCGTGAAGCCAGCATCCAGGAACTGAGCCCGACCAAGGTCACCGGCACCCTGAATGTACCGGTGGGCCGTCTGCGCAAGCTGAACATGGGTTCGCAGTTCGTCGGCGCATTCACCGTGGGCGACCAGCTGTTGTGGGGCGCCGCGGAACCGCTGCGGCGCATGCTGCGGATCCTGCTTGAGCGTTGATCGACTGAAGTAAACAAAGAGCCCGTGCCTTGAAAGAGGTGCGGGTTTTTTTATGAAATTGCCTGCGCCCCCACCACCCGGTAAAGTGCCGCTCCCCCCGTTCCGCCAGAGGTAGCACCATGACCCAGTCCTTTGATATTGCCGTAATTGGCGCCACCGGAACGGTCGGCGAAACGCTGGTGCAGATTCTCGAAGAGCGCGACTTCCCGGTGGGCAACCTGCACCTGCTCGCCAGCAGCGAGTCAGCCGGGCATTCGGTGCCGTTTCGCGGCAAGAACGTGCGGGTGCGTGAAGTCGACGAGTTCGACTTCAGCAAGGTCCAGCTGGTGTTCTTCGCCGCCGGCCCCGCTGTCACCCTCAGTTTCGCATCGCGCGCCACGGCTGCCGGTTGCTCGGTGATCGACTTGTCCGGCGCCTTCCCGGCCGATCAGGCTCCGCAAGTGGTGCCCGAAGCCAACGCCCACCTGCTCGACGGGATGAAAACTCCGTTTCAGGTCAGCAGCCCTAGCCCGTCGGCCACCACGCTGGCCGTGGTGCTGGCACCCTTACTGGGCATTATCGACCTGCAGCGCATCAATCTGACCGCTTGCCTCGCTGTGTCAGCCCAGGGCCGCGAAGCCGTCACCGAGTTGGCCCGGCAGACCGCCGAGCTGCTCAATGTGCGCCCTCTGGAGCCCAGCTTCTTTGATCGGCAGATGGCATTCAACCTGCTGGCCCAGGTCGGCAAGCCTGACGAGCAGGGCCACACGCAGCTGGAAAAACGCCTGGTACGCGAAGTGCGTCAGGTCATGGCGCTGCCTTCGTTGAAAATTTCCGTCACCTGCATTCAAGCCCCGGTGTTTTTCGGCGATAGCTATAGCGTGACCCTGCAGACTGCAGGCGAGGTCGATCTGGCGCAAGTCAACGCGGCCCTGGACGATGCGCCCGGGATTGAGCTGGTCGAGGCCGGTGATTACCCGACTGCGGTCGGTGACGCAGTAGGGCAGGACGTTGTCTATGTCGGCCGGGTTCGCCGGGGAATCGACGACCCGTCGGAACTAAATCTGTGGCTGACGTCAGATAACGTACGCAAAGGTGCGGCCCTCAATGCAGTGCAGGTGGCCGAATTGTTGATAAAAGACCTTTCGTAAAAGATACTTGCCAATAATTTGTCGACTGAATGCTGTCGGGCGCTATGCTTGCCCGCAGTGGTCGACAGCGCGGTTCAAACTAAGGATGAGGCTATGGTTCAAGTTCGCAAACTGGTGTTAGCAATAGCGGCCGCCTCGGCGCTGTCCTCCGGTATGGCGCATGCCCTCGGGCTCGGGGAGTTGACCCTGAAGTCCACCCTGAACCAGCCGCTGGTCGCGGAGATCGAGCTCCTTGATATCAAGGAGCTGACAGCGGCCGAAGTCGTGCCTAGCCTTGCTTCGGCAGAAGATTTCGCCAAGGCCGGGGTCGATCGCCAGGCGTTTCTCAACGACCTGACCTTTACCCCGGTGCTCAACCCCGGCGGCAAAAGCATCCTGCGCGTCACGTCGAGCAAGCCATTGTCCGAACCGATGGTGAAATTCCTCGTGCAGGTCATGTGGCCCAACGGTCGCTTGCTGCGCGACTACAGCGTATTGCTCGACCCATCCAAGTTCTCGCCGCAGACCGCTGATGCCGCCGCGCAGCCGGCACCGAGCCAAACCGTCACCGCGCCGGTCACGGGTGCGACCAAGCCGACCGAGTACACCACCACCCGCCGCGACACCCTGTGGGAGATCGCCGCGAAGGCGCGCAATGGCGGTTCGGTGCAGCAGACCATGCTGGCAATCCAGGCCCTGAACCCGGATGCGTTTATCGACGGCAACATCAACCGGTTGAAAACCGGGCAGGTGTTGCGTCTGCCAGACCAGGCGCAGAGCACCAGCCTGCCGCAATCCAAAGCCATCGCCGAAGTCGCCGCGCAGAACACCGCCTGGCGTCAGGGCCGTCGTTATGCGCCGCAGCCCGGTGCCGGGCAGCAGCAGCTCGACGCGACCAATCGGCCTCGCGGTGACGCCCCTTCAACGCAGGCTGCCCGGGATAACCTCAGCCTGGTCTCGGCCGAAGCCGGCAAGGCCGGTGCGAAAGGCGCGGGGGGCGACGCGAAGAGTTTGAGCAACAAGCTGGCGGTGACCCAGGAAAGCCTCGACACCACCCGTCGGGACAACGAAGAACTGAAAAGCCGCATGGCCGATCTGCAGAGCCAGCTGGACAAGCTGCAGAAGCTGATCGAACTGAAGAACAATCAGCTGGCCAAGTTGCAGGCAGAAGGAGGTCAGGACGCGCCTGCGGATGTGGCGGCTGCCCCGGCGATCAACGCCGAACTGGCCACCGATCCTGCAGTGACTGCTCCGGAACAGGGCCTGGCACCAGAAACCGTGCCACCAGCACCCGCAGCGACCCCCGAAGCTACACCGGTGGTCGAGGACAAGCCGGTCGAGCCTGCACCGGCTACGGCGACGGCGACGGCCACGGACGAGCAGAAATACAACGACCTGCTGACCAACCCGTGGCTTCTGGGCATGGTTGGCGGTGGGGCAATCGTTCTGCTGCTCCTGCTGTTGCTGCTGGCCCGTCGCCGCAAGGCCCAGCAGGAAGCTGAGAAACACCTGCGCATGGCTCGCGCCTTGTCCGAAGAGCAAGAGTTCTCGGTCGATCACGATCTGCCGGAAAGCAGCTTCGAAGGCCTGGAAGTTCCACCGCCGAGCGTGAAAATGGCGACTATGCCCGAGCCGACTCCGGCGCCAGCACCTGCACCCGCGCCGGTAATCGCTCCGGTGATCGTTACTCCACCCATCGCAGCGCCACTGATCTCGCCAGCTGCAGAGCACTCCGACGACGTCTTGCCCCGGGCTCAGTCGCATATCAACGCCGGTCGGTTCAACCAGGCGGGCGCGTTGCTGGAAGACGGCATCAAGCAAGAGCCTCAGCGCAGCGACTTGCGCCTCAAGCTGATGGAAATCTACGGCCGGCAGGGCGATCGCGAAGCCTTCGTCGCTCAGGAGCGCAAGCTGGTAGCCAATGGCGATAACTACGCCCAGGTCGAACAGCTCAAAAGCCGCTTCCCGGCCATGGCGATGGTCGCCGCGGGCGGTATTGCTGCCGCAGCCCTGGCTGCGCAAATGGATGCGCAGTACGTCAAGGACCTGATGCTGGACGAGCCACAGGAACCAGCCGCAGAGCCGGCGCCGGTGGCTGATGAGGCGCTGGACGAAAGCTTCGACCTGAGCCTGGATGACCTGGAAGCCGCCTCTCCATCAGTGGTTGCACCCGAAATTGAGCCGGATGCCCTTGGTGAGCTGGACGAATTCCCGTCCGACGATGACCTGAGCTTCCAGTCGGTGTTGCAACAGCAGACCGAGATCAAGGAAAACCTCGACGACCTGTCGGATTTCGATCTGGACATGGACCTCGGCGGTGATACCTCCCCGGCGATCCTGGCCGAGGATGACTTCCTCCTGGACCTGGACGAAGGCGCCAAGGACCTGCCTGTCGCTGACGTGCCAGGTACTCCCGAAGTGCCGCAGGACGACCTGGAACTGCCGGATGACTTCGACCTGTCGCTGGCTGACGAGATGGATGCGCAGGGTACGTCTGAAGCCTTGCCTGCTGAACCGGACGACCTGAGCGCCGAACTGGATCGTCTGTCCCGGGATATCAGCGCGCCGACCTTTACCGCCGACGACGCGCTGGTTTCCGCAGACGACGAGCCCGAGTTCGATTTCCTCTCGGGCACCGACGAAGTCGCAACCAAGCTCGACCTGGCCCAGGCCTACATCGACATGGGCGACAGCGATGGCGCGCGCGATATCCTCAATGAGGTCGTGAGCGAAGGCGATGACGGGCAGAAGAGCGAAGCGAAGGACATGCTGTCGCGGCTGGTTTGATGAATAGGGCGTGAACAACAGCGGCAGCCATTGAGGCTGCCGTTTTTTGTTGTTGAAAGACGATCTTTTGACTTTGGCTGGCATCCCCGTCCCACAGCCTTATAATGCCCGCCTTTGCGCACATCAGCAGGCTGTCACCCCTTGGCAAATATAGATAATCCGGCCGCCGAAATGGTGCCTGAAGGTTTTTTCCGCATCGCACTGGGCGTCGAGTACAAAGGTTCGCGCTATCGCGGCTGGCAGCGCCAGGCATCCGGTGTGCTCACCGTGCAGGAAACCCTGGAAAATGCCCTGTCGAAAGTCGCCAACTCGCCAGTCTCGCTGCTCTGCGCCGGGCGCACTGATGCCGGTGTGCACGCTTGTGGCCAGGTGGTGCACTTCGACACCCAGGTCGAGCGCTCGATGAAAGCCTGGGTCATGGGCGCCAACATCAACTTGCCCCACGACGTCAGCGTCAGCTGGGCCAAGGTCATGCCTGCGCATTTTCACGCGCGGTTCAAGGCCATCGCCCGGCGCTATCGCTACGTTATCTACAACGATCAGATCCGCCCGGCCCACCTGAACGAAGAGATCACCTGGAACCACCGGCCGCTGGACGTCGAACGCATGGCCGAAGCGGCGCAATACCTGGTCGGCACTCATGACTTCAGCGCCTTCCGCGCCGGCCAGTGCCAGGCCAAGTCTCCGGTCAAGGAACTGCACCACCTGCGCGTCACTCGCCACGGCAAGATGATCGTGCTGGACATCCGTGCCAGCGCGTTCCTGCACCACATGGTGCGCAACATTGCCGGCGTGTTGATGACCATTGGCGCCGGCGAGCGTCCGGTGGAGTGGATGAAGCAAGTGCTGGAAAGCCGCATCCGTCGCTCTGGCGGGGTAACAGCACATCCGTTCGGGCTGTATCTGGTGCAGGTGGAATACCGCGACGAGTTCCAGTTGCCCGAGCGTTACATTGGCCCACACTTCCTTACCGGTTTCGCCGAACTTGACGGCTGACGCCCTCGAACGCATTTGTTACCATCCGGGACTTTCCCGGAATTAGCTTGGGGTTATATCGACATGTCAGCCGTTCGCAGCAAGATTTGCGGGATCACCCGCTTAGAGGATGCGCTGGCAGCGGTCGAGGCGGGGGCGGATGCCATAGGTTTTGTGTTCTATGCCAAGAGCCCGCGCGCCGTTACCTTTCAGCAGGCACGCTCGATCATCCAGGCACTGCCTCCGTTCGTGACCACCGTTGGCCTTTTCGTCAACGCCAGTCGCTGCGAGCTGGGGGAAATCCTCGACGCCGTGCCGCTGGACCTGCTGCAATTCCACGGCGATGAGGCCGCGGCCGAGTGTGAGGGCTGGCATCGACCGTATATCAAGGCGCTGCGGGTCAAGGCCGGCGATGATATTGCGGCAGCCTGCAATGCATTTCCGGGCGCCAGCGGTATTCTGCTCGATGCCTATGTCGAAGGCGTGCCGGGCGGAACCGGGCAGGCGTTCGACTGGTCTCTGATTCCCCAAGGCCTGAGCAAGCCGATCATCCTGGCGGGCGGCTTGACACCGGATAACGTCGCCGAGGCGGTCAGCCGAGTGCGGCCTTACGCGGTGGACGTCAGCGGCGGGGTGGAAGAGAGCAAAGGCATCAAGGATCACGCAAGGATTCACGCATTCATCAACGCGGTACGCGGCACGTTGATGTGACGGCTGGCAGACTGCCGCCGTCCACAGGCATGGCTGAGGGTTTTTGGGTGGTACGCAGGTCACGATTCTCTGATCCGGCCATCCATGGATCATCGCCGCACATATGAATTTAGCTCAAGGGCATACGCGGGGCTGCGAACCAAAGCGTTCGAGCCGCCGGTACTGGAGAAAGAAAGCATGAGCAACTGGTTGGTAGACAAACTGATCCCTTCGATCATGCGTTCCGAGGTCAAGAAGAGCTCGGTGCCTGAAGGTCTATGGCACAAATGCCCATCTTGCGAGGCGGTGCTTTACCGTCCGGAGCTGGAAAAGACCCTGGATGTTTGCCCAAAGTGCAATCACCACATGCGTATCGGCGCACGCGCACGCATCGACATCTTCCTCGACGCTGAAGGCCGTGCCGAACTGGGCGCTGACCTGGAGCCAGTGGACCGTCTCAAGTTCCGCGACGGCAAAAAGTACAAGGACCGCCTGGTCGCAGCCCAGAAAGCCACCGGCGAGAAAGATGCGCTGGTGTCCATGAGCGGCACCCTGCTGGGCATGCCGGTGGTGGTTTCGGCGTTCGAATTCTCCTTCATGGGCGGTTCCATGGGTGCCATCGTGGGCGAGCGCTTCGTTCGCGCCGCCAACTACGCCCTGGAAAACAAATGCCCGATGATCTGCTTTGCCGCTTCCGGTGGCGCGCGGATGCAGGAAGCGCTGATTTCCCTGATGCAAATGGCCAAGACCTCCGCGGTACTGGCGCGTCTGCGTGAAGAAGGCATTCCGTTCATCTCCGTACTGACCGACCCGGTGTACGGTGGTGTTTCCGCCAGCCTGGCGATGCTGGGCGACGTGATCGTCGGCGAGCCAAAGGCCCTGATCGGCTTCGCCGGCCCGCGCGTGATCGAGCAGACCGTGCGCGAAAAACTGCCGGAAGGCTTCCAGCGCAGCGAATTCCTGCTGGAGCACGGTGCGATCGACATGATCATTCACCGTCAGGAACTGCGTCCACGCCTGGGCAACCTGCTGGCACAGATGATGGGCCTGCCGACGCCGAAGTTCGTCGCCGCGCCAATCGAGCCAATCGTGGTTCCGCCGGTGCCTGCCAACATATGACCCAACGTACCCTTGGCGAGTGGCTCGCCTACCTGGAACAGTTGCACCCTTCGGCCATCGACATGGGGCTGGAGCGCTCGCAACAGGTAGCGTCCCGCATGGGACTGGGCAAGCCGGCGCCTCGGGTGATCACGGTCACCGGCACCAACGGCAAGGGGTCTACCTGTGCGTTCGTGGCTTCATTGCTGCGCGCGCAGGGCCTTAAAGTCGGTGTCTACAATTCTCCGCACCTGCTGCGTTACAACGAGCGGGTGCAGGTCAACGGCGTCGAAGCGACTGACGCCGAGCTGTGCCAGGCCTTCGCGGCAGTCGAGGCAGGCCGTGGCGATACCTCCCTGACTTATTTCGAAATGGGCACCCTGGCGGCGTTCTGGCTGTTCCAGCAGTCGGGGCTGGATGCCGTGGTGCTCGAGGTCGGCCTGGGCGGGCGCCTGGATACGGTCAACGTGGTGGACGCGGACATGGCGCTGGTCACCAGCATCGGCGTCGACCACGCCGATTACCTGGGTGATACCCGCGAGTCCGTGGCCTACGAAAAAGCCGGCATCTTCCGCCAAGGCGCCCCCGCGCTCTGTGGCGATCTGAATCCTCCGCAACCTCTGCTGGACAAAGCCCGCGAGCTGGCCTGCCCGTTTTTCCTGCGTGGTCGTGACTTCGACCTGGGTGTCACCGATCACCACTGGCAATGGCGCGGTCTTGACAGCCAGGGCCGGGTAGTCGAACTGCGGGACCTGCCCCTGCTGGACCTGCCGATGGAGAACGCTGCGCTGGCCTTGCAGGCTTATCTGCTGCTGGGTCTGCCTTGGGTAGAGGCACAGATCATTGAAGCCTTGAAGGCGACTCGCGTGGTGGGGCGCCTCGACCGTCGGGCGTTCGACTGGCAGGGCAAACGTCTGCACCTGTTGCTCGACGTGGGGCATAATCCTCATGCGGCCGAATACCTGGCTCGCCGTCTGTCCAGTCGTCCGCCAGTCGGCAAGCGTCTGGCAGTGTTCGGCTTGCTCGCGGACAAGGATCTGGACGGTGTCGTTGGCCAGTTGAATGCCAGTGTCGAGCATTGGGCGGTTGCACCGCTGGATTCGCCCCGGGCGCGCCCGGTGGCTGATTTAGAAGAGGTGCTGCAGAACCTTGGCGCTTCAGTAACGTCCTATGCCAGCGTGGCCGCCGCCCTGGAAGGGCAGTGCGCACGAGCGACGAGCGACGACGAAATTCTGTTGTTCGGATCATTTTATTGTGTCGCCGAGGCCCTTGAGTGGTTGGCCCGGCGCTCCACGGAGGAAGCGGCAAATGGCATTGCTGGATAAGGCTTACAAACAACGCATGGTCGGCGCCCTGGTGCTGGTCGCGCTGGCAGTGATTTTCCTGCCGATGCTGTTTTCCCGTCAGGATGAGCAGCGCCAGGTAACTGTCGAGGCGCCTGCTGCCCCGCAAGCGCCTTCGGTGCCTCAGGTGCAGATCGAGCCGGTGGTCGTACCTGAGCCTCAGGTGCTGCCGCAGGAGCCGGTGCCGAGCGACGAAGAAATCGCCGAGCAGCAAGCGCCGTCGACGCCAATCGCCCCTGTGGTGCCCGTCGCCCCTGCGCCGGCCCCGGCAGCCAAGCCAGTCGCGCCAGCCCCGGCACCCGTGCCGGCATTGGCCGCCAAGCCAAGCACGCCACCGGCCCAGCCAATCACGGCGACGCCCGGCAAGCCGGACACCAGCCAAAGCCGCGTCGATGCCAATGGCCTGTCGGTCAGCTGGTCGGTGCAACTGGCCAGCCTGTCGAACCGTGCCAGTGCCGAAAGCCTGCAGAAATCCCTGCGAGCCCAGGGCTATAACGCCTACATTCGCACCGCTGATGGCAAGAATCGGGTATTTGTCGGGCCGCTGATCGAGCGCGCCGAGGCCGACCGTTTGCGCGATTTATTGAGCCGCCAGCAGAACCTCAAGGGGTTTGTGGTGCGTTTCCAGCCCGAGCGCGGTTAAAAACTATCGCTGCGATTGAAATGCACTGCTAATCGCAGCTTACCGACAGGCATGCGCTCTGCTAAAATGCGCCGCCTTATCCGTCTGTAGGCTGCACTGTGCCATTTACCTGGGTTGATTGGGCGATCGTTGCAATTGTCGCCATCTCCGCATTGATCAGTCTTAGCCGCGGCTTCGTCAAGGAAGCATTATCGCTGGTGACCTGGATCATCGCAGGAGTCGTCGCCTGGATGTTCGGTGGTTCATTGTCCGAGTACCTCGCCGGATACATCGAAACGCCATCGGCTCGCGTGATCGCGGGCTGTGCCATCATGTTTGTCGCCACTTTGATAGTAGGCGCAATGATCAATTATCTTATCGGCGAGTTGGTACGTGTCACCGGGTTATCCGGGACCGATCGATTCCTCGGCATGGCCTTCGGCGCTGCGCGTGGCGTGTTGCTGGTGGTCGTGGCGGTCGGGCTGTTGAGCCTGGGGCCGGTACAGCAGGGCGGGTGGTGGAAAGAATCACAGCTCGTACCTAAGTTTCTATTGGTCGCAGACTGGTCCAAGAACCTGATTCTCGGGTGGAGCAGTCAGTGGCTTGCCAGCGGTATCAGCGTACCCGCTGAGATACCGTTCAAGGAGCAACTCTTGCCGACGGCCAAAACGCCGCAGTGAGTGTTGCTCAGTTCAGATCCATTAAGTAGGGGTTGCGTCGCATGTGTGGCATCGTCGGTATCGTCGGTAAGTCGAACGTCAATCAGGCGCTGTATGACGCGCTAACCGTCCTCCAGCACCGCGGCCAGGACGCTGCCGGTATCGTGACCAGCCATGATGGCCGGTTATTCCTGCGCAAGGACAATGGCCTGGTGCGTGACGTGTTCCATCAGCGTCACATGCAGCGTCTGGTCGGTCACATGGGTATCGGCCATGTCCGTTACCCGACCGCTGGCAGCTCGACTTCGGCCGAAGCTCAACCGTTCTACGTCAACTCGCCTTATGGCATTACCTTGGCGCACAACGGTAACCTGACCAACGTTGAACAGCTGGCCAAGGAGATTTACGAATCTGACCTGCGCCACGTCAATACCAATTCCGATTCGGAAGTACTGCTCAACGTGTTCGCTCACGAACTGGCCCAGCGCGGCAAGTTGCAGCCAACCGAAGAAGACGTGTTCGCCGCGGTCACAGACGTGCACAATCGTTGCGTCGGTGGCTACGCGGTCGTGGCGATGGTGACCGGCTACGGCATCGTCGGTTTCCGTGACCCGCACGGCATCCGTCCGATCGTCTTCGGCCAGCGTCACACCGACGAGGGCGTCGAATACATGATCGCCTCCGAAAGCGTGTCCCTGGACGTGCTCGGTTTCACCCTGATTCGCGACCTGGCACCCGGCGAAGCGGTCTACATCACTGAAGACGGCAAGCTGCACACCCGCCAGTGCGCAAACAATCCGTCCCTGACCCCGTGCATCTTCGAACACGTCTACCTGGCGCGTCCGGACTCGATCATCGACGGTGTATCGGTCTACAAGGCCCGCCTGCGCATGGGCGAGAAGCTGGCCGAGAAGATCCTGCGCGAGCGTCCGGATCACGACATCGACGTGGTCATCCCGATTCCGGACACCAGCCGCACCGCGGCCCTGGAACTGGCGAACCACCTGGGCGTGAAATTCCGCGAAGGCTTCGTGAAGAACCGCTACATCGGCCGGACCTTCATCATGCCGGGCCAGGCAGCGCGGAAAAAATCCGTACGCCAGAAGCTTAACGCCATCGAACTGGAATTCCGCGGCAAGAACGTCATGCTGGTGGACGACTCGATCGTTCGCGGCACGACCTGCAAGCAGATCATCCAGATGGCCCGCGAAGCCGGCGCCAAGAACGTCTACTTCTGCTCCGCGGCACCGGCCGTTCGTTACCCGAACGTGTATGGCATCGACATGCCGAGCGCGCACGAACTGATCGCCCACAACCGTTCGACCCAGGACGTGGCTGACCTGATCGGTGCTGACTGGCTGATCTACCAGGACCTGCCTGACTTGATCGAAGCGGTCGGTGGCGGCAAGATCAAGATCGACAAGTTCGATTGCGCGGTGTTCGACGGCCAGTACGTCACAGGTGATGTCGACGAGGCTTACCTGAACAAGATCGAGCAGGCACGCAACGATGCCTCCAAGGTCAAGACCCAGGCAGTCAGCGCGATCATTGATCTGTACAACAACTGAGTAACTGGCCGGCCTGTGGGAGCAAGGCTTGCCCGCGATGGCGTTTGTAAAGACGCCATCGCGGGCGAGCGTTGTTCTCACAGGCCGGTTTAGTATCCATTACCGAGTAAGGCAAGGAGTGACAGCATGAGTCAGGATTGGGATGCCGGTCGGCTGGACAGCGACCTCGAAGGCGTAGCGTTCGATACCCTGGCCGTACGCGCCGGCCAGCACCGCACGCCGGAAGGCGAACACGGTGATCCGATGTTCTTCACTTCCAGCTACGTCTTCCGCACCGCTGCCGACGCCGCGGCGCGATTTGCCGGGGAAGTGCCGGGCAACGTTTACTCGCGCTACACCAACCCGACCGTGCGTGCGTTCGAAGAGCGCATTGCCGCGCTTGAAGGCGCCGAGCAAGCCGTGGCCACTGCCACCGGCATGGCAGCGATCATGGCTGTGGTCATGAGCCTGTGCAGCGCCGGTGATCATGTGCTGGTGTCGCGCAGCGTATTCGGTTCGACCATCAGCCTGTTTGAAAAATATTTCAAGCGTTTCGGCGTAGAGGTCGATTACGTGCCCCTGGCGGAACTGTCCGGCTGGGATGCGGCCATCAAGGCCAATACCAAATTATTGTTCGTCGAGTCGCCGTCCAACCCGCTGGCAGAGCTGGTGGACATCGCCGAACTGGCGAAAATTGCCCATGCCAAGGGCGCGATGCTGGTCGTGGACAATTGTTTCTGCACCCCTGCGTTGCAGCAGCCGCTGAAGATGGGCGCGGACATCGTCGTGCACTCGGCGACCAAGTTCATCGACGGCCAGGGTCGTTGCATGGGCGGCGTGGTTGCCGGTCGTGGCGAGCACATGAAAGAAGTCGTCGGCTTTCTGCGCACTGCCGGGCCAACCCTCAGCCCGTTCAACGCCTGGATCTTCCTCAAGGGCCTGGAAACCCTCGGCCTGCGCATGAAGGCGCACTGCGCCAACGCCCAGCAACTGGCCGAATGGCTGGAGCAGCAGGACGGTATCGAGAAAGTCCATTACGCCGGTCTCAAGAGCCATCCACAGCATGAGTTGGCCTTGCGCCAGCAGAAGGGCTTTGGCGCGGTGGTGAGTTTTGAGGTCAAGGGGGGCAAAGAGGGTGCGTGGCGCTTTATCGATGCGACTCGCCTGATCTCGATCACCGCCAATCTGGGGGACAGCAAAACCACCATTACCCACCCAAGCACCACCTCCCACGGCCGCCTGGCGCCGCAGGAGCGTGAAGCCGCAGGGATCCGCGACAGCCTGATCCGCGTCGCGGTGGGTCTGGAAGACGTGGCGGACCTGCAAGCCGATCTGGCGCGCGGCCTGGCTGCGCTGTGATCGAAATGTCTGCGCCCGGCACGGGCACCAATGGCCGCGTCGCGCTGGTCACGGGTGCTGCGCGCGGCATCGGCCTGGGCATTTCGGCCTGGTTGATTAGCGAAGGCTGGCAAGTCGTGCTGACCGACCTGGATCGGGTCCGTGGTTCGAAAGTGGCGAAGGTGCTGGGTGATAACGCCTGGTTCATCGCCATGGACGTCTCGAACGAGGGTCAGGTAGCGCTGGGGGTGGCCGAGGTGCTCGGGCAGTTCGGGCGGCTCGATGCGCTCGTGTGCAACGCGGCAGTAGCCGAGCCACACAACATCACCCTGGAAAGTCTCGATCTGGCCTACTGGAATCGGGTGCTGGCGGTCAATCTCAGTGGCCCTATGTTGCTGGCAAAGCACTGTGCGCCGTACCTGCGTGCTCACAGCGGCTCGATCGTCAACCTGGCCTCGACCCGCGCCAGCCAGTCGGAACCCGACAGTGAAGCCTACGCGGCGAGCAAGGGCGGCCTGTTGGCCCTGACTCATGCGCTGGCCATCAGCCTGGGGCCGGAGATTCGGGTCAATGCCGTCAGCCCGGGCTGGATCGATGCACGCGACCCTTCAGCGCGCCGCGCCGAGCCGTTGTCCGACGCCGACCACACCCAGCATCCGGCGGGCAGGGTGGGGACGGTGGAGGATGTCGCGGCAATGGTGGCCTGGTTGCTGTCGAGGAACGCCGGCTTTGTCACGGGACAGGAGTTTGTGGTGGACGGCGGCATGACCAAGAAGATGATTTACAGCGAGTGACCGGCAGCCGCATTGATGCTGGATGCTCTGCAGCTTTGGCGAGCAAGCCCGCTCGCGCAGTGGCTTTGTGTCGGACCCATAGCCTGTGTTCACTCACAATCCGCTGTGGGCGCGGGCTTGCTCGCGAAAGCGGTCTGACGGCATAACCATTCGCCACTGACACGATTTTGCCTTTTTCAGAAAAACTTCAATCCTGCTATTGACTTAGGTTCGCTACCTGCGTAAATTTCGCGGCCTCGGAGATGCAAACGGGTGATTAGCTCAGCTGGGAGAGCGTCTGCCTTACAAGCAGAATGTCGGCGGTTCGATCCCGTCATCACCCACCACTTCTGAGAGTCTTGCGAAAGCAAGATGGAAGCCTTAAAAGCCTCCACCGACGCGCAGCGGTAGTTCAGTCGGTTAGAATACCGGCCTGTCACGCCGGGGGTCGCGGGTTCGAGTCCCGTCCGCTGCGCCATATTTTCCGAGTCAGGTCTGACCTGATTCGAGATCAAAAGAGAGATTGAAAAATCTCGGAGCTTTTGATCAGACGAGTTAGGACGCAAGTCCAAAGCGATACGCAGCGGTAGTTCAGTCGGTTAGAATACCGGCCTGTCACGCCGGGGGTCGCGGGTTCGAGTCCCGTCCGCTGCGCCATATCTGCTACAAGGCCCACTGAACGCCTTGGAGCTACGAAGAAGCCGTTGGTGACTTCGAGTCGATAGCAAAAACCCTGGTCGAAAGACCGGGGTTTTTTGTGTCTGCGATTTGCCATTTTCCTGAACTGCTGCCCCCGTCCTGTAGGAGCAAGCTCGCCCCTGCAGGAGGGCCTTTCTGCGCGCTCAATGCATAAAGAGCTTCCTTCCCGGCACCGACATTAATTAGAATCACTCTCATTTACGATAACTCCTGGCACAGGGCTTCTAGATGAGTGATGCAGTGATGCCGAAGGAGCCAACGCTTCACGACCTGTACCGCGATCACCGTGGCTGGCTTGAAACCTGGTTGGGGAGGCGCTTGGGCAACGGCTGCGATGCGGCTGATCTGAGCCAGGACACTTTCCTGCGGGTGCTTGCCAGTTCGCAGCGGATCGCGGACCTGCAAGAGCCCCGTGCCTATCTGCTGACTGTGGGCAAACGCCTGCTGAGCAACTTCTACCAGCGCCGGAGCCTGGAACAGGCCTATCTCGCCGCCTTGGCGGCGATGCCGGAGGACTGTGCGCCATCCCCCGAGCAACGCTGGCTGCTGCTGGAAACGCTGCAAGCGCTGGATGAGCTGCTCGACGGCTTGCCGCGGGCGGTGCGCCGGGCGTTTTTGTGGAGCCAGCTCGAAGGCCTGACCTACGGGCAAATCGCGGAACGCCTGCAAGTGTCCGAACGTACCATCAAGCGTTACATGGCTCAGGCTTATGAACATTGCCTGTTGGTGGACCTGTGAACACTCAGGCGTCCGACTCGCGCCAGGCCGTTCGTGCAGCCGCGCAATGGCTTGCGTTGCTGGAATCCGGCGGTGCCAACGAGCAGGATCGCGCGAACTTGCAGCGCTGGCGTGATACCTGCGCCACCCACGAGCAGGCCTGGCAGAAAGCCCAGGCGCTGCGCCAGCGTTTTGCCGACCTGCCATCGGGGCTGGCACTGAGCAGCCTGGATCGTCCGGATCCGGCGCGGCGCAAAGTGCTCAAGCGCGCCCTGGGCGCGGTGGCCCTGGTGCCGGCGGCGTGGCTGATCAGTCGGCAACTGCCGCTGGATGCCTGGCGCGCCGATTTGCACACCGCCACCGGCGAGCGTCAGCAGACCCGGCTTGCCGACGGCAGCGCGCTGCAGCTCAACACGGCCAGCGCGGTCGATGTGGACCTGCAGGCACGCCGCGTCAAGCTGATCGAGGGCGAAATGTCCCTGACAGTGCCCGGTGATTCGCCGCTGACGATCCAGACCCGTTTTGGCAATGTCATCGTCAGCCGCAGTGAAGTCTGCGTTCGCCAGGACGCACGCGGCTGTCGGGTTTCGGTCTACAACGGCGCCGTCCAGTTACAGCCTTTGCATGGGGCGGCCCTGGCCTTGCGCGCGGGCCAGCAGGTCAGCCTGCAGGCCGCCGGTGCCGGATCCATCAGCGCATTCGACACCTTGGCGCCGGGTTGGCGCGAGGGCGTGCTGATGGCGAAGGACCAGCCGCTGGGGGACTTTCTGCGTGAACTGAGCACCTATCGACCGGGTGTCCTGCGCTGGGAGCCGGAGCTGGAAACCCTGCGAGTCACCGGCAGCTTCCGTCTGGACGACACTGACCGGGTACTCGCGCTGCTCGCCGCCAGTCTGCCCCTGGAGGTGCATTCCCGGACTCGCTACTGGGTCACGTTGCTGCCGCGCAAAAATAGTGTGTAAAACCTGGCCCCTTTTTTCGACTCGCCTGTCATTGAAGGCATGTGAACGAATCAAGAGAGCCTATTCAAATGCCTAACGCTTCTTCCCCGCGCCTGCGACCGTTGTTGCACCTCAGCCTGATGCTGGGCCTGAGTGCCAGTCCATGGTTGATCTCGCCAACCTGGGCCGAGGACGGTAACCGGCGCAGCTATCAGGTGCCGGCCGGCAGCCTGAGCGATGCATTGACCCGGTTTGCCGGTCTGTCCGGGGTCAATCTGTCGGTGGACCCGGCCCTGGTCAGCGGCCGCAGCAGTGGCGGGCTGTCCGGTGAGTTCGCCGTCGAGGAGGGCTTTGCCCGGTTGTTGCAGGGTTCCGGTCTGCAACTGCAGGCGGTAGGTGAGCAAGCGTACATTCTCACCCCGGCCCCGGAAAACAGCAGCTTGCAGCTGGCCCCCACCTCGATTCTCGGCGCCACCGGCGGGGAGGGCAGCGAGGTGTTCGCCGGCGGCCAGGTTGCGCGTCGCGGCTCCCAAGGCTTGCTCGGCTCGAAAGACTTCATGGAAACGCCCTTCAGCATGACCACCTACACCAGCGAGGTGATCGAGAACCAGCAAGCCCGGACCTTGGGTGACCTGATCGCCAACGACCCATCGGTTCGCGCCACCAACCCTGCCGGCGGGCGTTACGAGCAGTTCACCATTCGCGGGCTGAGCCTGTTCAACAGTGACGTCGCCTACAACGGCCTCTATGGCGTATTGCCGACATACACCATCGATATGGAAATGGCTGATCGCGTGGACATCCTCAAGGGCCCCAGCCAGCTCATCAACGGCATCTCGCCGCGGGGCAGCGTGGGGGGCGGGATCAACGTGGTACCCAAGCGTGCCACCGACAAGCCGATCACTTCATTCACCGGCAGCTACGCGTCCAACAACCAGCTCGGCGGCGCCGTGGACGTCGGTCGAAGCTTTGGTGAAGACGACAAGTTCGGTCTGCGCTTCAACGGCGTGAAACAGTCCGGCGACACCGAGTGGGATCACCAGAGCATCGACCGCGAGATGGCCGTACTCGGCCTGGACTTTCGCGCAGAGCGCCTGCGGCTCTCGACAGACATCGGCCACACCGAGCGCAATACCGATGCGCCCCAGGAACGGGTGCAGGTTGGCGTCAATGCCCAGGTCCCGCAGGCAGGCGATGTCCGCCACAACTACGCGCAGGCCTGGAGCAAGGCGCGCACCGAAGACACGTTCGGCACCGTCAATGGCGAGTTCGACGTCAACGATTCGGTCATGCTGTATGGCGGAGTTGGCGCACGCAAAAGTAATCATGACTTCCTCCGGCATGCGGTTTCGGTCACCAACGATGCTGGCGATTTCAGCGTCCAACCCCGCGACTTCACCCGCGACGAGAATGTGCGCACGGCCACGGCCGGCGTGCGTAACTGGTTTAAAACCGGCCCGGTCAGCCACGAGGTCAATCTCGCGGCCAGCTACTTCTACATGGATTTCGAAAACGGCGGCGCCCGTTATGCTGCCGCGCCCAGCAATCTCTACGATCCGGTGCAAACCCCCACCCCGGCCAGGCCAACCCGCCAGGATGCCAAGGTCTACACCGAGAACCGCTTCAGCGGTGTGGCCTTGTCCGACACCCTGGGGTTCTTCGAGGATCGCCTGCTGTTGACCCTCGGCGCGCGGTGGCAGCGGGTGAAGGTCGATGACTGGTCCGACAACATCAAGGGCGCCACTGCCTATGACGAAGAAAAAGTTTCGCCGTCGGGCGGTATCCTGTTCAAGGCCACTGACAAGTTGTCGCTGTACGCCAACTACATGGAGGGCCTGAGCCAGGGCAAGATCGCCCCGTCGACCTCGGTCAACGAAGACGAAATCTTCCCGCCCTTTGTCAGCCGCCAGGTCGAGGTCGGCGCCAAATACGACGCCGGCCCGTTCGCGGTTACGGCGGCGGTCTTCCGCATCAAGCAGCCGGCATACGAAACCAACGCGACCACACGGGTCTTCGGCCCGAACGGCAAACGCGAGAACAAAGGTGTGGAGCTGAGTGTGTTCGGCGAACCCCTGGATGGCTTTCGCCTGCTCGGTGGGGTGATGTACATCGACAGCGAATTGACCCACACCACCAACGGCACTTTCGACGGCAACCGCGCGCCCGCAACGCCCAAATACAACGTCAACCTCGGTGCCGAGTGGGACGTGCCCACCGTCCAGGGCCTGACCCTGACCACGCGTGGCATCTACTCCAGCTCGCAGTACCTGGACCAGTCCAACAACAAGGAAATCGACTCCTGGGAACGCTTCGACGTGGGCGCCCGCTACGCGTTCAAGGTCGACGACAAGACCATCACCCTGCGCGGCAACGTCGAGAACGTCGCGGACAAACGCTACTGGAGCTCCGCAGGCGCCTCAGATGACAGCGAGCCTGGCTTGACGCTATCCACGCCACGCACGTACCTGCTTTCGGCGACAGTGGATTTCTAGGATCGCTCACGCGCCTTTGCCTGCGATGACCCCGGTTCAGGTGTCATCGGCAGGGGGAAGACAGTTGCTCCCACAGTGGAATGGTGGTGGACGCAGTATTTGTGTTCGGCGCAGACCACTGTGGGAGCCAGCCTGCTGGCGATGGCATCTGCATATTCGACATTGATGTGGCAGGAAGATTGCCATCGCGGTCAAGTCGAATCGTCGCACCGCCGCTCCCATAGGTATTGGTGGTGGGCGCAGCATTTATGTACGGCAGATATCTCTGTGGGAGCCGGGCTTGCCCGCGAAGACGATGGTGCATCCGACAGCAATTTGACTGCCCAGACACCCCCGCAAATCCGGAAATTTTGATCTTCCAGTCAGTTTTTTGTAACTGGTTGTTTGCCCCGAGCGCATAAACCTTTAAAGTTAACCTTTCGGTCAGCTTTGCACTGTCACCACAGCCCTTTGCTCCGTCCTAAAAGGGTTCCTGCAAGACTCGAGATTCCCAGAACATAACCAGAAGGGCGGGCCCATAACCGCTCAGAGGATGATCCATGTCCAACCGTGATATATCCCGGCGCTCGTTCCTACAGGGCGGGCTGGTGGCGGGGGTGAGCGTGACGCTTACGCCGCTCAGCTCCCAGGCCCTGGCCGCCTTGATGGAGAACAGCGTGACCGTGCCGTCCGAGCAATGGCTCGGCAACAACGGCAAGGCGCGCTCGCGTAACGATGCCCTGTCCAAGGTGTGCGGCAGCAAGGTTTTTGCTCGCGACATCCGCGCCAAGGACATGCCGGGCTGGCCCGAACAGCAAGGTCACGCCATGCTGCTGAAAATCACCAAGGCCGACCGCCTATACGCCGGTTATGACTTGGCGTGGCTCGGTGCCGACTTGCAGCCGGACCGTATCGTCACCGCAGAAGACCTGGAGAAAGACGGCATCGTCTTCCCCGAAGAGCATGCCCCGGACCCGCTGCTGCCAGTCGGCAAGGTGCCGATGTTCATCGGTCATCCGGTCGCGATACTCATCTGGAATGACTTCGAGCGCTTCCGCCAGGCCAAGGCCAAACTCAAGTTCAACGACAAGGCCATTCGCTACGGTGCCCAGGTGCCGTACTACGAAGGTGATCCCTACGGCAGCTTCCGCTACGTGCGGGTCGGCGGTCCGACTTCGGCTGACGAAGATGAATTCGCCAGCCTCAAGGATTCGATCCTGTTCCCGATGCTGCGCAACCGTCGTCCGGTCTGGGATTCGCAGCCCAACCTGCACGGCAACCTGACCGAGCGCGGGCTGTTCTATGCCGATCGCATGAAGCAGCAGATCGACACCCCGCCCGACAACTGGCTGGTGTTCGACGAGCGCTACAAGACGCCGTCCATCGAGCCTGCAGCCATGGAGCCGGACAACGGCAACGGCTGGTACGACCCTGCGACCAAGACCCTGCATTTCGTGGTGGCCACCCAGTGCCCGCTGGAGACCGCCACCGAGACCGCGAAGATGATCGCGCCGTCGCGTTTCGGCCTGGCCAACCTCAACATGCACCCGGGCTACACCGTGGGTTACGGTTCCAAAGACCACAATATTTTTGTCTATTACGCAGCCCTCGCCGCCCTGTACGGGGCTGGTGTGCCGGTGCGCCTGGCCAACGACCGCTACGAGCAGTTCCAGAGCGGCATCAAGCGCCACCCGTTCGATATCCGCTATCAACTGGCGGTGGACAAGACCGATCACAGCTTCAAGATTTTCCGCGCCGAAATGAGCGTCGACGGTGGCGGACGCGTCAACTACAGCCCGTCGGTAGCGGCGGTTGGCGCCACAGCGGCGCAGTCGATCTACTACATGCCGCAGAACGATCTGCAGGTCACGGCCTACCATTCCCGCGCTGTGGAAGCCGGCTCGATGCGTGGCTACGGCACCCTGCAGAGCATGGCTTCGACCGAGATGATGGTTGACGAAATTGCCGGTCGCCTGGGCATCGACGCCATCGACCTGCGCAAGAAAAACGCCATGGTCTCGGGCATGAAAAATACCCAGGGTGCGGTGCCGGCGGGTGCCTTGCGCCTGCACGAGATTCTCGACAAAGCGGCTGTGCACGAGGTTTGGAAAAACCGCGACAAGCTCAAGCAGCAACGCGAAGCCCAGGACCCGGACCACTGGTACGGCGTCGGCTTCGCCATTTGCCAAAAGGACTTCGGCACCGGTTCCGAAGCGCCGATGGCGAGCATCGAATTCAACGCCGAAGGGCGCATTCACCTGCGCCATATCGGGATTGAAATCGGCACCGGCATGTCCACCTCCCAAGCCATGGTCGTGGCCGATTTCCTCGGCAGCCCGGCTCACGAAGTGAAGACCGGCGAGACTGAATGGCAAGAGCTGCAGCTGATCACCGGCGGCAACCCGTACATCATGAGCCAGGCCGAGCAGGACACCTTGCTGCGCAACCCGCGCTGGGTCGGCAAACTCGCGTCGGCTTCGTCGGCCACCAACTCGGCCTACTACTTCAGCCACGCCACCCGCGAAGCGGCACGCGTGCTGTTCAACCACGGCCTGTGGCCGGCCGCGCTGCAGATCTGGCGCCAGGGACCTTATGGCGGCCAGGCCAACCCCTACGTGGTGCGCCGGGAAGACGCGCACTGGGTCGACGGCAAACTCACCGCCAACGGCATGCAGCCGCTGAGCTTCGAGCAGTTGGCCAGACACGCTCACGAAAAAGGTCTGGTCACCGGCGCCACCGTGCACGGTTTTAACCGCTGGAGTTGGGCCGAGGCCGAGTTCAGCATCGATGGCGTGCGCGAGCGCCTGCCGCTCGACAGCCTGGCGGTGAAGTACGGCGACGGCGCTCCGAGCGTGAAGAAGGCGCAGATGAACAGCGCCGGTTTCCATCTGCTCGATCGGCAGAACGTGCACTACCCGGACACCCAATTGAACAACGCCGCAGTGACTTACTACAGCCCGGTGGCCACCCTGGTTGAGTTGAAAGTGAACAAGGGCTCGGCCGAAGTGCAGGTGCTCAACCATCACTCGTGGGTCGAGTGCGGTCGGGTACTGGTGGAAGAACTGGTCAGGGGCCAGCTCGAAGGTGGCATCGCCATGGGCATCGGCCATGCGCTGCTGGAAGAAATGCCGCTGTACGAAGGCGGACCGGGGGAGGGTGACTGGAACTTCAACCGCTATCGCCTGCCCATGGCGCGCCACGTTGCGGTCTGGAAGCAGACGGCGGAAATCCTGCCGCCGCTGTCCCCGAGCGACCCCTCCAAAGGCATCGCCGAAGTGGTGATGATCCCGGTCGTGGGTGCCATCGGTAACGCCGTGGCCCACGCCATCGGCAAGCGCGTTCGCGACCTGCCTATCACTTCTGCCCGCATCAAGGAGGCCCTCAATGGCTAACCGTCCGCTTCAACTGACCCTCAACGGTCAAACCGTCGGCCCGGTGGACATCCCTGATGACCTGCCGATGATCGACTACCTGCACGAATACAAGAACCTCACCGGTTCCCGCCTGGGCTGCGGCCAGGGCATCTGCCATGCCTGCGTGGTGATCGTCGACAACCCCGACGGCACCAGCGAGGAAGTGCGCACCTGCATCACCGGTGCGCACTATTTCGAAGGCAAGAAAGTACGGACCATCGAAGGCCATGCCACCCGCGATGAGCAGGGCAAAGTCACTGAGCTCAACCCGATCCAGCAACGCTTCGTCGATGAGTTCGCTTTCCAGTGCAGCTACTGCGCGCCCGGTTTCGTCAATGCCGCGACCGTGCTGGTAGAAAAGCTGCAGCGCCAGCCGATCGTCAAGAGCCAGCTGGAACAGGTGATCGAGGACAGCCTCGGCCACCACGTCTGCCGCTGCACCGGCTACGTGCGTTACTACAGCGCCACGCGCAACGTGCTGACCGATCTCGGCCTGGTCAAGGAGGGCTAACATGAAGCATCTATTTTCCCGCCTGGCATTGGCGGTCGGCCTGGCTGCGCCGGTCTTGATGGCGCACGCCGACGATCAGGTCAAGCGCGGCGAATACCTCGCCCGCGCGGCCGACTGCATGGCCTGCCATACCGCCCCGGGTGGCGCTCCCTATGCGGGAGGCCTGCCGATCGTTTCGCCGTTTGGCACCATCTATGGCACCAACATTACCCCGAGCAAGGAGCACGGCATCGGTCAATACAGCGATGAGGAATTCTTCGCTGCGCTCACCGAAGGCAAGCGTCGCGACGGGGCTAACCTGTACCCGGCGATGCCGTACACCTCCTATCACCTGATGCCCCGGGCCGACTCCGACGCGATTCACGCTTACCTGAAAACCGTCGAGCCGATCGAGCGCGCGGCGCCGGTGACCAGCCTGCGTTTTCCGTTCAACGTACGTCTGGGCCTGACGGGCTGGAACATGCTGTACGGTAAAGACGTCAAGCTGTCGCCCACCGCGGGCAAGAGCGAGGCGTTCAAGCGCGGCCAGTATATGGTCGACGTGCTCGGCCACTGCGGCGAATGCCACACCCCGCGCGGTTTGCCCGGTGCGATGCAGCAGGACAAGCGCATGACCGGTGGCGTCCTCAATGGCTACCTGGCGCCCAGCCTGCTGGCCGAAGACCTGGCAAACCGTGGCTGGAATCACCAGGACCTGAGTTCGTTCCTCAAGCACGGCATGAGCGCCCAGGGCACCATGTTCAACGAGATGTTCCCGGTGTTCCACAACAGCACCCAGGGCCTCACTGATCCGGATCTGGCAGCGATGGCCACCTACCTGCTTGGCGATCAACCGCCAGCGGCGAAAGTGCTGAGCGAAGTGCCCCTGGAGCAGTTGAGTGCCGGTGCCCGGCGCGGTCGCCAGGAATACCTCAACGTCTGCGCCGGTTGTCATGCGGCAGAGGGCGAGGGCAAGCCGCACATCGCAGTGGCCATGCGTGGCAACACCACGCTGCGCCTGGACGATGCGCGCAACCTGCTACGGGTGATCGAGGACGGCATCGGCGAGCAGCAATTTGTCGGCTTCGAACGCATGCAACCGATGCCGGGCTTTGCCGACAAGCTCAGCCCTGGCCAGCTGACCGACCTGCTCAATTACCTGCGTCAAGGGTGGGGTGGTCAGCCGGGTGAACTGACAATCGGCGACGTGCAGAAGCTACAAGCGGACGCGCCTCCAACCGAACACAAGGTGCATTGATATGCAGCATCTGGATCTGCAAGTGGTACGGCGCGCGCTGCAATGGTCAAACGCCGGCCAGCAGGTCTGGCTGTGCACGGTGCTCGCCACCTACGGCTCGGCGCCTCGCGCGCCGGGCTCGCTGATGGCGGTGAACGGCGGGGGGCAGTGGATAGGTTCGCTGTCGGGAGGTTGCGTCGAGGAAGACTTTCTCGAGCGCGTCGCCGAAGGCGCATTCGAGCAAGCCGTGTGCGTGGTTCGGTACGGTGAAGGAGATGACCCCCGCTCGCGCATCAGCCTGCCGTGTGGCGGGATTCTTGACGTGCTGGTGGAGAAGCTTGAGCCGGCTTGCGAGGTTCAGGCACATCTGCGGGAACTGGAATCGGCCTTGCTGGGCCAGCGTCGCCTGATACGCGAAGTCGATCTGGCCAGCGGCGCCCGTGACGTGTTCGTGGACCGGGAGCAGGGCGCGCGTATCGAGCGCGAAGTCGATCGGGTTCGTGTGCGCATCGGCGCTGCCCAGCGCTTGTTGCTGGCGGGTTACTCCAGTGTCGCCCAGGCCTGTGCGGAGTTTGCGGTGGGGCTTGGGTTCGAAGTGATCCTCTGCGACCCCCGGGATGAAGTGCTTGAAGGTGTGGTGCTGAACAACGTCGAGATCCGCCGGCAGCTGCCTTCGGTCTTCATCGCTGACGGCGGCTGCCATAGCGATACGGCGGTGGTTGCATTAACCCACGACCCGCGCATTGATGACCTGGCGATGATGGAAGCGGTGCGTACCGACGCGTTCTACATTGGCGTCATGGGCTCGGTGCAAACCTCGCAAAAACGCTTCGAACGCTTGCGTCGCATTGGCGGGCTGGGCGAAGCCGAACTGGCACGAATTCACGCGCCCATCGGCCTCAACCTAGGCAGCAAAACCCCCGCAGAAATCGCCTTGGCGGTGCTCGCCGACATCCTGCGAATCCGCAGCGGCATCGCCCGGGATCAACTCTAAACGCCCTGTGGGACAACACCAGTGGGAGCCGGCTTGCTCGCGTCAGTCAGTACCCGAATTTGTCCCGCAACCCGTAATACCAGGCCCCCAGCGCCGCAAATGGCGTGCGCAACAGCTGGCCACCCGGAAACGGATAATGGGGCAGGTCGGCAAACGCATCAAAACGCTCAGCCTGGCCGCGCAACGCCTCGGCCAGCACCTTGCCCGCCAGATGCGTATACGTCACCCCATGGCCGCTGCAGCCCTGGGAGTAGTAGATGTTGTCCCCAAGTCGCCCCACCTGTGGCAATCGCGACAAGGTCAGCAGGAAATTCCCGGTCCAGGCGTAATCGATCTTCACATCCTTGAGCTGCGGAAACGCCTTGAGCATCTTCGGCCGAATGATTGCCTCGATGTTCGCCGGATCCCGCGCCCCGTACACCACGCCACCGCCGAAAACCAGGCGCTTGTCGCCGGTCAGGCGGTAGTAGTCGAGCAGGTAATTACAGTCCTCCACACAGTAGTCCTGCGGCAGCAAACTGCTGGCCAACGCATCGCCCAATGGGGCAGTGGTAATCACCTGAGTCCCGCAGGGCATCGACTTGGCCGCCAGTTCCGGCACCAGGTTGCCCAGATAGGCATTGCCGGCGACGATAATGAACTTGGCCCTGACCTTGCCCTGCGGCGTGTGCACCACCGGGCTGGCGCCGCGCTCGATCCGCACCGCCGGCGATTGCTCATAAATAGTCCCGCCCAGAAACTCCACCGCAGCGGCTTCACCCAAGGCCAGGTTCAATGGATGAATATGCCCGCCACTCATATCAAGCATGCCACCGACATACTGATCGCAAGCCACCACCTGGCGAATACGCGCCTGATCCATGAGCTCCAGCTGCGTATGCCCAAAGCGCTCCCACAAACGCTTCTGCGCCTCCAGATGGCCCATCTGCTTGGCCGTGATGGCGGCGAACACGCCGCCGTCCTTCAGGTCGCACTGGATATTATATTTGGCCACCCGCTCGCGAATGATCCGTCCGCCCTCGAACGCCATCTGCCCCAGCAGTTGAGCCTGCTTGGGCCCGACGGTGCGTTCGATCACATCGATATCGCGGCTGTAACTGTTAACGATCTGCCCACCGTTGCGCCCGGAAGCACCAAAACCAACCTTGGCCGCCTCCAGCACCGTGACCTTAAAACCGTTCTCCAGAAGGAACAGGGCAGAGGACAAGCCGGTATACCCGGCGCCGATCACACAGACATCAGTCTCTACTTCCTCCTGCAAAGCCGGGCGCGGCGGAGCCGCATTGGCCGATGCGGCGTAATAGGACTCTGGATAAGGAGTGTTCGCCATCCTGCTGCCTCTGTTTAATATATTTTACGAGTATCCCGATCCTACCCGAGTTGAAAATCCCTCGCCAGCCACCGGAAAATCTTCCTCGCAGCAGCAAAATTAAATATTTTGCATATTCATAGGGTTAGCGCGAAAAAAGGTGTTGACACCCCTCCGGAATTCCGTAGAATGCCGCCTCACAGCAGGCACGTAGCTCAGTTGGTTAGAGCACCACCTTGACATGGTGGGGGTCGTTGGTTCGAGTCCAATCGCGCCTACCAAACAAAATCCGCTCTGCTGGGCGGTCTAGAAAGGCTCACCGAAAGGTGGGCCTTTTTTTGTTGCCTGGGATTTGCAAAACTTTTGTAAAAGTCCCGCCTCAGAACACCAGTTCGGCGCCCACCTTCAGACAGTGGGTTGCCGATGGTAGCGCAGACGGCCTTAAACCGACCGCGGGCAATTAGCTGAAAGATGGGGGGCGACTAGTCAACCCGACTGCACCTGACGAGAGGGTGGGAGCTATATGGACGAGCTGAGAGTTTTCAATAATACCCACTGGACGGTGACTCATCGAAGAGATGCCCGTTACGACGGCTATTTGATTATTTCATCAGAAGAGACGGCATCAGGGCTCGGCGGTCTGAGTCATGAAGCCCTGGCGTCTTTAGGTCCGGTAATGAAAGCGGTAGAGCTTCTGCTGACAAGGGCCTACGCACCCTACAAAGTAGTGTTCTATAAGCTAGGGTTCTCGCCTGGTTTCAACGTCCATTTTCATGTCGCTCCAGTCTCGGAAGCGTTGCTGGCAGAGATATCAAATCACCCTGGTTATTCCGACAACCCTGACGGTAATGACGCCATTATTTTTCTCAGTCGGGAATATTGCGAACGGTCACTGAGCGCTGACGAGATGGAAAAACAGCTCTCGGCGGTTCGTCGGCTTAAAGATTGTTTCGACCAGGCCTGCCCAGAGCCAGATTTATCTTAAGACAGACCCGGCATACCCCTAAGGCCACAAATCTATTTATCACCCGCGTGGGATAGATGTTCTGGTGTCGGTACAGGCGACGTCGATGGCGACCTGGGTGGGGGTCGAGAGTATGGGGTGGAAGTCTCGGTTAATTGAGAATCAGGGCCAGCCATTGATCCCACCAGAACACCATGGAAATCAATGCCAAACCGCAGGCGCCCGCGAATACGAGGCAAACCCAATCTGAAACCACCATGCGCAGGATCATCGTTACCACTCCTCTTGGCGGGACGTAGACTCAGGCTAGTTGAACTTCTGCACATTGAGGCTGTCCGAGCAGACCATTTCGGTATCCTCAGAGGCGTGGGCGACGAAAGGGCGACACGCCTCGGTATTGTTCCCCGCCGGGGAGTAAGCACGCTAGGCCGCGATGGGCTACTACTGACAGACCGATCATTGGTGCTGACAGGGGTATTTCGATGCTGACTCACTGGTTGCTGGCTGCGGTTCATCTATTAGCGTATGCGCTTGGCTTTTGGGCCGTATTGTCCCGGGGGACGGCGTTTCGGCGACTGGCGGCGGGCACAGGAGAGGCACGCAGCGTGCGGATTGCCGATAATCTTTGGGGGCTCAGCGCTCTGGTGCTGCTGGTGACGGGGGTTATGCGCGCCTTTGCAGGCTTCGAGAAGGGCACTGACTACTATCTGCACCAGCCGTTGTTTCACCTGAAGATGACGCTCTTCGTGCTGATCCTGCTATTGGAACTGGCGCCGATGATCACGCTGATCAAATGGCGAATTGCACGAGGAAGGGGCGGCGCAGTAGACACTGGGCGTGCAAAGCTGTTCGCACGGATCAGTCATGTGGAGGCGATGCCGGTATTGCTGATGGTGGTGGCCACAGGTATGGCGCGAGGTGTGACCTTTGCTTAGCCAGCTTTGGTTCAGGTGCGTTGCACTGGAATTCTAGCCAGCCGAAGCTCAGGGGCGAACGGGCTGGCTACTGGGTGTCGCAAGATCAGTTCTGTGGCTTGTCCGGTGCGGTCAGGCCAGCCTGAATGCGCTGGTAGATCTCTTCGCGATGAACCGCGACGTCCTTTGGGGCATTGATACCAATCCTGACTTGTTGGCCGCTGACGCCGAGGATGGTGATCGTAATGTCATCACCAATGTTTATGCTTTCACCGACTTTGCGGGTGAGTATCAGCATGGTCTTCTCCTTGATTGCTTTGTAGGGCACCTGATTCGAACAGTGCAGAGGTCGGTGGTACGTATAGATTAGTGCGAAGTCTCACAATTTGGGTGCCTCTTTCTGACGCGCAGATGCAGCATTAATTCCCAAGGCGTAACTATACAGAGGCCGCACCCATCATTCTCGTTGTTTTATCTCGATTTTTCGGCCCTAAAGAACTATTCATGAATGCTAAAATGCCTGCTTTAAGCATTTAGAGGGACAACTCGTGCGCAAATGGGTCTGGGTAGTGGCAATACTGGCGTTGGCAGGGTGCGATCAAGGCAAGCGCGGCGACGTGCCACCGCCGAAGCCGACAGTCGCCACGTCGCCCGCCGCAGCTGCCGCGCCACAGTGGGATCTGGAAGTTCGGGGCGAGATCACCCAGGCCGTCAGCGACCTGAGCGGCTGGTTGATCGAGCACAGTTTTGTTTCCAGCGTGGTCAGGGAAAACGGCAAGACCCGTATCCTGATGGGCCCCTATGGTTCCGAGGCTGAGGCCAAGGCCAAGCAAGCCGAGGTGCAGGCCGCGCTGGTTCGGGCGAAAAAACAGAATATCGAATTGCTGGTGATCGAGCGTCCGCTGAGTCAGTAAGACTCCCATGCACTTTGCAGGGGCGAGCTTGCCGCAGGCGGCGTTCCGACGAAGAACCAACGGGCACCGCGTTTTCCAGGCTTCACGCGTTATCGTTGACGTTCTTCGCGAGCGAGCTCGCTCCTACAAAGTTCGGTGTTCAATCAGCCGCAGGCTTTGAGGTCGACCGGGCCGACGAACTCATTGCCGCGTCCCATCACACACGCCACCGTCTGGTTGCGCTGGCTTTCCCAGGCCTGTACCGGGTAGGTCTTGTTCCAGGCTTCGTAGAGCTGCCGATCCTGCTTGGACAGGCGCAACCCGTACTGTTTGCTCATGTAGAAGTAAGTGCGTGCGATCATTCCGCGAATAGACGGGCGCGGCATGACTTTCTTCGCCTTGAAGTCGACCTGGGTCAGGCATGAGCCGTATTGCCCAGATTGCACCGGCAGCCAACCGAAACTGAAGTTGCTGCGGTCGCCGTTCACTTCGCCGATGCTCGGCACCAGGTTGTGCAGGTCGGCTTCCGCCTTCTGGTACACCGCGTCGTATCGGGTGCAGTTCTTGCGCCCACCTTCCTGCCAGCACTGGCGCTGATGACCAATCTGCCAGGCCGGCACGATATGCTCCCACTCGATGCGCGCGGCGCGCTTGGCATTCTTGCGCGGCACGTAACCACAGGCGGACAGGTTGACCTTGTTGCCCGTGTACTTGCAGCCGCAATAGAACTCGGTCGATTGCGGTGCGTAGAGTTTCCAGGCGACTTTCTTGGCTTCGGAAAAGGTTCGCGGTGCGGCTGCCTGGGCGCCCATGGCGCAGAACAGCAGCAGTAAAGCTAAACAACGGACACTCATCGACTCAGTCTTCCTTCGGCACAACCCAAAAAATCTGCACGCCGCCATCGTCGCGGTAGGCGAGGGTGACGTTATCGTTTTCGTCGATTTCTTCGAGCAACTGCTCCCACTCGTCCACGGGTTCGTCGGGCAGGCGGAAGATCAGCGCGGCTTTGGCTTTCTGCGCGGTGGGGGAATTGATGATTTTCTGAACGCGCATGCCCATGCGTGCGTAGGAATCTGGAGCGGAGGAGGCGGTGGTCACGGAATTATCCTTATTAAGCTGTACGTGCATACAGTATTAAACTGTAGGAATTATCGCAACTGCTTAAAATTCAAGAAATTCCTCTGACAGCGGTTTTCGCTTTTTGGTGTAGGAAGGGGGCAGGTTTTTTATCAGGCCCCTGACCCCTTCAGGAGAAGTCAGGGCTGCCCGACCGGAATCGGTCGGGCGAGGAGGGATCAATACTCCCAGAACATCCGCTGCAGTTCTTTGCTGTCATTGGTCTTGGTCAGCGCAACCATGGCAAGGATGCGGGCTTTCTGCGGGTTCAGGTCGTGGGCCACCACCCAGTCGTTCTTGTCATCCGGTTGTTCGGCGTTACGCAATACGAAACCGCCGGCATTGACGTGGGAAGAACGGATGATTTGCACGCCGTCCTTGCGCAGCGCCTGCAGGGCTGGAACCACGCGCGAAGACACCGAGCCATTGCCGGTACCGGCGTGGATGATGGCTTTGGCGCCAGATTGCGCCAGGGCCTTGTACGCGGTGTCGCTGACATTGCCGTAGGAATAGGCGATTTCAACGGCGGGCAGGCTCTTGATGTCCTTGATGTCGAATTCCGAATCCATGGTGTGACGCTTGGCCGGCAGGCGGAACCAATAGGATTTGCCTTCGACTACCATGCCCAGCGGACCCCAGGCGCTCTTGAACGCTTCAGTCTTGATGTTGATCATTTTGCTGACGTCACGACCCGACTGGATCTCGTCGTTCATGGTCACTAGCACGCCTTTGCCTCGTGCGTCCTTGCTGCTGGCGACAGCCACAGCGTTGTACAGGTTGAGCATGCCATCAGCGGACATCGCGGTGCCCGGGCGCATGGAGCCGACGACGATAATCGGCTTGTCGGTTTTTTCCACCAGGTTGAGGAAGTAAGCGGTTTCTTCCAGGGTGTCGGTGCCATGGGTGATGACGATGCCGTCGACGTCGCTGCTGTCGGCCAGTTCCGCCACGCGGCGGCCCAGTTGCAGGAGGTTGTCGTTAGTGATGCTTTCCGAGGCGATTTGCATCACTTGTTCGCCACGCACATTCGCCAACTGGCTCAGTTCCGGAACGCCGGCGATCAATTGCTCGATGCCGACTTTCGCCGCCTGGTAGGTGGCACTGTTGGCTGCGCTGGCGCCTGCGCCGGCGATGGTGCCGCCGGTGGCGAGGATCACCACGTTGGCCAGTTTCTGTTCGGTCTGGGTCTGGGCTTCTTTAGCCTGGAGCGCGGTAGGCAGGAGGAGCAGCAGGGCCAAAGTGCCCGGAACGAAGGACTTAAGAGCAGATGTCATTATTTTTTTCTCTCTTGTGGTGAGACGGTGCTGATTGCAGGTCTTCCAAATGGCCCCGGCACACCTGAATGCCGGGGTGGGAGTGAGAGAGCAGGATCCATACCAGCTGTAATGTGTAACGAAACTATTTGTAAGCTAATGATATGTAACAAATATTTGTGTCATGAGCGCAGGCGTCCGTAACCAGTTCGTCCGGGCTTCCGAACAGTGACGGTTTTTTTGTTCGGTCTACCGAAAGTCCCTGCACATGCTGTTGAAATGCGCGTTCAGGTGCTCAATTGCTGCTCGCCCCCCTAAAGAAACCGCAGTCCCGGTCGATGCCCCTGTAATGGATCGTTCAAGAGGGATTGGAAATGTCGTTGACCGTCGCTTTGTCGAATGCGCGTGTGATCAATATTGGCAACAAACCTGCGGACGCCGCTGTTAAAACAACCGCCGAAGCCACCGCGCAGGCTGCGACCCCGGAAGAGGGCGATAAAAAACCCTTGAGCGTGGCGCCTGCCCAGCAAGACGCAAAAGCCGAGAGCAGTAGCAGCAGCCAAAGTGTTACGGTGCAGATGTTGCTCAAGCGCATGAAGCAACTGCAGCAACAGTTGCGCGAACAACAGCAGCAACTGGCAGCGACCCAGGCCACCAAATTTGCCAACGAAGAAGCCAAGGCGACCGCGGTCATGGCGGTTCAGCAGCGCATTGCCGACACCGCAGGGGCGATCGCCCAGGTGGCGGGCGCGCTGGCCAAGGCGCTGACTGAGGGTTCGACCAGTGGCAGTATGGTCAGCACCTCGGTCTGACTTATGTCCTTTATGCGATCAGCATTGCCGGGCGTTGACAAATCTTTGCAGGGTTCGCATAGTTCGGTCTTCGCAAACGTTTGCGCAGTGTTCTGATAGCCTGTTCCTACAGAACGCTGTATAGCCTACGCCAGCGCAAGCGTTGCTCAGAATAATCATAAGATCGGAGTGAACCCATGAAGCTGCCATTCGCTGGACGCCTTCTCGCTGTCGCCATGCTGGCTGCCGCATCCGCCGCATTGCCCATCTCCTCGGCCTTCGCCGAAACCCCGGAAAAACCTAAAGTCGCGCTGGTCATGAAATCCCTGGCCAACGAATTCTTCCTCACCATGGAAGACGGCGCCAAGGCTTACCAGAAAGAACACTCCGCCGATTTCGACCTGATCTCCAACGGCATCAAGGACGAAACCGACACCGCTGGGCAAACCCGTATCGTCGAGCAAATGATCCTGGCCAAGGTCAATGCCCTGGTGATCGCGCCGTCGGATTCCAAGGCCATGGTGCCGGTGATCAAGAAAGCCATCGATGCCGGTATAACCGTGATCAACATCGATAACCAGCTGGACCCGGCCGTGGTCAAGAGCAAGAACATCAGCGTGCCCTTCGTCGGGCCGGACAACCGCAAAGGCGCACGCCTGGTCGGTGAGTACCTGGCCAAGCAGCTAAAGGCCGGTGACGAAGTCGGCATCATCGAAGGCGTGTCCACTACTACCAACGCCCAGGCCCGCACCGCAGGCTTCAAGGATGCAATGGAGGCAGCGCAAATCAAGGTGGTGTCACTGCAGTCCGGCGACTGGGAAATCGACAAGGGCAACAAGGTAGCCGCTTCGATTCTCAGCGAGTATCCGCAGGTCAAGGCGCTGCTGGCCGGTAACGACAGCATGGCCGTTGGCGCGGTGTCTGCGGTGCGTGCTGCGGGCAAGGCGGGCAAGGTCCAGGTGGTGGGTTACGACAACATCAACGCCATCCAGCCAATGCTCAAGGACGGTCGCGTCCTGGCCACCGCTGACCAGTTTGCCGCCAAGCAGGCGGTGTTCGGCATCGAGACTGCTTTGAAGATCATCAAGGGCGAGAAAGTCGACAGCGGCGCCAATGGCGTGATCGAAACCCCGGTCGAGCTGGTGACCAAGTAGTCCTTCTGGTGACGCAAGGTGCTCGCTCCTGGTGAGCGAGCGCATGGAGAGTTTTTATGTCAGTTTCCGCTGTGAACGCTGTCCTTTCGGTCAGCGGTATCGGCAAGACCTACGCCCAGCCTGTCCTCACCGGCATCGACCTGACGCTGATGCGCGGCGAAGTGCTGGCGCTGACCGGTGAAAACGGCGCGGGTAAAAGCACGCTGTCGAAAATCATCGGCGGGCTGGTGACGCCGACCGCCGGGCAGATGCAGTTCCAGGGCCAGGATTACCGTCCTGGCAGCCGCACCCAGGCCGAAGAACTGGGCATCCGCATGGTGATGCAGGAACTCAATCTGCTGCCGACCCTGTCGGTGGCGGAAAACCTGTTCCTGCACAAGCTGCCGAGCACCGGTGGCTGGATCAGTCGCAAGCAATTACGCAAGGCGGCGATCGAGGCCATGGCGCAGGTCGGGCTCGACGCGATCGACCCGGACACCCTGGTCGGCGAGCTCGGCATCGGCCACCAGCAAATGGTCGAGATCGCGCGCAACCTGATCGGCGACTGCCACGTGCTGATCCTCGACGAACCGACGGCCATGCTCACGGCCCGGGAAGTCGAAATGCTCTTTGAACAGATCACACGCCTGCAGGCACGCGGCGTGTCGATCATCTATATCTCGCACCGACTCGAAGAGCTGGCCCGTGTGGCCCAGCGCATCGCGGTGCTGCGCGACGGCAACCTGGTGTGCGTCGAGCCCATGGCCAACTACAACAGCGAGCAACTGGTCACGTTGATGGTCGGGCGCGAGCTGGGCGAACACATGGACATGGGCCCGCGCAAAGTCGGCGCACCGGCGTTGACGGTCTGCGGCCTGAGCCGTTCCGACAAGGTTCGCGACGTGTCCTTTGAAGTGCGCGCTGGCGAAATCTACGGTATTTCCGGGCTGATCGGGGCAGGGCGCACCGAACTGCTGCGGCTGATCTTCGGTGCCGATATTGCCGACAGCGGCACGGTGGCCCTGGGTTCGCCGGCGCAGGTGGTGAGTATCCGTTCGCCCGCCGACGCAGTCGGTCATGGCATTGCCCTGATCACCGAGGACCGCAAGGGCGAAGGCCTGCTGCTGACCCAGTCGATCAGCGCGAACATCGCCCTGGGCAACATGCCGGTGATTTCCCGCGGCGGCTTCGTCAACAACGGCGACGAGATGTCCCTGGCCCAGCGCCAGATCGACGCGATGCGTATCCGCAGCTCCAGCCCCACGCAACTGGTGTCGCAATTGTCCGGGGGCAACCAGCAGAAGGTCGTGATCGGCCGCTGGCTCGAGCGCGATTGCTCAGTGATGCTGTTCGACGAGCCAACCCGGGGCATCGACGTCGGCGCAAAGTTCGACATCTATGCCTTGCTGGGAGAATTGACCCGTCAGGGCAAGGCGCTGGTGGTGGTTTCCAGCGACCTGCGCGAATTGATGCTGATCTGCGACCGCATCGGCGTGCTGTCCGCCGGGCGCCTGATCGACACGTTCGAACGCGATACCTGGACCCAGGATGATTTGCTTGCTGCCGCCTTTGCCGGCTACCAAAAACGTGATGCGTTGCTCAATGAAGCAGCGCCTAGGGACCCTCAATGAAAACTGCAACGCCTGTTGGCAAGCGAAGTGGCAACTTCTATGGCCTCGGTACTTACCTGGGCCTGGCCGGTGCCCTGTTGGCAATGATCGCGCTGTTCTCGGTGCTCAGCAGCCACTTCCTGTCCTATGACACCTTCAGCACCCTGGCCAACCAGATCCCCGACCTGATGGTGCTGGCGGTCGGCATGACGTTCGTGTTGATCATCGGCGGCATCGACCTGTCGGTAGGTTCGGTGCTGGCGCTCGCCGCATCGACAGTCAGCGTGGCGATCCTCGGCTGGGGCTGGAGCGTATTGCCGGCGGCCTTGCTCGGCATGGCCATTGCTGCACTGGCCGGGACCATTACCGGCTCGATCACGGTAGCCTGGCGCATCCCGTCGTTCATCGTGTCCCTGGGCGTGCTGGAGATGGCGCGGGGCGTGGCGTATCAGATGACCGGTTCGCGCACCGCCTACATTGGCGACGCCTTTGCCTGGCTGTCCAACCCGATCGCCTTCGGCATCTCGCCTTCTTTCATCATCGCCTTGCTGATCATTATCATCGCCCAGGCCGTGCTGACCCGCACCGTGTTCGGTCGTTACCTGATTGGCATCGGCACCAACGAGGAAGCCGTACGCCTGGCCGGGATCAATCCCAAGCCTTACAAGATACTGGTGTTCAGCCTGATGGGGTTGCTGGCCGGGATTGCCGCGCTGTTCCAGATCTCGCGCCTGGAAGCGGCGGACCCGAATGCCGGTTCCGGCCTTGAGCTGCAGGTGATCGCGGCCGTGGTGATCGGCGGTACCAGCCTGATGGGCGGCCGGGGTTCGGTGATCAGTACCTTCTTTGGCGTTTTGATCATTTCCGTACTGGCTGCCGGCCTGGCGCAGATTGGCGCCACCGAGCCAACCAAACGCATCATCACCGGTGCGGTCATCGTGATTGCGGTGGTGCTCGATACTTATCGCAGTCAGCGCGCAAGCCGGCGGACCTGAGTCATGGCAACCATCAAGGATGTCGCTGCACTGGCGGGAATCTCCTACACCACGGTGTCCCACGTGGTGAACAAGAGCCGTCCGGTCAGCGAAGAGGTACGGATCAAGGTCGAGGCCGCCATCAAGACCCTCGACTATGTGCCGAGCGCGGTGGCGCGGTCGCTCAAGGCCAAGACCACGGCAACCATCGGCTTGCTGGTGCCCAACAGCCTCAACCCGTACTTCGCCGAGCTGGCGCGGGGGATTGAGGATTACTGCGAGCGCAATGGCTACTGCGTGATCCTGTGCAACTCCGACGATAACCCGGACAAGCAGCGCAGCTACCTGCGGGTGCTTCTGGAAAAACGCATCGACGGCCTGATCGTGGCTTCGGCCGGCGGTGATGCCGGGCTGGCGCAAGGTCTTGCCGCCGTGCGCACGCCGATGGTGATCGTCGACCGTGGCCTGGAAGGCGTGAACGCCGACATGGTGCGCATCGATCACGAGTACGGCGCCTACCTGGCCACCCGGCACCTGCTGGAACTCGGGCATCGGGACATCGCCACGATTGGCGGCCCGGCGAGTACCAGCGTGGCGCAGATGCGCCTGGCCGGTTTTTGTAGGGCCTTGAGCGAGGCCGGCATTGAAGTGCCGGGCGAGCGCATGCTGGAAAGCGATTTTACCAGCACCGGCGGTTACGCTGCGGCGGCGCTGTTGCTGGAAAACAATCCGCCCAGCGCCATTTTCGCCGGCAACGACATGATTGGCATCGGCGTACTGCGCGCCGCTGCCGAGCGCAACATTCGCGTACCGAGCGAGCTGTCGGTGATCGGCTTTGACGACATCCAGATGAGTCGTTACGTGTACCCGGCACTGACCACTGTCGGCCAGTCGATCCTGCAGCTTGGCGAAATGGCTGCAGAAGTGCTGCTGCGCCGGATCGCCAGCCCGGCCATGGCTACCGATCAGCGGATCGTGACCCCCAGTATTGTCCTGCGAGAATCGACAGCGCCATTGGCGGGAGTCTTTGTCGAGTACCGCTGAACCAATCGCATCACTGAAACACAATTGACGAGTAGTGACGAATGCCAGCAAACGTAGCGGTAATAGGCAGCCTGAACATGGACCTGGTCACCCGGGCGCCACGGCTGCCCCGTGGCGGTGAAACCCTGATCGGCCAATCGTTCGCCACGGTTTCCGGTGGCAAGGGCGCCAATCAGGCCGTCGCCGCCGCCCGGCTGGGCGCCCAGGTGTCCATGGTCGGTTGTGTCGGCAACGACGCTTACGGCAGGGAGCTGCGCGACGCACTGGTGGCCGAGCAGATCGACTGCCAGGCGGTCAGCACCGTCGAAGGCTCCAGCGGTGTGGCCTTGATCGTGGTTGACGACAACAGCCAGAACGCCATCGTGATTGTCGCCGGGGCCAACGGTGCGCTGACCCCGGCAGTCATCGGCTGCTTCGATGCGGTATTGCAGGCGGCCGATGTGATCATCTGCCAGCTGGAAATACCCGATGCGTCGGTCGGTCATGCGCTCAAGCGTGCCCGTGAGCTGGGCAAGACCGTGATCCTCAATCCGGCGCCGGCCAGTCGTCCGCTGCCGGCAGACTGGTACGCCAACATCGATTACCTGATCCCCAATGAAAGCGAGGCCACGGCCCTGAGCGGTGTGCCCGTGGATTCCCTGGACTCCGCCAAGGTAGCTGCCGCCCGGTTGATCGCCCTGGGCTCCGGCAAAGTCATCATTACCCTGGGAGCCCAAGGTTCACTGTTCGCCAGTGGCAGCCGCCTGGAGCATTTCCCGGCACCGGTCGTGAAGGCGATTGATACCACGGCAGCCGGCGACACCTTCGTCGGCGGCTTCGCGGCGGCCCTGGCCAATGGTCAGGACGAAGCCGCAGCGATCCGTTTTGGCCAGGTGGCTGCGGCGCTGTCGGTGACCCGTGCCGGCGCGCAACCTTCGATTCCCACCTTGTCCGACGTGCAGGCGTTCAAACCATCATGAAAAAGACTCCTTTGCTCAACGTCGCCTTGTCGCGGTTGATCGCCTCCCTGGGGCATGGCGACATGGTGGTGATCGGCGATGCCGGCCTGCCGGTGCCCGCCGGCGTCGAGCTGATCGACCTGGCCCTGACCCATGGCGTGCCGGATTTCATCAGCACCCTCAAGGTGGTGCTCAGCGAGATGCAGGTTGAAAGCCACGTGCTGGCCCAGGAGATTCTCGATAAACAACCGACGGCGCTGGCCACTCTGGACGAGCTTGATGCCGCCGGCGAACTGGGCCGGCGCGAGCTGCTCAGCCACGACCAGTTCAAGGTGCTCAGCCGGCAGGCGCGGGCGGTGGTTCGTACGGGCGAGTGCCAGCCGTACTGCAACATCGTGCTGATCGCCGGAGTGACCTTCTAGACATTCGACATCACTGTTTCCTCACGCACAAGGAGTGCGCCATGCACCGCTATGCTCAGAAACTGCACCAACTGATCCGGAGTTTGCTGCTTTTGTCCTTGATTACTGCAACAGGCGCCCAGGCGGCGGAAAAGATCGACCTGATCATCGACACCGACCCCGGTGCCGACGACGTGGTTGCCTTGCTGTTTGCCCTGGCTTCCCCTGAAGAATTGAACATTCGTGCGCTGACCACCGTGGCCGGCAACGTGCGCCTGGACAAGACTTCGCGCAATGCTCGCCTGGCACGCGAGTGGGCAGGGCGCGAGGAGGTGCCGGTGTACGCCGGTGCAGCCCGGCCGATGATGCGCACGCCGATCTACGCCGAGAACATCCATGGCAAGGAAGGCCTGTCGGGTGTCACCGTGCACGAACCGAAAGCAGGCCTGGCCGAGGGCAACGCGGTCAACTACCTGATCGACACCTTGAAAGCCGCCAAGCCCCACAGCATCACGATCGCCATGCTCGGCCCACAGACCAACCTGGCGCTGGCATTGATCCAGGAGCCCGAGATCGTCCAGGGCATCAAGGAAGTAGTGATCATGGGCGGCGCGCACTTCAACGGTGGCAACATCACCCCGGTGGCCGAGTTCAACCTGTTCGCCGATCCCCAGGCGGCAGAAGTGGTGCTCAAGAGCGGTGTGAAGCTGACTTATTTGCCACTGGATGTGACCCACAAGATCCTCACCAGCGAATCGCGCCTGAAGCAGATCGCTGCCCTGAACAACAATGCCAGCAAGCTGGTGGGCGATATTCTGAATGAATACGTCAAGGGCGACATGGAACACTACGGCATGACCGGTGGCCCGGTGCATGACGCCACCGTCATCGCCTACCTGCTCAAACCCGAGCTGTTCAGCGGTCGTGCGGTCAATGTGGTGGTCGACAGCCGCGAAGGCCCGACCTTCGGCCAGACCATCGTCGACTGGTACGACGGCCTGAAGGCGCCGAAAAACGCGTTCTGGGTTGAAAACGGCGACGCCCAGGGTTTCTTTGACCTGCTGACCCAGCGTCTGGCGCGTTTGAAGTAAGCAGCAGTCGCTTCCCGCAGGTGCCAGCCTGCGGGAGTTACTTGGCCGCCGTGTACGCAGCGCCCATGTAGTTCACCGGGTACTTCTCAAATACCTGAGTGATGAACGACTGGGCCGCTTCGGTTCCCAGTTCCTTGACCAGAAGATCTATGCCGATGATTGCCAATTCTTCAGGGCTGCCGGGGCTGTAGGAGCTGTGGCCCTGCGGCCACTTGGCTTTGATGTCGGCATCGATACTTACGGTGGTCATGAATAGCGCTCGTGAATGGGTAGAAGTCTGTCTGCGGAGTTAACCATTTTGCGCGACGTTTGGCACTCCGACTTAGGCATGAGGGGAGGGCTATGCGACACTTGGTCTTCGAACAATGTCCAAGGACCACCCCGTGCAGATTGATTTGAACACGCCCGACGGCTTGACCCTGGATGCCGTTCGCCATTTGCTGGCCTCAGCCAGTGACGATGAGCACACCCAGTTGCGGGTGACTAAAGCCGGCATTGCCTATATATCCTCAGGTGTCGTCGGCGGTACCGACATCGGCGACCTGCTGTTTCGCCTGGAGACCTGGGCCAAGGGTTCCGGTTATGTCGGGCGCGTCGCCGCCAGCGATGAGGTGTGGGTGATGCAGATCTACAACGCGCTGAAAGAGAACTGGCCGAACCCGCCGTTCGACTACATCGACGTCTACTGAGGCTTGTTCATATTCAGTCACGATTGAACAATGATCAGCCTGCTGGTGCTCAGGCAAACTTGGCAATTATCCTGTCTGGGGGCAGGGTGCTATCAGCCACGGTGAAACCAATCACCAGAATGGCGGTCGCACGATCTCAGCTTAACTATTGAAAAGAGGAGGCTTCATGCCTTGGAAGCTCGCGTCATTGGGTACTTTGTTGGCCGCCACGTTGCTGGCTGGCTGCAGCAGTACGTCCTCCGAGTCGGCAACAGACCCTGTAGCGTCGACCGATACGGGTCACAGCCGCTGTGAAGCGAAGGCTGCCGAATTCGCCATCGGCAAGAAGGCTTCATCTGAGTTGCTGGAGCAGGCCCGCACTCGCGCAGGCGCGCAGAATGCCCGGTTCCTGATGCCCGATGACATGGTCACCCTGGAATATCGCTCCGACCGCCTGAACCTCAATACCGATGCGGCTCGAGTGGTCACCCGCGTCAACTGCGGCTGACAGCGTCCGGCTTTTGTTGCACGCATAAAAAACCCCGTCACATGGACGGGGTTTTTTTAGTGCGCCAGAAACTTACTCTGGGCGAACCTGTGCAGCTTGCATACCCTTTTGGCCTTTCTCAGCCACGAAGGAAACGGTCTGGCCTTCTTTCAGGCTTTTGAAACCGTCGCTTTCGATAGCTTTGAAGTGTACGAACAGGTCGTCACCGCCACCTTGAGGAGTGATGAAGCCGAAGCCTTTTTCATCGTTGAACCACTTAACGGTGCCGGTTTGGCGATTAGACATGGTGTATCTCCAAGAAACATATATTTTTTCAGTACTGTGCTGCTCAGGCCAACTGGGCACACCGGGGTATCATAGTCGAAATGTTCGCTTTGGGAGCCCCCCGCAGGTGCTGTTTGCCTTGCCGTCACGCTTGCTTTGCTGCTCATATTGGCTGAAAGCCCCGATTTAAAAGGCTTTCAGCCGAAAGTAAAGACGATAAAAAAAGCGTAAAAACCTGAAAAATTTGTAGTAAAAGGCGGTTTTCAGGGGCTTTTAGGCGCTCGTCCAGGCTGAAAACGAGCTCCGATGGGCTTATTTTTTCGCCTTCGGATCGGCTTTGCAGGAGGCGATCTGGGTCAGCGCTTTCTGTTTCAGCGCGTCACTGGCCTTGTTGTCCATCAATGCCTGGATGTCGCTGGCCGGGTACGACTTGATCGCATCGGCGCCACAGGCGCAGTGGGACTTGGCAGCAGCTGCGCCGATCTGCGGCGTGGCCGCCTGGGTGCACTGAGCCATGTATTTCTCGCGCTCGCCCTTCGGCCAGTCCGCGTGGGCGGCCAGTGGCAGCAGCAGGACGACGGGGGCGACGATGGCGAATAAACGATTCAGACGCATGCTGGGATGCTCCTTGTGGGTCAATGTCTTGTTATCTGAGGGGTAAAACCCGGTTCAAGTTCAGCACTCTGGCATAAAAAGCCCTGATTTGCCCTAGCGGCGCGCTGCATGGCGTCGACGACCGTTCATCTGTGCTAGCATGCCTCGCTCGGGCGTTTAGCAGGCTCCGGATGACCTTCAGTCCCGGTGGCGGCACAGGCCCGAATAACCCTGATTTGAATCCCAGTCACTCTGGTTCGGTTTCCGGTTGGCCGCAAGGCTCCTGCCGCTGTAAGGCAGGCGTTCGTCATTGAATGGCCTGGACCGGATCTTGTACTGGCTCATCCCAACCCACGTGACCTTTGGTAGGGGTCACCACTAGGAGAGGAGGCGCCATGCCAACTATTACTCTTCCCGACGGCAGTCAACGTTCATTCGATCACCCGGTTTCCGTAGCCGAGGTCGCCGCATCCATTGGTGCTGGCCTGGCCAAAGCCACCGTGGCCGGCAAGGTCAATGGCCAGCTGGTCGACGCCAGCGACATCATCAGCAGCGATTCCACGCTGCAAATCATCACGCCAAAGGATGAAGAGGGGCTGGAGATCATTCGCCACTCTTGCGCCCACCTGGTTGGCCACGCGGTCAAGCAGCTGTATCCGACCGCCAGGATGGTCATCGGTCCGGTCATCGACGAAGGCTTCTATTACGACATCGCCTTCGAGCGTCCTTTCACCCCGGACGACCTGGCCGCGATCGAACAGCGCATGCAGCAGCTGATCGAGAAAGATTACGACGTGATCAAGAAAGTCACTCCGCGCGCCGAAGTGATCGAAGTGTTCAAGGCCCGTGGCGAAGACTACAAGTTGCGCCTGGTCGAGGACATGCCGAACGAACAGGCCATGGGTCTGTACTATCACGAAGAATACGTCGACATGTGCCGCGGCCCGCACGTGCCGAACACCCGCTTCCTCAAATCCTTCAAGCTGACCAAGTTGTCCGGCGCCTACTGGCGCGGCGATGCCAAGAACGAGCAATTGCAGCGCGTCTACGGCACCGCCTGGGCTGACAAGAAGCAGCTGGCGGCTTACATCCAGCGCATCGAAGAAGCTGAAAAGCGCGATCACCGCAAGATCGGCAAGCGCCTGGGCCTGTTCCACACCCAGGAAGAGTCGCCGGGCATGGTGTTCTGGCACCCGAACGGCTGGACCCTGTACCAGGTGCTCGAGCAGTACATGCGCAAGGTTCAGCGCGACAACGGCTACCTGGAGATCAAGACTCCGCAAGTCGTTGACCGCAGCCTGTGGGAGAAATCCGGGCACTGGGCCAACTACGCCGACAACATGTTCACCACCCAGTCGGAAAACCGAGACTACGCCATCAAGCCGATGAACTGCCCGTGCCACGTGCAGGTGTTCAACCAGGGCCTGAAAAGCTACCGCGAGTTGCCGATGCGCCTGGCCGAGTTCGGTGCCTGCCACCGTAACGAGCCATCGGGTGCGTTGCACGGCATCATGCGCGTGCGTGCCTTCACCCAGGACGACGCCCACATCTTCTGCACCGAAGAGCAGATGCAGGCCGAATCCGCCGCATTCATCAAGCTGACCATGGACGTCTACGCCGATTTCGGCTTTAAAGACGTCGAGATGAAGTTGTCCACTCGTCCGGAAAAACGCGTAGGTTCCGACGAACTGTGGGATCGCGCCGAGGCTGCCCTGGCTGCAGCCCTTGATAGCGCGGGCCTGCCGTACGATCTGCAACCGGGCGAAGGCGCTTTCTACGGTCCGAAGATCGAGTTCTCGCTGAAAGATTGCCTTGGCCGCGTCTGGCAGTGTGGTACCCTGCAGCTCGATTTTAACCTGCCTGTCCGTCTGGGAGCCGAATACGTCTCCGAAGACAACAGTCGCAAGCACCCGGTCATGTTGCACCGGGCGATCCTCGGCTCCTTCGAACGTTTCGTTGGAATCCTGATCGAGCATTACGAGGGCGCGTTCCCTGCGTGGCTGGCTCCGACCCAGGCAGTGATCATGAATATCACTGACAAGCAGGCTGATTTCGCCGCTGAAGTTGAAAAAACTCTCAACGAAAGCGGATTTCGTGCCAAGTCTGACTTGAGAAATGAAAAGATCGGCTTTAAAATCCGCGAGCATACTTTGCTCAAGGTTCCCTATCTCTTGGTTATCGGAGATCGGGAAGTCGAGATGCAGACTGTCGCTGTGCGTACTCGTGAAGGTGCTGACCTGGGCTCGATGCCCGTCGCCCAGTTCGCTGAGTTTCTCGCGCAAGCGGTTTCCCGGCGTGGTCGCCCAGATTCGGAGTAATTACTATTAAGCGTGAAATGAGACAAGATAAACGAGCTGCACCGAAAGCCCCGATCAACGAGAATATCTCGGCACGCGAGGTTCGGTTAATTGGGGCTGAAGGCGAGCAGCTTGGGATTGTGTCAATTGAAGACGCGCTTCTTAAGGCTGAAGAAGCCAAGCTCGATTTGGTGGAAATTTCCGCCGATGCTGTACCTCCTGTCTGCAAGCTGATGGACTACGGCAAATCGATCTTCGAAAAGAAGAAGCAGGTTGCCGCAGCCAAGAAGAACCAGAAGCAGATCCAGGTTAAAGAAATCAAGTTTCGTCCAGGGACGGAGGAAGGGGATTACCAGGTAAAACTGCGCAACCTGGTACGTTTCCTGAGTGATGGGGACAGGGCCAAGGTATCCTTGCGATTCCGCGGCCGTGAGATGGCCCACCAGGAGCTGGGGATGGAACTCCTCAAGCGAGTTGAAGGTGACTTGCTCGAGTACGGTTCGGTCGAACAGCATCCTAAGATGGAAGGACGCCAACTGATCATGGTCATCGCCCCGAAAAAGAAGAAGTAATCATTTGGGCACGGCAGGCCTACTGATTATGTTTATCAACTGAATGCGGAGTATCCGAACATGCCAAAAATGAAAACTAAAAGTGGTGCTGCTAAGCGGTTTCTGAAAACTGCTAACGGTATCAAGCACAAGCACGCTTTCAAGAGCCACATCCTGACTAAAATGTCGACCAAGCGTAAGCGTCAACTGCGCGGTAGCAGCTTGCTGGCACCGTGTGACGTGGCAAAAGTCGAGCGCATGCTGCGCCTTCGTTAATTTAGTCAAGAATAGAGGAAGTAACTCATGGCTCGTGTAAAGCGTGGCGTCATTGCCCGTAAACGTCACAAAAAAATTCTGAAACTTGCTAAAGGCTACTACGGCGCTCGTTCGCGCGTATTCCGTGTTGCCAAGCAAGCGGTAATCAAGGCAGGCCAATACGCCTACCGTGACCGTCGTCAGAAAAAACGTCAGTTCCGCGCTCTGTGGATCGCTCGTATCAACGCTGGTGCACGTATCAACGGTCTGTCCTACAGCCGTTTCATCGCCGGCCTGAAAAAAGCGTCCATCGAGATCGACCGTAAGGTTCTGGCTGATCTGGCAGTGAACGAAAAAGCGGCGTTTGCTGCGATTGTCGAGAAAGCTAAAGCCACCTTGGCTTAAGTACCCCCGACAGTCACCCTGCCTCACCTTTGTGGGGCCAGGTGTTAAACGTCATAAATAGGGGAAGAGCCTTCAAGCTCTTCCCCTATTTTGTATCTGGAGTCTGTACATGGAAAACCTGGATGCGCTCGTCTCTCAAGCACTAGAGGCTGTGCAAAGCGCTGAAGATATCAATGCCCTGGAGCAAATCCGGGTTCACTACCTTGGCAAGAAGGGCGAATTGACTCAGGTGATGAAGACCCTGGGAAATCTGCCGGCAGAAGAGCGTCCGCAAGTCGGCGCCCTGATCAACGTTGCCAAGGAGCGTGTCACAGAGGTTCTCAATGCCCGCAAGGCACTGTTTGAAGAGGCCGACCTGGCCGCCAAACTGTCTGCCGAGTCCATTGACGTGACCCTGCCTGGCCGCGGCCAGACCTCGGGTGGTCTGCATCCGGTTACGCGTACTCTGGAACGAATCGAACAGTTCTTCACCCACATCGGCTACGGCATCGCCGAAGGCCCTGAGGTCGAAGACGACTACCACAACTTCGAAGCGCTCAACATCCCAGGCCACCACCCGGCCCGGTCGATGCATGACACCTTCTATTTTAATGCCAACATGTTGCTGCGCACCCATACCTCGCCGGTACAGGTCCGCACCATGGAATCGAAACAGCCGCCGATCCGCATCGTCTGCCCAGGCCGTGTGTACCGTAGCGACTCGGATATCACCCACTCGCCGATGTTCCACCAGGTCGAAGGCCTGCTGGTCGATCGCGACATCAATTTCGCCGACCTCAAGGGCACCATCGAAGAATTCCTGCGGGTGTTCTTCGAGAAGGAACTGGCGGTGCGCTTTCGTCCTTCGTACTTCCCGTTCACCGAGCCATCCGCTGAAGTCGACATGGAATGCGTGATGTGCAGCGGTAAAGGCTGCCGTGTCTGCAAACAGACTGGCTGGCTGGAAGTCATGGGCTGCGGCATGGTTCACCCGAACGTGCTGCGCATGTCCGGGATCGACCCGGAAGAGTTTTCGGGCTTTGCCTTTGGCATGGGCGTCGAGCGTCTGGCCATGCTGCGTTACGGCGTGAACGACTTGCGTCTGTTCTTCGACAACGACTTGCGGTTCCTCGCGCAATTTCGCTAGTCGTAACGAATTCTTAGGAGAGCAGGATGAAATTCAGTGAACAATGGCTGCGCGGCTGGGTAAGCCCGCAGGTAAGTCGCGACGAGCTGGTTGCTCGTCTGTCGATGGCCGGTCTTGAGGTCGACAGCGTCACGCTGGCCGCCGGTGAATTCAGTGGCGTGGTCGTGGGCGAGGTGCTGAGCACCGAGCAGCACCCGGACGCCGACAAGCTGCGTGTGTGCCAGGTCAGCAATGGCGCCGAAACCTTCCAGATCGTGTGCGGTGCGCCTAACGTGCGCCCGGGCCTGAAGATCCCGTTCGCCATGATCGGTGCCGAGCTGCCAGGCGACTTCAAGATCAAGAAAGCCAAGCTGCGTGGCGTTGAGTCCAACGGCATGCTGTGCTCGCAAGCCGAACTGCAGGTTGGCGAAGGCAACGATGGCCTGATGGAATTGCCGGTCGATGCACCGGTTGGCCAGGACATCCGTGAATACCTGGGCCTGGACGACGCCAGCATCGAGGTCGACCTGACCCCGAACCGCGGCGACTGCCTGTCCGTGGCCGGCCTGGCCCGTGAAGTCGGCGCGCTGTACGCCGCCCAGGTCACCCGTCCGGTCGTGGCCACTGTGCCCGCCGTGCACGACGAAGTGCGCTCGGTCGAAGTCCTGGCGCCGGCCGCTTGCCCGCGCTACCTGGGCCGCGTGATCCGTAACGTCGACCTGTCCAAGCCAACGCCACTGTGGATGGTCGAGCGCCTGCGTCGTTCCGACGTCCGTAGCATCGACGCTGCCGTCGACATCACCAACTACGTGATGCTGGAACTGGGTCAACCGCTGCACGCTTTCGATCTCGCCGAAATCAATGGCGGCATCCGCGTGCGCATGGCCGAAGAAGGCGAAAAACTGGTACTGCTCGACGGTCAGGAAGTCAGCCTGCGGAGCGATACCCTGGTCATCGCCGACCACACCCGCGCCCTGGCGATTGCCGGCGTCATGGGTGGCGAGCACAGCGGTGTCAACACCGCGACCACTCGCGACGTATTCCTCGAAAGCGCGTTCTTCGACCAGATCGCCGTCGCTGGCAAGGCCCGTTCCTACGGCCTGCACACCGACGCCTCGCACCGCTACGAGCGTGGCGTGGACTGGCAGCTGGCCCGTGAAGCCATGGAGCGCGCCACCGGCCTGCTGCTGGAAATCACCGGCGGTGAAGCCGGCCCGATCATCGAAACCGTCAGCGAACAGCACCTGCCGTCGATCGCACCGGTCACCCTGCGTGCCCAGCGCATCAGCCAGATGCTCGGCATGGAAATGGAACCGGCCGAAGTCGAGCGCCTGCTCAACGGCCTGGGCCTTAAAATTTCCGCCGACGGGGCAGGGCAGTGGCGCGTAGAAGTGCCAAGCCATCGCTTCGACATCAGCCTGGAAGTCGACCTGATCGAAGAACTGGCTCGCCTGTACGGCTACAACCGCCTGCCGGTCCGCTACCCGCAAGCCCGCCTGGCGCCACAAGCCAAGGCCGAAGCCCGCAGTGACCTGCCAGAACTGCGTCGCCTGCTGGTTGCCCGTGGTTACCAGGAAGCGATCACCTACAGTTTCATCGATCCGAAACAGTTCGAGTTGTTTAATCCAGGTGTTGAACCACTGCTCTTGGCCAACCCGATCTCCAACGACATGGCTGCCATGCGTTCGTCGCTGTGGCCAGGCCTGGTCAAGGCGCTTCAGCACAACCTGAACCGCCAGCAGGATCGCGTGCGCCTGTTCGAAAGCGGCCTGCGCTTCGTCGGTCAACTCGACGGCCTCAAGCAAGAGCCGATGATCGCCGGTGTAGTGTGCGGCAGCCGCCTGCCGGAAGGCTGGGCGCAAGGTCGCGACGTCGTCGACTTCTTCGACGTCAAGGCCGACGTGGAAGCGGTATTGGGCTTCGCCGGTGCACTGGATTCGTTCACGTTCGTGCCGGGCAAACACCCAGCGCTGCACCCGGGTCAAACCGCGCGCATCGAACGCGAAGGCCGCCTGGTCGGCTTCGTCGGCGCCATCCACCCGGAATTATCGAAAACCCTCGGTCTCGACCGTCCGGTGTTCGTATTCGAGCTGGTTCTGGCGGAAGTGGCACTGGGTAAAATGCCTAAATTCCGGGAGTTATCGCGCTTTCCTGAAGTGCGACGTGACCTGGCCCTGATCGCGGAAAAAGACGTCGCAGCCAGCGCCGTTCTCGACGTAATCCGTGAAAATGCAGGCGAATGGCTGACAGACCTCAGGCTATTTGACGTGTATCAGGGTAAAGGCATTGATCCTGATAGAAAAAGCCTTGCAGTCGGCTTGACCTGGCAGCATCCATCGCGCACTCTTAATGACGATGAGGTGAATACCACGACGCAAAATATCCTCACCTCGCTCGAACAAAGGTTGAACGCCACGTTAAGGAAGTGACGTATGGGGGCTCTGACGAAAGCTGAGATGGCGGAACGTCTGTATGAGGAGTTGGGCCTGAATAAACGGGAGGCCAAGGAATTGGTCGAACTGTTTTTTGAAGAAATCAGGCACGCTCTGGAAGACAACGAACAAGTCAAATTGTCCGGTTTCGGCAATTTCGACCTTCGGGACAAACGCCAGCGGCCTGGCCGCAATCCGAAAACGGGAGAAGAAATCCCGATCACGGCTCGCCGTGTGGTCACCTTTCGTCCAGGGCAGAAGTTGAAGGCCCGAGTTGAGGCTTATGCTGGAACCAAGTCATAACGACGAGCTACCCGTCATCCCAGGCAAACGCTACTTCACCATTGGTGAAGTCAGCGAGCTGTGTGCGGTAAAACCGCACGTTCTGCGCTATTGGGAGCAGGAGTTTCCTCAACTCAACCCCGTCAAACGCCGCGGAAACCGCCGGTATTATCAGCGACAAGACGTGCTGATGATCCGGCAGATCCGCGCGCTTCTTTACGATCAGGGCTTCACCATCGGCGGCGCACGCTTGCGTTTGTCCGGCGACGAAGCCAAAGATGACACCACCCAGTACAAACAGATGATCCGGCAGATGATTGCCGAGTTGGAAGATGTGCTGGTTGTACTCAAGAAATGATTTTTTGCTTTTAAATACTTCCAGTTTTCAAAAGCTTGCGATATATTCTTGAGCGTCCTTCGAGGTGAAGGATGAGTTTCACGCCTAGTCGGGGCGTAGCGCAGTCCGGTAGCGCACTAGCATGGGGTGCTAGGGGTCGAGTGTTCGAATCACTCCGTCCCGACCATATAATTCAAGGGGTTGCGAGATTTTATCTCGCGACCCTTTTTTATTTTTGTTCTTTTTACCCCCACAAAATTACTTGCAGTTGTTCCTCTGAAGTGGGCATGGACCACTGCATATTAAGTATTCACATCCGGTCCTAACCTTACTGCCTCGCTCATCTCGGTTTCTGACCTTCGACTTCGATCCTTCGATGTTGGCTCACCTGTTGAGCACAGTACCTCGGCCGCGCCATTCAAAAACTTGTCTGCAATTGGGGACACCAGTCAGCGTCGATTTTTTCGTTACGTGAAGGGTGCGGGTTCCTCCCTGCTTGCCCGGTGACTCCGCATTTAACGGAATTCACGGCCTTCATTGAAAAACTTCCCCTCGCCTGAATAGGTAAGTACTTGCTGAAAGCCTCACATGGACGTTCGCTTACGGCTGAGCAGGTCGCCGCGGGCTCGATGAGGCCGCAGGGCTGCGGCATTCATCGGTACTGGCGGCGGAATTAATCAAGGCGCTGGCGATTCTGTGGGGGGCGGTATCGAACCTGACCTTGGTCTTTGCAATGCCGCTGCTTACCTGGGCTGTTCGTTCCAGTGCTGGTTGGCTGGCTTTGGTTACGCCAGGCGTTAGTTGCAGGGCGGAGGCAAGGCGCTATGGCGGGACATCAAACCTTCAATATCGTTCTGATAATAGAATTAAATACTGTATAAAGAATAATGCAGGATAAACTGCCTGCCTAGTCATGCTCTATAAAAACAAAAACGGTAACCAACATGCCATTTCTGAAAGGCTTCTCAATCGGCGCCAAGCTCCTCGTGCTGCCCGGGTTATTTGTGCTCGCTCTTCTGGTTGTCTCGGGTCTGGCCTATCGCGGGCTGGCCAAGCAACAAGCGGTAATCGAGGAAATCGACCAGTTGCGTTTCCAGCAGTATCGGCAAGTGTTAGAAACCTCGGCCGCCTCGCAGGCGGCGATGGTCGGCGCCTATGCCACAGGCGCGCGCATCCTTGAATCCAGTGGTCAAGCTTCTGCGGAGGACCTTGAGTCATATCTTGAGGATATGCAGGCCAGTGTCGACGACATGCGTGCCGGGCTGGACAAAGTGGCCCGTGAAACTCGCTTGGGCAAAGAGGAGAGAGCGCTCTATCAAGCGGTGCAGGAGCAGGCCGCAGTGGTCGGCGAGGGGCTTGCCGAATTCAAGCGCACTGCTTTGAGCGACCAGATACAGGCTGCCTCGCTGCTGGGTCGGGTGCGTGCCGACAACAATGGCTTGCAAGGTCAATTCAACCGGCTGTTGGGTCTACAAGCCGAGCTGACCTCTGGCGCCTTCGCTGAGGCGGGCGCAACACAACAGCAGGTCTCACGGATGCTCGTGGCGGTGCTGCTGGGTGGCAGCTTAATGGCTGTGTTAGTCAGTCTTTTGTTGCGTGCGCAAATCATCCGGCCCATCCGGGAAATCGAGAGGGCGTCGATCGAGTTGCGCGATGGCGACCTGACCCGACGCGTGCGGGTCATGGGTCGAGACGAGATTGCCCATACGGCTCAAGCATTCAACGAACTCATCGATAGCTTCCAGCAGGCCATGCGCCAGGTTGCCGGAGTCGCGGCATCGGTCGGCGCCTCGGCAGAGGAGCTGGTGGGCGCTTCGGCGCGGGTGGCGCAAAGCTCTACGGCGCAGGCCGGTGCGGTGGGCGCGGTGTCGATGACCATCGAGCAGATGAGCGACGGTATTGCGGCAATCTCCAGTCATGCTGAAAGCCTGCGCAGCTGCGCCGAAGCCAGTTTGCGCGGTGCGCAGGATGGACACTTGGCCTTATCGCGACTGCTTGAGAAAATCGACAGCGTGCGCCATGCCTTCTCCGCGATCCGCGGCTCGGTGGGCGATTTTGTCGAAAGTACGACAGCGATTACCGCCAGCATCGGTCAGGTCAAGGACCTCTCCGCGCAGACGGGCATGCTGGCGCTCAATGCGGCCATCGAAGCGGCGCGTGCCGGAGAGAGGGGGCGCGGCTTCAGCGTGGTGGCCGACGAAGTGCGTAACCTGGCACAACGCTCTGCGCTGGCGGCCAACTCGATCAACCAGCTGACGTTGAAGCTGGAGAGCCAGTCCGGGATCGTCGACCAGGCATTGAGCGCGGGCACTGTGGCATTGGAAGAAAGCGGCCGGCTGCTGAGTGAGTTGGAAAGCACCCTGCAGCAGGCAACGGAACTGGTGGGTGACTCTACGCGCGGGGTTGACCGGATCGCCGATGCGGTAAGCGTGCAGAGCGAGGGTGGGCGAGGCATCGTGGCCAACGTCGAGCACATCGCACGCATGGCCGGCGAGGGTGATGCGATCACCCATCAGGTATCCGGAGCCGTGGTGTCTTTGCGCGAGCTGTCCGATGAGCTGAATGTGGCGGTGGGACGTTTTCGCTACGAGGCCTGATTCGCTTGAGACTTCGCCGTCCTGAATATCAGCAGCAGCGGTATGACGCCGATGGATAACCACATCAGCAGCTTGAAGTCATCCAGGTAAGCCACCCAGCTGGCCTGCACAGTGATCAAGCCATCCAGTGCTGCACGCCCGCTGGCGGTCAATGGATTGAGCTGATGGTTGACAGGCCAGGCATCGAACAGGCGGTTGAACGGCGTCACGTATGCACCGATTTCGGCATGGTTTATCTGGGTGTTTTGCGCCAGCAGCACCGTAACGATCGAGATGCCAACGCTCGAACCGACGTTGCGTGACAGGTTGTACAGGCCCGTGGCTTCGCCTCGCAAATGCGGGGGCAGGGTGGTAAAGGCGATGGTGGTCAGCGGGACGAACAACAGACCCAGGCTCGCGCCCTGAATAAAGCCGACGTAGATGATGGTGTCGATGGACACGGCCGGCGTCCAGCCGGTCATCATGTACATCGACCAGGCGGACAGCAACAAACCGCAAAACAGTATCCAGCGAATATCCACTTTGCCGATGATCTTCCCGGCAAGGAACATGCTGAGCATCGTCCCCAGTCCGCGTGGCCCCATGACCATGCCGGCGGTGAGCACCGGGTACCCCATCAGGGTTTGCAGGTAGGGTGTCATCAGTGCCAGCGAGGCCAGGTAGGTGATGCCAATGATAAAGATAAACACCACCGCCACCGAGTAATTGCGATCTTTGAACAGCTTCAGGCTGATAAAGGGCTTGTCATGAGTGAAGGTGTGGACAATGAAGATGTACGAAGCGACGGCGGCCACCAGCGCTTCCAGGATGATTTCCCCGGAGTCGAACCAGCCCAGTTGTTCGCCGCGGTCGAGGAACAATTGAATCGACATGATCGCCACGCTGAGCGAGCCAAAGCCCAGCCAGTCCAGGCGTGCAGTCTTGTCGGCCGGGGTTTCCCGTATGAAGCGGGTCATGCCGATAAAGGCCAGCAACCCGATAGGCAGGTTGATGAAGAACACCCAGCGCCAGCTGAGGTGTTCCGTCAGCCAGCCGCCGAGCATCGGACCTAATACCGGGCCGACCATGACCGATACCCCGAACAGGGCCACTGCCGACCCTCGGTCTTTCTGCGGGTAAATATCCAGCAGAATGCCTTGCGATAAGGGCACCAATGCCGCCCCGGCCACCCCTTGCAGCAGGCGGAACAGGATGATTTCTTCCAGGGAGCGGGCGATGCCACAGAGCACCGAGGCCAATACAAAACCGAAGATCGACCACAGCAATACGCGCTTGCGACCGAAGCGTCGGGCAAGGAATGCCGAGGGCGGCGTCATGATGGCTGTGGCGACGATGTAGGAAGTCAGCACCCAGTTAATCTGATCGGCGCTGGCCGATACGCTGCCCTGCATAAAGGGCAGTGCGACGTTGGCGATGGTGGTGTCCAGCGCCTGCATGACCACCGCCAGCACCACGCACAGTGTGATCAGTACCCGCAGCGGCGAGGGCGGCAGCGGTCCGGACACGTCATTCATGATGGCGTGCGAGCAGGTTTGCCAGTGGCTTGGGCAGGCCTCGTGCGGTGCCGGTGTCGATATCTACCACGGCGCTCATGCCATGGCGCAGCGCCGGTTTGCCGACAGCATCGTCGATATGGATGCGTACCGGAATGCGCTGCACGACTTTCACCCAGTTGCCCGTGGTGTTCTGGGCCGGCAGCAGGGAGAAGCTCGAACTGGAGGCCGGGCTGATGCTTTCCACGGTGCCATGCCAGGTGATACCCGGATAAGTGTCTACCTCGATGGTGACGCCCTGGCCAATCCGGGCGTTGGTCAGCTCGGTTTCTTTCGGGGACGCCGCGACCCACAGTCGCTCGCTGGAGACCAGGCTGAAGCCCGATTGGGGTGGTTGCAGATACGCGCCCACTTGCAGCGAGTCAACGTTGGTGACGACGCCGTCGAACGGGGCGATGACCACGGAGTTTCGCAGGTTGCGTTCGGCTTCATTCAGGGCCGCCAGCGCCTGCAAGTAGGAAGGATGCTGCTCAAGTGGTCTGTCCAGGCGCCCACCCAGTTGGGCCAACGCCGCGGCAGCCTGGGCCTTGGCGACCGATACTTGCTGACGGGTATTGTCGAGGTCCTGGTGGGCGTCGTCGTAGATAGTCCTTGAGACGGCGGCAACGCTGACCAGCTTTTCCAGCCGTTGCAGATTGGTCTGGTAAAACGGCAATTTGGCTTCAGCCTGGGCGATTTCGGCCAGAGATTGGTTGTAGCTCGCCTTGAGGTAGAGGATCTGGTTGCGCGCGTTCTCCAGCTGCGCCCTGGCGCTGGCCACGGCGATTTCAAACGGCTCGGGCTTGAGGCGGAACAAGACCTGGCCTTTGCTCACGGTCTGGTTGTCACTGACTTCAATGGCCGCGACGATCCCGGCGACATCGGTTGAAACTCCCACCCGCTCGGCCTGGATATAAGCGTTGTCGGTACTCACGACCTGGCCACCCAACACATACCAGGCGGCGCAGGCCACGACACTGATCGGTGCCAGCAAAAACAGACCGATGCGCCAGCGTTGGCGCGCCGTGTCATTCGGTTCTTGAGCATCGCCATCAAGGGCGGAAGCCTCGGGCGCCTGCATCCGGGGTTTTTCCACGGGCTCGAGCGGTCGGGCTTCGGCGTGCACGGCAGGGCGCTGCAATGTCGGCTCAGCCATGTTTCACCTCGCGCGCAACGTCATGGAGGACAAAGCCGAGGGTGGATTGGGTCATCGTCAGCGCACCTTGGAGTTAATGAGCAAGCTAATGGTAATCAGGCTTATGGATTGCTCGCTAGCTATTTTCCATTAGAACATGATCACTAATAGAAGAAATGTCCATTTGTAGGTGGCCTAAAGAGCGGAAATGTGTCTATTGAACCAAGGTTCGTAGAGGGTTGTGGCCACATCTTGCGGTTTTCGTTGGCTGTAAATAATTTCAACAGAAAACAAAATACTGTTTATTTGTGTTTGCTCTCTCTGCCGCGAAGCACTACCGTTAGCGCTGACTGCGTTCAACGCATTTGCCCAAGACCAATAACAAAGAGGCAGCCCGATGATGACCCCTGGCTGGTGGGCCATGGCGCTTTGCGAGGCCGTGAAAGATCAAGTGCCATTGGCCGTGGCCTTTGCCGGCGAGGAACTGGTCCTGTTCCGAAACGCAGCCGGCCAGGCCTTTGCCCTGGAAGACCGTTGCCCACATCGGCGGGTGCCGCTGGCTTTGGGGCGAGTCGTCGAGTCCGGTCTGCAGTGCGGTTATCACGGCTGGACCTTTGATGGCGCCAGTGGTGGCTGTACGCAGATCCCCAACCTGCATACCGATGAGCGTGTGCCTGCACGTTATGCCGCGCGTGCCTTTGCGGTCAGCGAGGCGAATGGTTTTGTCCATGTGTGGTTGGGTGAAGGGGCACCGCAAGGGCAATTGCCCAGCAGCGGCTACCAACCGGGCGGACGCGAATTTACCGGTTCCACCATCGTCAACATGAGTCACGACCAGTACCTGGACGCGATGCTCGACGGCCCGGAATGCTTGCTCGGGTTTGCCCATGTGCGCCTCACCGATTTTTTCCTTGGCGATCTGCGCAGCGAGCAGGGGCGGGTGGTTCTGGAGCGAGGTGCGGTATGGACCACACAAATCCTGCCTTCGCAGTTTGTGGTGGATTACCCCTTGATCGTGCGCACCGCGGTCCCCTTTAACGGCGGTACTGTTCGAGTGGATTTGCTGAGCGAAGATGAATTGCCGCTGGTGACGCTGATGATCGCCACCGGTGCCAACCGTCGTGGCACAACCAGTTTGTGCTGGCGTGGTTTTGTGCATGAGCACGTACACCTCAGGGCACCCCTGCGTTGGCGTCTGGCCCGCCTGCGCAAACAGGCGCCGTTCCAGGTGAACAGCCGGATCGACGGCACAGCCGTCGCGGCCTTGTTGCAAACCTCATCCCGCGAACTGCGTGAGTTGCGCCAACCGACCCTGATTCCCGTCAGCGCAGTCGTCTGAGCACAGGAGCTCCCACCATGCATGCCGTGCCTTCCTCCACCGATACGATCCCTGGCAAAGTTCGGGGTGACTGGACGCCAATCAACTACGACCTGCGTGACACCTGGTTCCCGGTGTCCCATAGCCGCGACCTGGGTACCCGGCCCATTCGCCGGATCATTCATGCTCAGCCCTATTACCTGTGGCGCGACAACGGGCGTGCGGTGGCGGCCGAGTTTCACCCGCATTTCCCCCATAAAGAGCTGACACTCACAGCGTTTACCGGGGGACGGGGCTTTTATCCGCTGGTTGAGCGCTACGGGTACATCTGGGTCTGGTACGGTAATCCGGACGCTGCCGACATGCAGTTGCTCCCGCATATTCCGTTTCTACCCCAGGATGGCAGTCTTCCCGGTTACACCCAGCGAACCGTGCGGTTTGATGCGACCTCGGCGCTGTCGGTGGAAAACCTGATTGATCTGACCCATGCCGATTTCCTGCATGCCAATACCATTGGCGACGGTGTAAGCGAGTCGGACGTGGTGGAAGTGCAATGGACCTCCGAGACCGTGACTCGCACCCGTACCGTGGCGCAAAAGTCAGTGGCGCCGATCATGCGCTGGGTCGGCGGCGTGCGCGCCAGGTATCAGGATTTTCGCGCCGTGCTGCACATTCATCTACGCAGCAACGTATGCATCTCCTATCCGCGCTTTCGCCCCGGTTACGACGTGCCCAACCTGCAACCCTTCCTGCCGGTGGGCAAGCATCGCTCGCGGTGTGACGTCACCTTCAACACCACCGCTGCACCCGCACCTTTTCGTTATGTGATGCCGCGCATCAACTACATCATCCAGCCCCAGGACAACTCGGTGGTGCGCCCGCAGAACCAACGTTATTTCGAGGTCGACCCACGTCGCGACCTGCACTCGCGCTTCGATACGCCGGGTACCCGTTATCGCTACCAGATGGAGCAGTTGGCCGAACGCCAGCGCGCTGGCCAATTCACCTACGGCGGCGATGCTGAACCCGGGCGCGACATCACGGCCTTGCTCGGCATGAACGACTGACACCAATGTACGAGGAGTGCTGCAATGGATCTGGGTATTGGCGGACGTATTGCTCTGGTGTGCGCATCCTCTCGGGGACTTGGCAAAGCCTGTGCGCTGGCATTGGCGCAGGAGGGCTGTGAGGTGCTGATCAACGGCCGCGATGCCGAGAGCCTGGAACACACTGCGCAGGACATCTTGCGCAGCACCGGCCGGCTGCCGCGCACCGTGGTGGCCGACCTGTCCACCGCCGCCGGGCGACAGGCGCTGCTGGCTGCCTGTCCGGTGATGGATATTCTGGTGACCAACAACGGCGGGCCAGAGCCGGGTCGTCCGGAGGATTGGGATCATGCTGCCTGGCTGGCGGCCATTGAGGCCAACATGCTCTCGGGTATCCTGCTGATTCAGGCGGTGGTCGTTGGTATGCGTGCGCGAGGTTTCGGCCGTATCGTCAATATCACCTCGGCGATGGTTAAGTCGCCCCGGTTGCCATTGGGTTTGTCCACGGCGGCGCGTGCGGGGCTGACCGCTTTTTGCAAAGCTCTGTCGGTCGAGGTGGTGCGGGACAATGTGACGATCAACAATCTGCTGCCGGAGCGCATTGAGACGGACCGTCTGCGCTTTATGACCGAGCAACTGGCGGAACTTCGCCAGCTCAGTTTTGAGCAAGCACGGGTGGAAATGCTCAAGCCGATAGCCGCACGACGATTTGGCCAGCCGAGCGAACTGGCAGCGGCCTGCGCATTTCTCTGTTCGGCGCAAGCCGGCTATATCACCGGGCAAAATTTGCAGATCGACGGCGGCAGCTATGCCGGATTGATTTAGCCACCCCGGCGTTCTTTCCAGTCGGCGGGCGGCACTTCGCTGGCGTCGAAATCCAACTCCACTTCAACCCCATTGGGGTCCTGGATGAACAGCTGCCACGTGCGCTCGGCGCCGGGCGCACGGATCACTTTGAATCGCACGCCGTGCTCACTCAGGTGTTTCCACATCCTCTGCAAGCCCTGGGCATGAAACGCCATATGGTCAAGCACGCCACGTCGCGGCTCCGGCATTTGTGATACGCCCACCACATGCAGAACTGGTTGTTCCTGGGTGTACAGCCAGAATCCGGGAACCGGGAAGGGCGGGCGTGGCCCCTCCACCAACCCGAGTACTCCAACATAGAAATTTCGTGTCGCCTCCAGTTGGTCTGAGACGATGGTGAAGTGGTCCATGCGCAGGATCATCGCAACGCCCTTAATCGGCTTTTAGTGATATTTAGACGAATTGTTATTTATTGTTCATATTCATGCTTATGATTCTATATTCGGAATACTAATCTATCTATGGAATTTATCGCCGATCGCTTAGGGTAACGCCATGGATTCGTTCTGCAGCTCTGCTGCAAAACGCTAAGCGCAGAAGAAGACAGGTGCTGAATGAGCCAGGCAATCCTCGAAGGAATTCGCGTCATCAGTCTGTGTTCCGGCATTGCCGGATCTGCCGCTGGCATGCATCTTTGCGAAGCGGGTGCCGAAGTGGTGATGATCGAGCCACCCGCCAACCGTGCCAGAGAGAAACAGGCGCTGTTTGCTGTGCTTAACCGTGGCAAACGAAGTGTCATCCTCTGCCTGGAAAATGCCGCAGATCGCCAGCAACTGAACTCGTTGCTAGCCAGCGCCGATGTGCTGCTGCATGACTTCACCCCCGCGGTAGCGCAGGCCCATGGTCTGGCAGACGCGCAGCTCACTGCAGACTTCCCTCGATTGGTTATCTCAGCGATCAGCGGCTGGCCCCATCGGCATGCACTGGCGAATTCCATTCCCCGGGAAACGCTTATCCTGGCGCGCCTGGGCCTGTTGGACGAACAGCCGGCGCATCGCCCCGGCCCGGTGTTCGTACGCATGCCATTTGCCAATTGGCTGGCCAGCTGGCTGTGTGTGGTCGGGGTGATGGCGCGGTTACTGGCGCGCGACCGTGACGGCTGCGGCGGCATCGCTCATACGAGTTTGGCTCAGGCAGCCTTGGTGCCAATGACCATGCATTGGAACCGCGCACAAACACCGACCCCGGCCTTTGCCAAAGGTCTGGATAAACACATTCCAATTCCATTGCACCAGTGCGCTGATGGCCGCTGGTTGCATGTGCATTATTCGCCGGACAAATCCCCTTGGATGGCCGCGGCACTCAGTGAGTTCGGCGAAACCGAAGTGGCTCGCTTGAACGCGCTGTGGCCATCGAGCCATGTGGCGCCAAACTTCGGCGCCAACAAGGCGATCATTGCCACACGGTCGGCACAGGAATGGGTCGAGCATTTCTGGCAGCACGACGTTGCTGCGCAAATTGCCGCTCCATTTGGCGATATCTACTTCGACGAACAAGCACGCCTGAATGGCTATGTGGTTGAAGTCGACGATGTGCAGTTGGGCAAAACACTGCAACCAGGCCCTGCCTGGCAGGTGCAGCCACCCGCACGAGTTGGCGGTAGCGCACCTCTGGCAGGTGAGGGGAACGCCGGACTGTCTGGCGCCGATGCTGTGATCCCTTCGCAACTGCCCAGGTCGAGTCCGGCGCCCTTGCCTCCGCTGCACGGTCTGAAAGTACTGGATCTGGGCGCCTATCTGGCCGGGCCGTTTGCCTGCATGTTGCTGGCGGACCTGGGGGCAGAAGTCATTAAAATCGAGGCGCCCAAGGGCGATGCCATGCGCCGCCTGGAGCGGATTTTCAGCGGTACCCAGCGTGGCAAATTGGGCGTCGCGTTGCAGTTGGGCGATCGGCAGACCGAGCCCGCCGTAGAGGCGTTGGCACGTTGGGCCGATGTGGTACACCACAACATGCGGCTTCCCGCCGCACGCAAGCTCAAGGTCGACTACGAGAGCCTCAAAGCGCTCAACCCGCAGCTGGTGTATTGCCATGTCAGTGCCTACGGACCGACCGGACCGCGCACGGATTGGCCGGGCTTTGACCAACTGATGCAGGCCTCTTGCGGCTGGGAAGTCGAGCAGGGCGGTGAGGGCCAGGCGCCCATGTGGCTGCGCTTCGGCGTGGGTGATTTTTTTGCCGGTCTGTCCTCGCTCTACGCCTTGCTCCTGGGGTTGTATGAGCGCAACCGCAGTGGCGTCGGACAAATGGTCAGCTCGTCATTGCTGGGCGCCACGATGCTGTCGATGAGCGAAGCGGTGGTGCTGGAAGACGGCAGCCTCACACCAATCGATCATTTGGACGCGCAACAGACCGGTCTGAGTGATGCCCATCGTTTGTATCGGTGTAGCGATTCCTGGCTGGTGGTGGCAGCGCTGCAACCGGATGAGGTGCAACGTTTCGAGAGGCTGGTGGATGATCAGCCCGAAACCTGGTTTGCCGATCAGACCCGGCAAGCGGCGCTCGCCTCATTGGTCGCAGCGCAGGTTCCTGCACAGGCAGTGCTGGAAGCGCAGATGGATGCCTTTCTCGACAGCCCCGAACACGCCGAAGCGGGTCTGCACGCTCATTACTCACATGCTGTTTACGGTGACCTGCAACAGATCGGCGCGTTCTGGGACTTCGGCAACTTGCCGTTATCGCTGCAGCGTCCGCCACCCGCCCTCGGCCAACATACCCGGCAAGTTCTGGAAGGCCTCGGCTTTACCGGCAGCGAGCTCGAACGATTGGCCTCGGTTGGCCTGGTGGCGCTGTAACGGTGGGCCTATTGCCCGACAGGATTTTTCGACAAGCACAAGGAATACCCATGTACGAGTTGGATTTCAGCGGTAAAACCGTGCTGGTAGTTGGCGGGTCCAGTGGCATCGGCAATGGCATTGCGCAGAACTTTCGCCAGCGCGGTGCCGAGGTGCATGTCTGGGGTACGCGTGCCTCGGCGGCGGCCTATAACGACTCACCTGACTCTAATCTTGAAGGCCTGCATTACGCCCAGGTAGACGTCGCGGATGCGGCATTGATCGAAGGGGTCTGTGTGCCATTCACCCGCCTGGATGTGTTGGTGCAGGCACAAGGCACGGTGCTCTACGACCGTCAGGAATTTCTCACCGAGGGTTTCAAGCGAGTACTCGACGTCAACCTCACCAGCCTGATGGTGTGCGCGCAGAAATTTCACCCACTGCTGATGCAGGCCAAGGGTTCGATGATCACTGTCAGCTCCGCTGCCGCCTTCCACTCCACGCGTGGCAACCCGGCCTACAACGCCTCGAAAACCGGTGCTTTCGGACTGACTCGCACCCTGGCCGAAGCCTGGGCACGTGACGGCATCCGGGTGAATGGCATTGCCCCCGGTTTGGTGGAAACCAAGCTGACGCGGGTGACCACCAGCAACCCCAAGCGCCTCGAAGGCGCATTGCGCGCCATTCCTCAAGGGCGCTTGGGCACGCCCCAGGACATGGCCAACGTGGCCCTGTTCCTTGCCTCGCCGCTGGCCAGCTATGTGCTCGGCCAAACCCTGTTGGTCGACGGCGGCATGCTGCTGGCCTGATCGCTATTTGCTAGGAGACACACCATGGCCTGGGACTTTCAGACCGACCCCGAGATACAGGCGGAACTGGATTGGATCGAGCAGTTTGTACGGGAGGAAGTCGAGCCCCTCGATCATGTGCTGGGCAGCCCGTGGAATATCCACGATCCGTTGTTCAAGCAACTGGTCAAACCGCTGCAAGCGCAGGTGAAGGCTCGCAAGTTGTGGGCGTGTCACCTGGGCCCGGAACTGGGCGGGGCAGGGTATGGCCAGGTGCGCCTGGCATTGATCAATGAAATTCTCGGCCGCTCGCTGTTCGGCCCGATTGTGTTTGGCTGCCAGGCCCCCGATTCAGGCAACGGGGAAATCCTCGCCCATTACGGCACCCCGGCGCAGAAGCAGCGCTACCTGCAACCGTTGCTCGATGGCGATATCGTGTCCTGCTTCGCCATGACCGAGCCGCAAGGTGGCGCGGATCCTGCCGTGTTCACCACCGAAGCGGTGCGCGATGGCGATGACTGGCTGCTGAACGGCGAAAAATGGTTCGCCTCCAATGCCCGCTACGCAGCGTTCTATATCGTGATGGCGGTCACTGATAAAAGCGTATCGGTGTATGAAGGCATGTCGATGTTCATCGTCGCCGCTGACGCGCCCGGGGTGAGCATTATCCGTAACGTCGGTATCGCCGATGACCCCGCCGCCACCCATGCTTACCTGTCATTCGACAAGGTGCGAGTGCCTGCGGGCGACATGCTCGGTGCGCCCGGCCAGGCATTTGTCGTGGCTCAGGTGCGGCTCGGTGGTGGCCGCGTGCACCATGCCATGCGGGTGATCGGCCAGGCGCAAAAAGCCCTTGATGCACTCTGTGAACGATCCCTGTCGCGTAGTACCCAGGGCAGCCGCCTGGCGGACAAGCAGATGGTCCAGGAAAAAATTGCCGATTCGTGGATCGAACTGGAGCAGTTTCGCTTGCTGGTGATGCGTACGGCGTGGCGCATCGATCAGTATCAGGACTACAAGCGGGTGCGCAAGGACATCGCTGCGGTGAAAGCCGCCATGCCCAAGGTTTTGCATGACATCGCCGCGCGCGCCCTGCATGTACATGGCTCGTTAGGGGTATGCGAAGAAATGCCGTTTACCGGGTACATCGTCCGCTCCTTCCAGATGGGGCTGGCCGACGGGCCCACCGAAGTGCACAAAGTCACGGTGGCCAAACAGCTGCTGCGCGACTATCAGCCCTGCGACGAGTTGTTCCCCGATTACCATCGGCCCACCGCCGCGGCCCGCGCCCGGGAAAAATACGCCGGCGTGCTGGCCAGTCTCGGCGAGCGCGACGTATGAACGATTGGCAGGATCTGGTCGACCTCGAGCGCCTGGCCGACTGGATGGACACCCAAGACCTGGAAAGTGGCCCGATCAAGGCTGCGGTACGTTTAGCCGGCGGCACGCAGAATCTGCTGCTGCGCTTTCGGCGAGGCGTGCGTGAATTCGTGTTGCGCCGGCCTTCCCTGGAACTGCGCGAAGTCGGCGGTAAAACCATCGTCCGTGAAGCGCGCCTGCTCAAGGTATTGGCCGGATCGCAAGTGCCCCATGCCGGTTTGATCGCCGACTGTACTGACCAGGCCGTTCTGGGCTCCAGTTTTTATTTAATGGAACCAGTGCAGGGCTTCAACCCCAATAGCGCCGCAGGATTGCCAGCACCCCATGCTGAACGGCCGGCGCTGCGCAGGCGCATGGGCTTTGCCATGGTGGATGCGCTATTGCGTCTGGGCGACATTGACTACCAGGCGGTGGGGCTGGCGGACTTTGGCCGCCCGGACGGTTTTCATCAGCGTCAGGTCTCACGCTGGCTGGCACACTTGGACAGCGTCAAAGACTACCCCGGTTGGCCGGGGGCGAGCAGCCTGCCGGGACTTGCACGTTTGGCCAATTGGCTGAGCGATCATTGCCCGCAGCAGTTTGAGGCCGGTATTCAACATGGCGACTTTCACCTGTCCAACGTCATGTTCCGGCATGACTGCGGGGAGTTGGCCGCGGTCGTCGATTGGGAGCTGGCGACCATCGGTGATCCGTTGCTCGACCTTGCCTGGCTGGTGGTCACCTGGCCCTGTGCCGACGGTCGTGGTGCCGGCACCATCGAAGTGCATCCCTGGGACGGCTTTTGCAGCAGCGACGAACTGGTCGCCCATTACCACGCCGGCAGCTCGCGCTCGTTGGCGGACTTCACCTGGTACCTGGTGTTGGCGGGTTTCAAACTCGGCATCTTTCTCGAAGTCAGTTACGCCCGTGCGTGTGCGGGTAAAGCCTCGATGGTCACGGGTGAAAAACACCACGCCTCAGCGTTGCATCTATTCGCTACGGCGTTGCAGCGCATCGATCAAACCGCCTGATAACCAGAGGGAAAGCCCATGCAACTGGCCGGTAAACGAATCATCGTCACGGGAGGCGCCAGGGGTATCGGCGCGGCAGTGGTCAAAGCATTTGTGGAGGAGGGAGCCTATGTCGTCAGCCTCGACCTGGGCGAAGCCGCCTTGATGACGGGGGACGGTGGCGGGTGGGCGCATACACGAGTCTGCGATATCGCTGACAGCCAATCCGTGGATGCCGCTTTCGCCTGGGCCAACGAACGGCTCAATGGTCTGGATGTGCTGGTACATGCTGCGGGTATCGCGCCGAATGCCAGTGCCGACAGCATCACGCTGGACGAGTGGGAAAAAGTCTTTGCGGTGAATACCCGTGGCACATTCCTGACCAACCGCGCGGCCTATGAGCTGCTGAAGGGCAGCGGTGGGCGGATCATCAACTTCGCCTCTGCGGCAGGCGTCATCGGACAGCCCGGCAAAGCCCATTACGCGGCCAGCAAGGGGGCGGTGCTGGCGTGGACGCGCACGGTGGCGCGGGAATGGGGCCCCTTGGGCATTACCGTCAACGCTATCGCCCCGGCGATGTGGACGCCGATGTACGAGGCGACTCGCGCGAGCATGAGCACCGAGCAATTGCAGCAGCACGATGCCTACATGACAAGGCAAGTGCCCATCGGCGGACAGCTGGGTGAACCGGCCCGGGATCTGGCGCCTGTGCTGGTATTTCTTGCCGGAGACGGTTCGCGATTTGTCACCGGGCAAACGTTGATGATTGATGGCGGCATGCTGATGCTCAGTTGAGTTGAAGGTGGGGCGCCTGGCGCCTCTCCTAGCGACCGCGGATCAACTGCAAAAACTCCTGGCGGGTGTTGTACGACTCGCGGAACGCGCCGAGCATTACCGAGGTGCTCATCACCGAGTTCTGCTTCTCCACACCGCGCATCATCATGCACATGTGTTTTGCCTCGATCACTACCGCCACTCCGGCGGCATCGGTCACTAGGGAAATCGCGTCGGCAATCTGCCGTGTCAGGTTTTCCTGAATCTGCAAACGGCGAGCGAACATATCGACAATGCGGGCCACTTTCGACAGCCCCAGCACCTTACCAGTGGGAATATAGGCGACATGGGCCTTGCCAATAAACGGCAGGAGGTGGTGTTCGCAGAGTGAGTACAGTTCGATGTCACGGACGATGACCATCTCATCGTTGTCCGATTCAAACAACGCGCCGTTGACGATCTGTTCGAGGCTTTGCTGATAGCCATGACACAGGTACTGCATGGCTTTCGCCGCGCGTTTTGGCGTGTCCAGCAAGCCTTCTCGCTCTGGATCTTCGCCCACTCCGTGAAGAATCTCCCGGTAGTTTCTGGCCAGCTCTTCGTTCATGGGTCGACCTTATTGTTTTAGCCAACTTCCCGGGCGGCATCGCATGCAACCCGGGTCCTGGCACCTGGCCCAGGGCCGGGATATTTACAGTTGAGTGATGGCGATTTTGCCGGTGACCTGGCTGGCATCGTGAAACGTGACACTCGGACCATTACGCCATTGCTCAAGCAATTGCGCCTGGCGCTTTTCGGCGTGGCCGAGGAAACGCTCTTTCACCGGACCATAACCGCGAACGCTGTCTGGCAACTCCGCCAACTCCTGAGCAAGGCTCAGCTTGTCGGCCGTCAAGCCAGTGAGTACTTCATCGAGGACGCGTTCGTAACTGGCCAGCCAGTTGCGTTCCACCTTGCGTTCATGGGTACGACCGAACGGATCAAGCCAGGTATTACGCAGGAACTTGAGCCTGGCCAGCAGCTTGAAGCCTTGCAGCATCCACGGGCCGAAGCTGCGTTTTTTCGGTTCGCGACCGGAGCCGTTATCGTTCAGCAGCGGTGGTGCCAGGTGGAAGCGCAGGCGGTAGTCGCCCTCGAAGCCGGCCTGGATTTTTTCCAGGAATTGTCCATCGGTAAACAGGCGCGCCACTTCGTATTCATCCTTGATCGCCAGCACTTTGAAGTAATATCGGGCGACACTCGCCGACAGCTTGCCGGGTTGTCCGAACAGTGCGGTTTCCGCCTTGATGAATTGCTCGACACGAAACCGGTAGCGTTGGGCATAGGCGTAGTTCTGGTACGCAGTGAGAAACTCCATGCGCCGTGCCAGCGTTTCTTCCAGGCTTTGCGACAGTAAGCGGTCCGGGCTTTGCACCTTGCCGGCTTCCAGTTTGCGTAAAACCCGTGGCAAGTCATGGGCGCTGCACCGGCCCCAGTCAAAGGCCGAGAGGTTGAAGGGCACCGCGGTGCCGTTCAGTTCGATGGCCTGTAGCAGCGCCGCTTTACCCACCGGCAACCAGCCTTTCTGGTAGGCATAGCCGAGCATGAAGGTGTTCGTGGCTATCGAATCACCCAACAACGCCGTGGCAATTTTGCTGGCGTCGACAAAGTCCGCCTGGTCGGAGCCCACTGCTTCGACAATTTGTGCCGACATGCTCTGGGTCTGGAATTTCGGGTCCGGGTGTTTGAGCAAATCACCACTTTCCGCTTGCTGGGCGAAGGTGCGCACAAAAGCGCTGGTAATGCTTTCCTCGCTGTTGACCACGGCATGGGTGACGCCGTGACGCAGCTTGGACAAGGTTTCGGTGTTGGCACTGACCACCAGGTCGCAACCCAGCAGCAAGCCCGCTTCACCCTCGGCAATCCGCGGTGCAAACAATTGTTCCTGGTGCGCGGCGATGCGGATGTGCGACCACACCGCGCCGCCTTTTTGCGCCATGCCGGCCATGTCCAGATTGAGCGTGCCTTTACCTTCGATGAACGCCGCCATCCCCAGCAGGGCACCGATGGTCACCACGCCCGTACCGCCCACGCCAGTGATCAGGATGCTGTAAGGCTCATCCAGCGCGACGGTCGCGGGCGTCGGCAAATCCCACACGTCATCCTTCGCGGCCGCCAAGGCCTTGGGTTTGCGCAAGGTGCCACCTTCGACCGTGACAAAACTCGGGCAAAAACCGTTGAGACACGTGAAGTCTTTGTTGCAAGAGGACTGGTCGATTTCACGCTTGCGGCCGAACTCGGTTTCCACCGCCACCACCGACATACAGTTGGATTTGCTGCTGCAATCGCCACAGCCTTCACACACTGCTTCATTGATTACGACACGGCGTGCCGGATCCGGAAACTTGCCGCGCTTGCGACGCCGACGCTTTTCCGCAGCGCAGGTCTGGTCATAGATGATTGCGGATACGCCCTGGAACTGGCGCAGCTGTTCCTGCACTTCGTCCATCTGGTCGCGACGCAGCACCGGCACGCCGTCTGCCAGATCATGGATGTGCTGATACTTCTCGACATCTTCGCTGACCACCACCACACGCTGCACGCCTTCTGCAACGAGTTGCCGGCTGATTTGCGCCACGCTGAGGCTGCCGTCCACTGGTTGGCCGCCGGTCATGGCCACGGCGTCGTTGTAGAGAATCTTGTAGGTGATCTGCACCTTGGCCGCGATGGCAGCCCGAATCGCGAGAATGCCGGAGTGGAAATAGGTTCCGTCACCGAGGTTGGCGAACACATGTTGAGTAGTGGTAAACGGTGCCTGGCCGATCCACGCCACGCCTTCGCCCCCCATCTGACTGAACGTCTGGGTCTGCGGGTAGATCCAGGCGGCCATGTAATGGCAGCCGATGCCGGCCAATGCGCGACTGCCCTGCGGGACTTTGGTCGAGGTGTTGTGCGGGCAACCGGAACAGTAGTGGGGCACGCGTTCCATCAGGTTACTGAACTGGTCTTTGCTCGCCAATTGCGCATCCAGCACCGCCAGGCGCACTTGCAGCGGGCCACTTTGATGCAGGCGCAAAATGCGTTTGGCCAGCGCCCGGGCGATCATAGCCGGGGTCAGGTCGTTGATGGCGGGTAGCAACCAACCCGTGTGCGGCAGGCTCCACTCACCCTTGTCGTCAAACTTGCCGACGATGCGCGGGCGCACATCCTCGCGCCAGTTGTAGAGTTCTTCCTTCAACTGGTACTCGATCATGTGGCGTTTTTCTTCCACCACCACGATTTCTTCCAGGCCCTCGGCGAACTGCCGGACGCCTTCAGCCTCCAGCGGCCAAACCATGCCGACCTTGTAGACCCGCAGGCCAATCTGCTGGGCGAGTGTTTCGTCGATGCCGAGGATTTTCAGTGCCTGGCAAACGTCGAGGTACGATTTGCCTGACGTGATGATGCCGATGCGCGCTTTCGCTGAGTCCATCACGACACGGTCGAGGCGGTTGGCCCGTGCATAGGCGAGGGCAGCATATAGCTTGTGTTCCAGCAGGCGCTGTTCCTGTGCCAGGGGCGGGTCCGGCCAACGGATATTCAAGCCACCTTCGGGCAGCGGGATATCGGGAATGATCGGTTGTACGCGATGAATGTCGATGTCGACGACGGCCGCGCTCTCTACGGTATCGGCCACCGCTTTGAGGGCGACCCAGCAGCCGGAATAGCGCGACATGGCCCAGCCATGCATGCCGTAGTCGAGGTATTCCTGCACCCCCGATGGCGCCAGCACCGGCATCATCACCGCTTTGAAAATGTGTTCGGTCTGGTGCGGTAGCGAGGAGGAGCGTGCGCCATGGTCGTCGCCGGCAATGGCCAGCACGCCGCCAAATTTCGAGGTGCCGGCGGCGTTGGCGTGGCGGAACACATCGCCGCAGCGATCGACGCCCGGACCCTTGCCGTACCACATGCCAAACACGCCATCGTAGGTGGCGCCTTCGAAGAGATTGACCTGTTGCGTACCCCAGATTGAGGTAGCAGCGAGGTCTTCGTTCATGCCTGGATGGAACACCGTGTGGTGTTCCTTGAGGTAGTCGCGCGCCTTCCACAATGCCTGGTCGAAACCACCCAGCGGCGAGCCACGGTACCCGGAAATAAAACCGGCGGTATTCAAGCCATTGGCCAGATCGCGTTGGCGCTGCATCAGCGGCAGACGCACCAGCGCCTGAATCCCGGTGAGCAAAACTTTTCCAGTGTGCTGGACGTACTTGTCATCCAGAGACGGGGGCGCACTCATGTTCATCCTCCAGGCTTTATTGTCATGGCGGCGCCAGGAGAGCGGCGTTGCCTAGTTATTGGCTGGAGTCTAGGGAGCAGTTTTGCCATCGTAAAATCACAAAAACAATGGGGCGGTATCGGATATTCAAATACCGCAACGCACACTGTTCTTCACGCTGTTGTAGATAAAGCCGGTTATCGGTCTGGTGTCATTTCACCTTGTTTCGGGCTTGATATCCCCACAGAAAATATCCACGTTGCCATCGGCCGGAGTGGTCCTTATTACTAAGTAATATCCACCAGAAAGCAGCTCTGCCAGCGTCACTGGCGCACTTCGTGAATAGGTCCAGCCGCGCGTTGCAGAAATGCGATTGGTGTTGATCCGGTCATTCATTGCATAGGCGACAGTCCCGGGGCGCTCGCAGCTGCCTTTGTTGATAAAGGTGTAGAGATTCAAGGGCCGAAGGGTGCCGCTTGGAACTCCACTGACGACAAAGGAAAACGCTGTCTCATTGCCCTGAACGGCCAGCGTTGCATTGGCGATCTGACCGCCGTTGCGTGGTGTAGCGTTCAAGGGAACAGTCACTGTCTGGCTTGATGAAGTCGTACAGCCGACGATCATCGCAGCGGCTAGGAGTGTCGCTGTCCGGGTTCCCGATTTCATGGTCACCTCCTGTACTCAAAAAGTACGATCCAGGACCTTTGAGTATAGGTCGGGAGTATTTGACCAATACCAAAATGCATTTCAGCAATACTCCCAATCGTTGTCTCGAACCTCCCCGTCCCGTCTACTTCAGTCCATACCGAAAGCCCACAGACGAGCGCTCATTGGCGCGGTCCAGACGGCCCAACGCTTCGGCTGCCAACAACAATAAAAAGTAATGGGAGTGTTGATGATCGACGCAAAGCTAAAGCCGTTAAGCCTGGCTGTCTGGTTCAGCGTGACCGGGTGTGCCTTGACTGTTGGCGCTGTGCAGGCCGCCGAGTTTGATACCGGCAATCCGGACTGGACCGCGCGCTGGGACAACACCGTACGTTACAACCTGGGCATACGGGCCGAGGGGCGCGACTCCGCGTTGGCCAATAACGCCAGCTACGACGAGTCCGACGCCAAGTTTGATCGGGGCGATGTGGTGACCAATCGTGTCGATTTGATGAGCGAAATGGAGGTCGCGTACAAGCAGTACAACGGCTTTCGCATCAGCGGCGCTGGCTGGTACGACCAGGCATATGAAAACACTGATGTCGAAACCAGCCCCGGCAATGTTTACTACCCAGGTGCGTTCCCCGGTACCAGCACGCCGAGCTACAACAACGGTAAATACTCCAGCTTCACCAAACGCTATCACCGTGGCCCTAGCGGCGAGTTGCTGGACGCCTTTGCGTTTACCCGCTTCGACCTGGGTGAGATTCCGGTCAGCGTGCGTGCCGGCCGGCATACCGTGTACTGGGGCAACGGCCTGCTGATTGCCGGGCATGCGGTGTCCTACTCGCAAGCACCGTTGGATGGGCGCAAGGCGGTGAGCAACCCTGGTACCGAGACCCGTGAAATCTTCCTGCCGCTGACGCAGATTTCAACCCAGGCTCAGGTCACCGACAAGTTGTCGCTGGCAGCGCAATACTTCTTCGAATGGGACACCACGCGCGCGCCTGAAGGCGGTACCTATCTGGCCTCCGCCGACGTCGCCCTGGAAGGGCCGGACCGTTTGCCATTGTTCAGCGGTGTTTCGCGGCCGTTGATTGATCCGGTCAAACCCAAGGACAGGGGCAACTGGGGCGTGATGGGCACCTACAGCTTCGACTTCCTGCATTCGGAGGTCAGCGCGTTCTATCGCGAGTTCGATGACTACAACCCGTGGGGCCTGCAAGTAGCGCCGACCTTCGCCCGTTACGTGTACGCCGAGAACGTCAAGCTCTATGGCCTGGGTTACTCCGCAGGTCCGGTATTGGGCGGAGGTTCCCTCGGCGTCGACCTGTCGTATCGCCAGAACACCTCGCTGGTCTCCAGCAACATCAGCACTGCCGACAATCAGGGCGCTCGCGGTGACACGTGGCACATGGTGGTCAACGGCCTGTGGTTGCTGCCGCGCACCGATTACTTCGACACCGGCAGCCTGATCACCGAAATGGCGTTCAGTCATGTGCAACGGGTGACCAAGCACGAGGAACTGTTCAAAGGAGAAGGCTATGGCGGCTGCCCGGCGGGGCAGGACAAGCATTACGGCTGCGCTACCAAGAACTATGTCGGCCTGGCCGTTAGCTTTGCGCCGCAATGGCTTGGGGTGTTCCCTGGCTGGAATATTTCCACGCCCATGAGTGTGGATTACGGCGTCAACGGCAATGCCGCCACGGGCGGTGGCAACGAAGGCAAATACACCTGGAAAGCAGGTGTGAAGGGCACCTACGACGAGCGCGTCGACGTGACTCTGTCGTACATCGGCTACGGCAGCGAACGCAAATATGCAGACGTTGCCGGCGTCGGAAAAACCGTCGTCGGGGGCACCGGCGACGTCGGCCTGACCGACCGCAACTGGGTCTCGCTGACCCTCAGCACTGCGTTCTGAGCCGCGCCTGAACTGCAATGCAGTGATCACCGGACTCGGCGATCACCCATCTGAATGGAGAACGTTATGACGGTTAATGCATATGCGATGGGCCTTGTGGCCATTGCTTTGGCGGGGGCGGCTGTGGCCGATGAGGGCGCTACCACCGCCGACCTGGGCGGTAAGCTCACGAGCTTTGGCGCGATTGTGGCGGGTAACGCGGCAGGCACTATTCCGCCCTACGACGGTGGCCTGAAAGTGCCCGCAGGGCTGGTGCCCGGCGACGGCAACTGGCCCAACCCGTTTGCCAATGAAAAACCCCGCTTGCGCATTACGGCGGCTAACGCCGACCAGTACGCCGACCAATTGGCGGCCGGGCAGCTGCAACTGCTCAAGCAGAACCCCGACACTTATTATCTTGAGGTGTACCCCACCCACAGGACGGCAACCTTTCCGGCGAATTTCCTGGCAGCCACCCAGCGCAACGCCAGCCGCAAGGACTGCAAAACCGAGAACGACGGGCTGTCGATCAGCGAAGGGTGCCGGGGCGGCCTGCCATTCCCGCTGCCGCGAGATGGCCGGGAATTGATGTGGAACTACATCCTCAACTATCAGGGCGTGAATGGCTGGGACTGGAACCACAGTGCCTACGTGGTTAATGAAGGCCACGCGACGCTAACCAACACCAATCGGTCCACCGGCGAAAAACCCTTCTACCAGATGGATGTTCCCGGGCGTGATCCGAAAATCGCCCAGCGTATCTGGTCGCGCATCGTCGCGCCGGCCCGTACGGCCGGCCAGGCATCCGGGTATTGGGATTATCTCGACCCGGTCGCCGACTCCCGCTACGCCTGGAGCTACAGCACCGGCCAGCGCCGCGTGCGCAAGGCTCCGGAATTCAACTACGACACCCCCAACTCGGCGTTCGGCGGGGTGGCGTTCTACGACGAAATCTTCCTGTTCTCCGGAAAGATGGACCGTTTCGACTGGAAGCTGGTGGGTAAAAAGGAAATGTTCATCCCCTACAGCAACTACACGCTGAAATGGGGTTGCGACATGGACAAGAAACTCATGCCCAAACACATCAATCCCGCGTGTGAACGCTGGGAACTGCACCGTGTCTGGGTGGTGGAAGCGACCCGCAAGGACGGCGTCCGCCACGCGCAGAAAAAACGCCGCTACTACATCGACGAGGACACCTTTGGTGCTGCGGTCTACGACGCCTGGGACGACAGCGGCGCGCTGTTCCGTACCGGCTCGCAATACAACATCGAGGCGTATGGCATTCCCAATAACCCGCAACAGGATTCCTACTCGTTGTACGACTTCACCCGTGACCAGTACGGCATGTTCGGCAACGGCCCGACGCGCTACCGCCAGGAACCGGTCGCCGAGCGTGAAGCCAATCCGCAGACCATTGCCGGTGGCCAGACCCGCTGACCTCATGCTCCTTTTCGGCGCTTGTCACAGGCGCCGATTTTTTTATCCGTCCCGAGACCCTTTTATGAGCGAGATTGTGCAACGTTTAGACGGCAAGGTCTGCGTCATCACAGGCGCCGGCAGTGGCATCGGCCGCGCCTCGGCACTGCGTTTTGCCCGGGAGGGCGCCACGGTAGTGGTCACCGACCTTTTCGCCGAATCGGCGCAGGCCGTGGCAGCTGAAATAGGTGCCAAGGCAATGGCCATGCAAGTGGATGTTGGTGAGGAAGGCGCCTTGCGGGAGATGGTCGAGCAGACTGTCGAGACCTTCGGTCGTATCGACGTGTTGTTCAATAACGCCGTGTACAGAAACCCGGCCACCACCCGCGATATCGACTTCATCAACTTCAACACCGAGCTGTTCCACAACTGCATGCGGGTCAACGTGTTGGGTGGCGTGTTGGCGTGCAAATACGCCTTGCCGCACATGCTCGCCCAGGGCAGCGGTTCGATTCTGTTCACCTCGTCCACCAGCTCGATTGCCGGCGAAATTTCTCAGTTCAGCTACGGCGCCTCCAAGGCCGCGCTCAACTGGTACGTGCAAAGCATTGCCGCCACCTTTGGCAAACGCGGCATTCGTTGCAACGGCATCCTGCCGGGAGTGATTCGCACGCCAGCCATGGAAAGTTGGGCCAACGAGGCGATGAAGTCGGCCTTTCTCGACCTGCAAAACGTACCGCAACTGGGCGAGCCGGAAGACATCGCCGCCATGGCCGCTTTCCTCGCCAGCGACGACGCCGCCTATGTCAACGGGACGCTGATGCGCGTGGACGGCGGTATGAGTTGCGGCACACCGATGGTGCCGGTGGTGCGCAACTTCCTGCTGCCTCAAACCTCGGTCTGATCCCGATCCATTCACTGCACTGGAGCCCGTTTCATGGCACTCGAACAGGAACGCTTCATCCTCGACATGCTGGCCGCCTGGGGCGATGGCAGCGACGGCAGCCGCCCCGATATCGAACGCATCATGGCCACCTTCGCCGACGACGCCGTCTGGCAACTGTGGGTGCCCGGTGGTCCCGTGATCCGGGGGCGCGATGCGTTACGCCGGGAGATAGAGCGACAGATGAGTTATGTCACGCATAACCGTTGCACCACGCGCCACATCGTCTCTTCGGAGCGCGTGGTGATGACCGAACGCGACGATTACTGCGTCAGCAACGGCGTCCCCATGCCGCACTCGATGGTGGCGGTGTATGAGCTGGACGAACACGGACTGATCTGTGCCTGGCGCGAGTACCTGGACACCGCCGACCTGGCGAAGAAAAAGGGCGTGCCGCTGGAGCAGGTAGGCGGGCCGAACGCTGGTAGCACCAGCACCCATTGAGAGCGGCGCTGGACATCAGCGCCTGAGGAAGACCCCGTATGCCAACAACAATAAATACGACTGTTGATCCGGTCGAAGAAAAGCTGCGCACCTTTGTCGAAGGGCTGCTGGGCGGAAACATCACGGCCATGCAACGCCTGCTGCGCTGGCGTCCGGCGTGGAACCTTGAACTGCAACGCGATGGCGAAACCCTTCAATTGCATATTCGTGGCGAGCGAGGTGGTGATGTCAGCCCATTCCCGGATCTGCGCCGGGAGGCGGATATTCTCACCTTGCTCGGCCAGCAAGGTGTGCCGGTGCCGCGTATCTACGGCTTCTGCGAAGACCCGCAAGCCATCGTGATGGAGTTAGTGCCGGGCAGTCGTGATATCAGCACGGCGATCAGTGATGCCGAGCGCCATGCTGTCGCACGCCAGTGGGTCGACGCCATGGCGCGCATGCACCAATTGCCGTTGCAACCCTTCATTGAGCAGGGCATTCACCTGCCGACCAGTGCCGAGGACATTACCCTCGCAGGTCTGGAAGCTTACTACCCGCTGTATGCACGCAATAAAACCAGGCCTCAGCCGCTGGTTGAATTCGCCCTCGGCTGGTTGCGCCGCAATGTGCCGCAGCACCGTATCCGGCCTGCTTTCGTGCAGTACGATTCAGGGCAATATCTGTTCGAGAGCGGACAGGTACAGGGTCTCTACGATTTCGAATTTGCCATGATCGGCGATCCCTTGGCCGACCTGGCGTCGGCGCGCATGCGTGACAATTACGAGCCGCTCGGGGACAGCTTCGCCGCCCTGTATCGCTACTACCAGCAAGTAACCGGCGAACCGGCGGAGCCCGATGTGGTGCGTTACCACACGGCACTGTTTGCCACCGTCAGCACGATGCAGTTCTCGGCGTCGGTGGCCACGCCACAACCGGGCGACCCACATGACACCTACACCGAGTTTGACATCGCCCTGCGCCGGGTGGTGGTGCATGCGCTGGCCGAAGCCATGGGTGTGCCTCTGCAAACGCCGAAACTGGACATGGTCAGCAGCGGCCCGAATGCCCAGTTGCTGACCATGCTCGCCGATGCCCTGGCGCAGGTGGAAGTCGGCAGTGACTTCCAGAAAACCAAGCTGCGCGCCGTGAGCAAACTGGTGGAGTACCTGGGCCGTGGCGATGCCATGGAATTGCACTTGCGCGAGCTGGAACAACAGGAGGCGCAAGTCCTGCTGGACCGCACCTTCAGTGACTACAGCGAGATTGATGCAGCGCTGGAAGCCTTTGTCAAAAGCGCCGGGCCTGAATACGACGGGCCTTTGCTGCGCCTGTTCATGGCGCACATCGAGCGGCGCGTCCTGGTCTACGGCAGCACCGCCATTGGCGCCTCCGCCCGCCACATCGACCTGCCACCCGTGGCCTGACAGGGTGAAACCTTTCTCGCCCGGTGGCTGGTCGCCGGGCCTTCGTATTCGGAGTGTTTATGTCTGTTCCTGATAATGCCTTCCTGCATCGGTATGGTCCGTGGGCGGTGATTGCCGGTGCCTCCCATGGTGTGGGCGCGGCGTTTGCCCGTGCCCTCGCCGAGCGTAGCCTCAACTGCGTCCTGGTGGCGCGCCGTGGCGACGCCCTGGCGCAATTGAAAGGCGAATTGGAGCAACGTTACGCCATCGAAGTGCTGGTGGTAATCCAGGACCTTTCTCAGCCCGATGCCTGTGAGCGATTGCTCGCGGCTGTCGGTGAACGTCAAGTTGGTCTGTTTATCTACAACGCGGGTGGCGATCCCTACATCACGCGCTTCCTCGATACCTCGACCGAGGACTGGGGCGCGTTGCTGCGCCTCAATTGCTTGACCGTGATGCAATGCAGCCATGCCTTTGGTGCCGCGATGCTGGAGCGCGGGCAGGGCGGCTTGCTGTTGGTGGGTTCCCAGGCTGCATTGGGGGGTATTCGCAAACTGGCGATGTACACCGCCACCAAAGGGTTTGCGCTGAACCTCGGCGAATCGTTATGGGCGGAGTGGAAAGACCGTGGCGTCGACGTGCTCAATTTGGTCATCGGCACTGTCGACACACCCACCATGCGCGATGCCATGGTCAAACTGAACATTGCCGACGCCCTGACCATGACCTTGCCCAAAGCAGATGACTTGGCGCTTCTGGCGCTTGAGCAACTGGGTAATGGCCCGACGCTGATTCACCCCGAAGACACCCTTGTTCAGGTCGAGACCGCACCTGGCCCGGCACGTCGTGCCCAGGTACTGAGCAAGAGCGCGCAAGCGGCTGTGTTTATTGGCAACGACTGAGGTCACACACCATGAAAGGCTTTGATAACGCAGAATTCAAACGCGGCTGGCGGGTGCTGATTCTGGCGCTGGTGGGCGTTGCCACCAGTTCCAGTTCGTTGCTGCTGTACAGCTTCAGCTCCATGGTGATTCCGCTGGAACAGGCCATGGGCTGGGGCAGGGCGGAGTTGCAGGCGGCGATCACCGCGTTATCGCTGGGCACCATCGTCGCGTCGCAATTGGCCGGCTGGCTCAACTCGCGCTACGGCTTGCGCCGGGTCACGTTGCTGTCGCTGCTCGCGTTGTCCCTGAGTGTCTTCACCCTGACCTGTATCAATGGCTCGATCTGGACCCTCTACCTTGGCTTTTTCCTGGTGCCGCTAGCCGGGCTGGGTACGTTGCAGGTGACCTGGTCGCACCTGGTGAACTTGTGGTTCGAGGAAAACCGTGGTCTGGCGCTGGCGATCATCCTCAGTGGCTCCGGACTGGCGGCCATCATGCTTCCGCTGATCACCGCCTGGGCGATCAGCCGGTGGAATTGGCAGGCGGGATTCCTCGCGCTGGGTGTATTGCCGGTGCTGCTGGCGTTGCCCTTGGCCTTACGCTGGTTGTTGCCGACCACCAATGTCAGCCACAACTCGACGCAACTCCCCGCCACCAGCGAACAAACCGGCGGTCTACTGCTGCGCGAGGCGATGCGCTCCTGGCGTTTCTGGGTGTGCAACCTGTCGATGACGTTGGTGGTGTCGTGCGTGGTGGGCATGGTCACCAACATTGTGCCGTTGCTGCAGGACCGTGGCCTGAGCGCCCTGCAGGCCAGTCAGATTTTCGCCAGCTTCGGCGTGTCGCTGATCCTTGGCCGACTATTGGTGGGCTACCTGATTGACCGGTTGTGGGCGCCCGGTGTTGCCTCTGTCGCGCTGCTGATGCCGGCATTTGCCTGCGGCATTTTTGCCTATGGGGATTCCAGTATTGCGATGTACACCCTCGCCACGTTGCTGGTCGGCGTGGGTGCCGGTGCCGAGTTCGATATCGCTGCTTTCCTGATCGCCCGTTACTTCGGCATGCGCGACTACGGCCGCTTGTTTGGCGCGCACCTGGGCTTGATTACCGCAGGTGCGGCGATCTCGCCGTTACTGTTCGCCGGGTTGTTCAAGCTCACCGGTGGCTACTCGGCCATGCTGCTGTTCAGTTTTATCTGCTTTGTCGTCGGCCCATTGCTGCTGCTGACATTGGGTGGGTATCCGCGATATCAGTCCGAGCCATTAGTTGCCAGTTAGAGAAGCTGCCGAAGTAAATATAGACAAATAACAGAATAATGTTCAATTATTGCCTCGAGTGCAGCCTGACAATAAAACAGACAAGGAGAATGCCATGCGTGCAGCAATCATTTCCGAGCGCAATGCGCCGCCGGTAGTGGGCGAGTTTCGTGATCCGCAGCCGCTAGACGGCTCGGTGCTGATCGATGTCGATACCGCTGGCCTTGGTGGCTGGGATGTACTCGGCGCCTACCGTCTGGGTGTTGAATATCCCTGTGTCATTCGCGGAGAAGGCGTTGGCCGTGCGCCGGATGGCCGCCGGGTGTATTTCGGCGAGCGCTCGGTGTTGCCGTTTGGTGCCTGGGCAGAGCGCACCCTGGTGCCGCAAGCCGAAGTATGGAATGTGCCGGACGACGTGGACGATAAAACCGCGATCAGCATGGGCATCGCTGCGACCGGCGCCATCGTGCCCCTGGAAAAAGCCGCGATTCAGAAGGGTGAGAAGGTGCTGATCCTGGGCGCCACCGGCACGCTCGGCCAGATCGCCCTGCAACTGGCGCGCGGTCTGGGTGCAGGCAAAGTGGTCGGTGCTGCCCGGTCCGCTGAAGCACTGGGGCGGTTGAAGTCGCGAGGCCTTGCCGATGAAGTGGTGACCCTGGGTGGCAGCGATGACGTCGCGGCGCTCAAGGATGCGGCCGATGGCGGATTTGATGTGGTGCTCGACCTCGTGTGCGGTCAACCGATGTTGACGTCGCTGAAGGCCACCAACTGGGGCGCACGGATCATGACCATTGGCACGGGAGCCGGCCGCCAGCTCAATCTGGATATTGCCGATCTGTTGTTTCGCAATCTGTCGTGCATCGGCACTGGCCAGCGCCCGCCCGCAGACCGTGAACAGATCTGGCTGCGTCTGCTGAAGATCGCCAAAGAGCAGCAGATTCAGGTGGATTACCTGGATTTTACCCTCGATCAGGCGGCTGAAGCCTGGGCCGCGCAGGTCAATGGGCCACACGCCAAAATCACCGCCACGATTCGTCGTTAAAGCCCGTATTGCTGGAAGGCGCCCTTGTCCGGGTGCCTTTCAGCGCTGGCGCTGGTGGCGAAATTCCTCGGGTGTGACACCGAGCTCTTTACGGAAGGCCGCGCTGAAAGCGGCGGCGTTGTTGAAGCCGGCCTGATAGGCCACTTGTTTGATCAGCAACCGTGGGTCAGCCAACAGCGCCACGGCTTTTTGCAAACGGGTTTGCGCGGCGTACTGGCGCAAGGTCATGCCGGTGGTGTTTTTGCAGCGACTGGACAGGGTCCGCAACGGCAGTTCGCAGGCCCGCGCCAAGTGGCCCAGTGAGCGGCCTTCGTCACTGGCGCTGTCGAGCAATTCACGCAGGATGTTGAGTTGACGATGGCTGAGTTTTTCAGCGCAGTGTGAGGAACAAGTGGCATCGTCGGGCGCGTCGATAAATTCGCGGCGCAGGTCCAGGGCAATGCTGGTGAGCAGGCACTCGGTGTGCAGCTCGCTGGCGAAGCCGGGGTTGGCGACTTCTTCGGCCAGCCGTTGCAACGAGGCGTGCAAGTAGCCGCTTTGCAGGTTGAGCATGGCTGCGCTGACGTTGTCCTGCCAGTTCCAGCGATAGCTGCCCAGGACGCCGAGTGAGGAGGGGTCGAATAGACACACAAGGGCCTTTTGCTCTCCGGCATCGTGACGCAGGTGGAACTCGGTGCCATGGGGAATGAACAACAGCTTGCCCAGGGGTTGGAATTGAGGCGCACCGTGGCTGGAAAAACCGCCGCAGTTAGGCTTGATCTGCGAGCTGGCCGGCAGCATCAAGCGCAACAGGCAACTGTCGCCGGTTTCTATCAAGGCAGTGCCAGTGTTGGACCATTGCGCGTGTTCGACCCGGATGTCGAAGCCTTGCCTGGCCAATGAAGCTTCGGTCAGGAAATTACCTGACGCTTCACAGTCGTACTCGCTGTAGTGGATCGCGTTCATTTTTCAACCTTCAGCCATTTTTATTATTGGCGCTGAAATTCGAAGGATAACGATACGTCAGGGCAGCTACCCGGTCTCGAGTGTAACCAGCCCGTGGACCGAGCTGTTTCATATATTCAGGCGGCAGGTATCAGAAAATCAGATGACGAAAGGCAAAGATATTTCCATGCGCCAACTGCGCTATTTCGTTGCCGCCGCCGACGCCGGCCAGTTTTCCCAGGCGGCGCTGAAGGCGCATGTATCGCAGTCGGCGATTACTGCGGCGGTGTTGCATCTGGAACAGTCCTTGGGCGTCAGCTTGTTCGACCGCTTGCCCCATGGCGTGGCGCTGACCGCTGAAGGCAACAAGTTTTCCCAGCATGCGCGGCACATTCTCGACACGCTGCAGGACGCTCTCAGTGAACCGCTGTTTCTCGGCCATGCGATGCAAGGAACCGTGCGTGTGGGTGCCTCCTACACGGTGCTCGGTTACTTTCTGCCAGCGCTGCTGGCACGCTTCAAACGTAGCTACCCTCAGGTAGAGATCGACCTGATCGACATGGACCGCCAGAGCATTGAAGCGGCCCTGAGCAATGGCGACCTCGACTTGGGCCTGGCAATTGTCTCCAATACGCCGAACTTGCACGGTTTCGCTCACCATGTGCTAATTCGTTCGCGCCGCCAACTCTGGCTGGCAAGTCAGCACCCATTGATGTCTGCCACCTCGATCAATCTCGAAGACGTCGCCGAGCATGCCTATATCCTGGCCACGGTCGATGAGGGGGAGACCTCGACCATGCGCTATTGGGAATCCCGCGGACTGGCACCCAAGGTGGCTTTTCGTACCTCATCCATGGAGGCATTGCGCGGGCTGGTGGGGCATGGTTTCGGTGTGACCATTCTCTCGGACATGCTGTACCGGGCCTGGTCTCTGGAAGGCAAGAAGATTGAAATCCGGCCGCTGGTGGATGTGATTCCACCCATGGAACTGGGGCTGATCTGGCTGCCGGATAACTGTTTGTCGGCACCGACCCAGGCATTCCGACAGTTTCTGATCATGGCCTGCGCCTCTTGATCCCGCTACTGGCGCACGTTGTTGTCAGGCGGCCAGGTGCCGTTGTTCATCAGGCTGTCGAAGGTTTCGGTCATTTCCCGCGCCGGGTTCGGATAGTCGTGGCGCACCCACCACAACCACAGCCCCACCAGGGCACCGACGAAACAGCGCACGGCGGCCTCGCCACGCAGTTGATCGATTTGGTACAGGCCCTGTTTCCGGTAGTGTTCCCGGACCTGGATGATCAGGATATTTTCCAGGTGCGCGAGAATCACGTTCTGTCCCGGGCCGCTGAAGAACGCCGTTGTCAGTGCCGCATGACGTTCGGTGGCGCTGAACAGCCAGGCCGAAACATCCAGCAGGACACGGCGGTCGCCATCAACTTCGGTGACCTTGGTCGAGGGAACGCCAATGGCTTCGTACCCGGCGACGATCAGGTCCTCCTTGTCGCGAAAGTGCGCGTAGAAGGTGGAGCGCGCGACCCCTGTACTGTCCAGTAATTGCTGGACCGTAATTCCTTCGTAGCCCTTTTCCAGCGCCAGGCGATACATGTGGTCCAGCAACAATTCCCGGGTGCGTTGGGAACGCAAGGCGTGGCGTTGACTGGCGTGATTTTTATCGGCTGTTTGCACGGAAGCTAGGTGAGACATTCTTAACCTCGGCAGCGCTTTTTATTGGTTTCATGACGGCGGGTACAAGAGCTTCCCGGCGGTGATCAGAACACAATGACAGAGGATTTTTTGCACCAGCAGGATTATTTTTAGAACATATTCGGCGAAAGTGTTAATTAATTCCGTCTATGCCGTACAGATTTGCGCTTCTGTTCGTTGTGGCTTTGCGTCTGCGGCCTTACCGTTTCTCCAGTCCGATAGAGACCTGGAGAACAATAATGAATAACGCTCCTGAAACGCCTGCACCTGTTCCTGCGCACATTCCCAAGCACCTTGCCCGCGATTTCGATCTATGGGCAGAGCTCACCGCCCACGGCGAAAACGCCTATCAACCAATCCGGCTGCGTAGGTCATGCCCGCTGCAACAACGTCGCGCCCGCGCTCTATCCACTCGATAACAACGGCTACATCGCCAGCAACGGCTTAAGTGTGCCGATTGGGCAAGAGCGGCTGGCAACCCGCGGTGCCCGTGCCTGCCCGGAACGGGTCATCGAGGTTCGCGATACATCCGACGAACACCGGTGAGTGCCGCCTTGGTAATGGAAGACTTTCAGCAACCCGCAAAAGAAGAACAACAATGAGCAAAACCTACGACTACATCATCATCGGTGCGGGGTCATCCGGCTGCGTCCTGGCCAATCGCTTGTCTGCCGACACGAACGTTTCGGTGCTGCTGATCGAGAGCGGACCGGATCACACCAGTCCGTTGATTGCCATGCCCCGTGGCATTGGCAAACTGCTCAGCCCCGGCAATCCGCATGTGTGGAGCTACAAGGCTGCACGCGGTGAGGGTATGAGCGATGAGCAATGGCTCAAAGGCAAAACGATTGGCGGCTCCAGTTCGGTCAACGGCATGGTCTATGTACGGGGAGCACCCGCTGATTATGATCATTGGGAAGCGCAAGGCTGCGCGGGCTGGGGCTGGAAAGACATGGGCCGGCAGTTTGTCGCCCTCGAAGACCACCAGTTGGGCAAGAGCCAATGGCGCGGAGTCGGTGGCCCGCTCAAAGTCACGGTGCACCCATCGGGCCACGCCCTGTGCGATGCCGTCATCAGCGCGGCCGGTGAGCTGGGTGTGGCGCGCACTGAAGACACCAATCATATCGACTCGGTCACTCAGGGTGGCTTCGGCTATCAGCCGCAAACCACCTGGAAAGGCCAGCGATTCAGTGCCGCCAAGGCCTTTCTCGATCCGGTGCGCGCACGTCCGAATTTGACGTTAATGACCGGCACGGATGTTCAACGCATCGAGTTCAGCAATCACCGTGCCTGTGCCGTGCAGGTCAACAACAGCGCCGGCAAGGAACGCTTCGAAGTGCGCCGCGAGGTGTTGTTGTGCGCCGGTGCCATTGAATCGCCGAAGCTGTTGCAACTGTCTGGCATCGGCCCGGCCGCACTGTTGAACTCGCTGGGTATCAGTGTGCTGCACGACGCCCCCGAGGTCGGGCGTAACCTGCGTGAGCACGTGTACATGGCCATGCAGTATCGGGTCACCCGTGGCAGCTTCAATCACTGCTTCCATGGGATTGGGTTACTCGGTGCAGTGGCCCAATACTTTTTGCGCAAGAAAGGACCGATGACCCACGCCGCTCACGAGGCCGGTGGTTTCATCAAGACGCGCCCGGAGCTGGATCGTCCGGACGCGCAAATCGGCGTCAGCCTCTATTCCATGGATGGCGACGGTAACAAGGTCGAAATCGACAAGGAGCCCGGCCTGACCATCGGTGGCTATTTCCTGCGTCCGCAGAGCCAGGGTGAGGTGCGCATTCAATCGGCGGACGCCACGGTTCCACCCCGGATCAACGCCAATTATTTGAGCGCCGAGATCGATCGCACTTCCGCAATTGCCTTGTTTCGCTGGTTCCGCCGTCTGGCTGCACAGCCGGTGCTCAAGCCATTCATTGTCGGCGAGCTGACACCGGGACCGGAGGTAGAAAGCGACGCGCAAATTCTTGCTGCGTTCCGCCGCTTCGGCCAGACCGCCTATCACGTTTCCGGGACCTGTCGCATGGGTGCCGACAGCGCGTCGGTGCTCGATCCGCAACTGCGTGTGCGCGGCGTCGAGGGCCTGCGTGTGGTCGACACTTCGGTGATGCCGTGCCTGGTTTCCGGTAACACCAATGCCCCGGCCATGGCCATTGCCATGCGCGCTGCAGAAATTATCACCGGCAAAGTCTCAGGAGATCCAACACCATGAGTGTTCCCTTTACCCAGCTGGACAAGCTGTACATCGATGGCGCGTGGGTGGATGTTGACGGTCCGCGCGAAGCAGTGCTCAACCCGGCCACCGAAGCGGTCATCGGTCATGCACCGAATGGTGATCTGCAGAGCGCCGACGCAGCCATCGCCGCCGCACGCAACGCCTTTGATAACGGCCCTTGGCCCTGGTTGAGCATGGCCGAACGGGCCGGGTACATGCGGCGGATGCACGCAGCTTTGGTGGCAAAAAGGGAGGAAATTGCCGCGCTGATTATCGCTGAGGTCGGCTGTTCCCAAGGCGTGACTTATGCCATGCAGGTGGACATGCCGCTGGGCCATGTGCTGACCGCGATCGAGCAGTCTGTGCACAGCGACAGCTTGCAGATTCCGGTGCAGGCCAATCCCAATCCGTTCAACCCGGCAGGGCCGATGATTCTCGGCAGCGGCACGGTGGAGCGTGAGGCCATCGGCGTGGTGGCCGGCATCACCGGCTATAACTTTCCGTTTCTTCTTAACCTGGCCAAGGTGTTTCCGGCCTTGCTGGCCGGCAACACCCTGGTGCTCAAGCCTTCGCCATTTACCCCGTACTCGGCGCTGTTGTTCGGTCAGATCGCTGAAGAAATCGGCCTGCCCCAGGGCGTACTCAACATTGTCACCGGCGGTATTGAAGTGGGCGGCTTGTTGAGCAGCGACCCGCGGGTGGACATGGTCTCGTTCACCGGTTCGGAAACGGTCGGCATGAGCATCATGAGTCAGGCGGCGCCGACCCTGAAGCGCGTGCATCTGGAACTGGGCGGCAAATCGGCGTTGATCGTGCGCGCCGATGCCGACATTCAGGCCACCGCGCTGGGAGCTGTCGCCGGGCTGGCGGTCAACGCGGGGCAGGGCTGTGCATTGCTCACCCGCTTCGTTGTGCATCACTCGGTACGCGAGCAATTCGTGCAGTGCGCCAAAGCCATTGCCGGGCAGTGGAAGGTCGGTGACCCGGCGGACCCGAGCGTGATGATGGGCCCGCTGATCCGCGAGTCGCAGCGCGCCAAGGTCGAGCATTTCATCGCCAGCGGCCGCGACGCCGGGGCCACGCTGGTCTGCGGTGGTGGACGACCTGCGCATCTGCGCCAGGGCTTCTTCAGCGACATCACCCTGTTCGATGACGTAAGCAACGACATGCTCATCGCCCAGGAGGAAATCTTCGGGCCGGTGGGGGTGGTGATCGGTTTCGACAGTGATGACGAGGCGGTTGCCATTGCCAACGATTCGCGGTTTGGCCTCAACGCCGCTGTTTCCTCTGCAGATGCCGCCACCGCCTATGCCATGGCTCGACGAATTCGTGCCGGCAGTGTGTACCTCAATGGGGGTAGCGGCAGCTTGCCTTATGCGCCCATCGGCGGCTTCAAACGTTCAGGACTGGGCCGTGAGTTCGGGCCGAACTGGCTTAAAGAATTCACCCAGGAGAAATCCATCATCTACCCCATCGGCCGCTAGCCATGACACCCCGCGAGCGGGGAGCAGACAAAACGACTGACAATAAAAACAAAAGGTGGTTTGCATGAAAAAGATGAGCAAACAGGGACGCATGCGAGCCCAGCGGGCCATGGTACTGCTGGCGGTAGGGAAAATGGCGTTTGGTTACGGTGGAGCGGTGATGGCTGCGCCGATCGAACTGGCTAATCCAGACTTTCATCTGCGTTGGGATAACACCCTGCGCTACAACCTGGGGATGCGAACGGAGGGGCAAGACCGGCGCATCATGAACAACCCTAACTACGATGAATCGGACGGCAAGTTCGACAAGGGTGACATCGTCACCAACCGCATCGACTTGCTCACTGAACTCGATTTTGCCTACCGTAAAGACTGGGGGGCACGCCTCAGCGCCGCCGGCTGGTACGACCAGGCGTACCACAATGACACGGTGCGCAGTCATGTTGCCGGGTACCAGACCAGCTACGACAACGACCACTACAGCTCTGAAGTGAAGCGTTACGTCGAAGGCCCTTCAGGGGAAATCCTCGATGCCTTCGTCTGGAAAAACCTGCGCCTGGGCGATGCTTCGGTGAACGTCAAGATCGGCCGGCATACCAATTACTGGGGCGAGGGGCTACTGTTCGGTGCCCATGCGATTTCCTACTCGCAAGCGCCTCTGGATGGTGCCAAGGCAGTGACCAGTCCTGGCATTGAAACCAAGGAAGTGTTCTTGCCCATCGGGCAGATATCCGTCAAAGCTCAGGCCACCGACAACCTGACACTGGCCGCTCAATATTTCTACGAATGGGACTACACGCGCATTCCGTACGGCGGCACCTACTTCGGCGCAGCGGACCCGTTCTTCGAAGGCCCGGACCGTTTGCCTGTAGCACCTGGTTTTTCCTTTAACCGGGAGAAGTCCAAATACGGTCGTGACTCCGCCAACTGGGGCGTAATGGCCAAATACGACGTCGAGGCGATTCAATCGACGGTGGGCGCTTACTACCGCCAGTTCGATGACTACCAACCCTGGTTGGCGCCAGAAGTTTCGGCCGCTACCGGCAGCTACCGCCTGGTGTACCCGCGCAGCGTCAAACTGGTCGGCCTGAGTCTTTCGACCGTGCTCGACACGGTGTCGATCGGCAGCGAGATCTCCTATCGCAAGGGCGGTGCGTTGAACGCGGTCGGCGTTGATCCTTCCGACAACGAAGGACCGCGTGGCGATACGTACCACTTCGTCGCCAACGCTGTGTATGGCGTGCCGCGTAACTTTATCGCCAACAACGCCACGCTGATCGGCGAGTTCGCCTACAGCCACCTGCGCAAAGTGACCGAGCACGAAGAGCTTTATCTGGGTGAAAACAACAATAACTGCGTTGACCCCCGCGTCGGCACACCCGGTTCAGGGGACAAGCGCGACGGTTGTTCGACCCGGGATTACGCGGCCATCGCCGTCAATTACACACCGCAATACCTGTCGGTACTCCCGTCCTGGGACATGACCGTACCGTTGACCGTCAATTATGGCCTGTCGGGCAACGCAGCCAGTGCCGGCGGTGGTAACGAAGGCGCGCTGACCTGGTCTGCCGGCGTGCAGATGACGTATGCCCAGCGTTATGAATTTGGTTTGCGTTATTCCGATACAGACGCTCAAACGAAGAACATTCCCGGGGACACCGTCGGGGGCAACGGCGCCGTGGGCGGAACCGACCGTGGCTGGCTGGCCTTCACCTTCAAAACCTCCATCTAAAAAAGCCAAGAAGCGGAGTATCTGTTTATGAAAGGACAATTTGCATGGGCGGTGGCGCTGTTGAGCATCGCCACCGCCAGCCTGGCTGCGGCACCGGCCGACCAGGTTGCACAGATCGGAAAAACCCTGACGCCGTTCGGCGCAATTATCGCGGGCAATGCCGATGGCAGCATTCCTCCCTATACCGGCGGCCTGACGCAGAGCCCGCCAGGCTTCAAGCCCGACAGCGGCTTCTGGGCCGACCCCTTCGAGGATGAAAAACCGCTGCTGCGGATCAACTCGAAAAACATGGAGCAATACGCCGACCGCTTGAGCGGCGGGCAAAAAATGCTGCTGAGTAAATTTCCCGACTACTACCTGGATATTTACCCGACCCACCGGACCGCGGCGTACCCGCAAGCGTTGCTCGATGCCTCTGTGCGCAACGCCAGTAACTGCCGCACGACCAAGGACAACCTCGCAGTCGATCCGGCATGCCGAGGCGGGCTGCCGTTCCCGCTTCCGCAGAACGGCAATGAAGTCATCTGGAATCAACAACTGCGCTACAAGGGAACGGGTTACACCACCACGGCTTCGTCCAACAGTTGGGTAGTGGATTCTCAGGGTTCGGTGACCAAGACCGCCGAGTCCGCGACCATGGAGGAGGCGCCGTACTACCAGACTCAACAGACCGATCGCGATCCGCAGTTGTACTACCGCGCCTGGGCACTGGACAGTTATCCGGCCCGCAGCGCCGGGCAACTGATCATCCTCGCTGACTACCTCGACCCGCAAAGCCAGCCACGGCGTGCCTGGAGCTACACCCCAGGCATGCGCCGCATCAAGTTGGCGCCGGAGTTCGCCTACGACACGCCGGTGCCCAACCAGGGCGGTGTGAACCTGTTCGACGAATTGCAGATGTTCTCCGGTAGCCAGGACCGTTTCGACTACAAACTGGTGGGCCGCAAGGAGATGTATATCCCGTACAACGCCTACAAGTTCTACTTCAGTTGCGGCCAGGAAGAACAGTTCAAGCCGCATCATGCCAACCCGGCTTGCGAGCGCTGGGAACTGCACCGGGTGTGGGTGGTGGAAGCGACTCTGAAACCGGGCAAACGCCACGTCTACAGCAAGCGCACCTACTACCTCGACGAAGACACGTTTGGTGCCGGCCTGTATGACGCCTGGGACCAGGGCGGGGTGCTGTATCGCGCGCTGTTCCAGAGTGGCGTGCAGCTGTACGACAAAAACCTGCCGTACACGGTAAAAAACGTCAGCTATGACTTCAACAAAGGCATGTGGTCTTTGCTCAACGATGGCCTCAAGGGCGGATATCGGGTGCACGACACGCCGTTATCGGAGCGTGACATGAAGCCTGAGTCGATTGTTTCCCAGGAGACCCAACGCTGATTTCATCGGTTGAACACGCATTTGCGGCCTGAGAGGGCCGCTTTTTTTTGTGCGGATTTTATAAAAGGTAGCCCTGCGACTCATATTTAAATGAACACATATTAGAAATGTGTTTATATTATTGAGGGTGCAGTTATCCCTTAAATTGATCCGGATGCCCTGCGAGCGGGTCGTTCGGTCTGCTGGCTAATTACAACAAGGAGAACGCCATGCTGATTGATGTCCACGCCCACTTGCTGACTGAGGGCATGCTGAACCGTCACGAGTTCTGGGGGCCATTCATGAAAGTGCAGGGGCTGACCGTGGGGCATTTTTCCCTCGGCACCAAGCAACCGGTCAAAGCCGCGACGGATGCCGAAGCGCAGGCCAATATCCTCGCGCGCATGAGCCACGCCAGCCGTCGCCAGCTGATGGCCGAGCGGGGTGTCGACAAACTGGTGATGTCCACGCCGTCTCATTGCTTTATGTATTGGGCGGGAGATTTCGCTAACGAATACGCGCGCATCTGCAATGACGAGTTGTCGGCATTTTGTCGGGCTGATCCCGACCACTTCGATTTCTGGTGCCACGCCAACCTCGCGGATCCGCTGAATGCGGCCAAGGAAATTGAACGCGCAGTGACTCAGTTGGGCGCCAAGGGTGTGTGCGTCGGCGGGGCCAACTTCAATGGCCTGGAGGCTCACGACGAACGCCTGTTCCCCGTCTGGGAAAAACTCACCCAGCTGGATGTACCGATCATGGTGCATGGCTTCAATCAGTCGATTTACTGGGGCGAAAAACACACGGACGACAAGTTTGAAACCACCTCCATCGTCGGTGACTGCGTCGATGAAACACTGTTCTTCTGGTACCTGATCTGCGGTGGCGCGCTGGATGTTTTCCCGACCTTGAAAACCTACATCACCCATGCCGGTGGCATGGCGGTTTTCCAGTTGGGGCGCCTGAGCGAACTGAACCGGGCCATGGCACCGGACTCGCGCAATCAGCGTCCGTTGATGGATTACCTGCAGAACTTTTACTTCGACCTTGACGTTCATGCGCCGGGCTTGCGTCGTGGCGTTGCCGAGGTGGTGGGGGCGGAGCGCCTGTTGTACGGCACTAACTTTGGCGGGGCCTACGACCATGGCGATCTGACCGAAGGCATCGGCTTGTCCGCTGAAGACCGCGAGCGGATTCGCAGCGGTAACGCGATCGAACTGCTCAAGCTGAAGGTGCCGGCCAACGCTGGTCGGGTGCTGACGCCGTGACGGATAGCTCGCTGGGGCGGCCCTACCCGCAGCGCAGCGGACGGTTGCCACGGCACCTGAGCGAAATTACCGCAGCCTGGCTAACTCAGCTATTGCAGCCGCGTTATCCGGGCGTCGAGGTGCTGGCGTTAACGGCAGTGGAAGTTCGAAACGGTCACACCACCAAATTCCGCGTCAGGCTTGAGTTGAATGAGGTCGGTCAGCACGCGGGTATTCCTGCGCACGTGTGCCTGAAGTCGAATTGGTCCGAGGGTTTCGAGAGCGGCGATATCTGTGAGCTGGAAGCGCGCTTTTATCATTTGGCGCACGGCTGGTCCGATGCGCCACTGCCAGACACCTATCTCACCGACTGGGACGCCGATGGCGGCGGTCGAGGCGTGGTGATGATGGAAGACCTTGGTCTGGCCGCCGGGAAATTTGGCCATAGCACCGATCACCTGGGCGTGGATGGCGTCGCTCGGGGGCTGGAGTCACTGGCGACGTTGCATGCTGCCACCTGGAACAGTCCGCAGCTACGGGGCCAGGGCTGGCTGCCGGTGTCAATGGCCAACCCGGTGGACTGCGACGGCCTGCTGCGTATGTACAACTACATCAAGGTCAATCTGCGCAAACCGGAGTACCAACGCCTGTTGCCGAAATGGATGTATGAGACACCGGAGTTGTTCAGCCATGCGTTTGATGAATTGGCAGCTTTCGAGCGCGAACAGTCGTCACCCAGCTGCCTGATCCATGGTGATTCGCATCAGGGCAACAGTTTTTTACGCAGCGACGGCCAACGTATCTGGCTGGATTGGCAACTGTCGAGGCGTGGCCGGCCATGGCGCGATATCGCCTATTTTATGCTGGGGGCCTTAACCGTCGAGGAACGGCGCGCCGATGCGCAACGCCTGCTGCGGGTGTACCGCGAAAAACTGATCAGCCTCGGTGCCGAAGGCGTGCTTGACCAGGACGCTGCCTGGGAACAGTTTCGCCGTTGGCCGGTTTGGGGGATGCAGACCTGGATGTCGAATATGGATGACTGGGGGCAGGACGGTTTGCCGATGGTGGAACGTTTCTTCGCCGCTGCAGAAGATTTTGATACCGTGCGTTTGCTCACACATGGGCGTAAGCCTCGCCGTACGCCGACACTGGGGCAGGGCGCGCGTCCGTTAACGCAGGCCTATCAACATCTACTGGAGGATTGAGAATGGTCGGGCAGGAAGAGTTGCGCTTGCAGGGTGCGGATAACTTTCGCAGCCTCAAAGGTATTCCCACCGGTTGTGGTCGTCGTATCGGCGACCATTACCTGTTACGGGCAGAACAGCTGGATCGACTGACCGCTGAAGACTGGCAGACCTTGCGGCGGATCGGCCTGACAACCGTCTGCGATTTACGCAGCGCCGCAGAGCGTGAGCGTTACCCGAGCGGCGTACCCGATTCGGCTATCGCGCAACTCCACCTGGAGGTGCTTGGTGATGTTCGTGCCGACCCACGGATTGCCGCCATGCTCGCTGATAATCCAGAGACTCAGGGCGCGCGAAACATGATGTTGGAGGTCTACCGGCAACTTCCGCACCTGTTGGCGCCGTTGTTGCCAGCGCTGTTCGAGCTGTTCTCTACCCGCAATGCATCGGTGCTCATTCATTGCACGGCGGGCAAGGACCGCACCGGGGTCGCGGTGATGTTGCTGCTGCACGCACTGGGCGTCGCACCGGAGCACATCATGGCCGACTATGTGCTCTCGGCACGTCGCTTCAGTCAGCTGGAGGTGGCGCGTCAGCAGGCCATGAGCACCACGGTGAGCCACCTGGTCGGCCAAGCGGTCAGCGAGGCGGCCATTGATGCAGTGCTGGATGCCCGTCCCGAGTACTTGAATGCTGCGTATGCAGTGATCGACGCCGAGTACGGTGGACTGGATCTTTACCTGCAGCGCTTCAGTGGTTTGAGCCAGAAAGGCTTGCAGACATTGCGCGATACCTTGCTGGTCGCCTAGGTCACGACTTCGGTCACTACCCGCGCGGGTTTCCATTGCGCCAATCCAATTCCCAGTAAAATCAATCCGCCTCCGACCGCGTGGTACAGGTGCAATGTTTCCCCCAGCAACACAATCGCCAACACCGCGGTAAATAACGGGACCAGGTTCATCAGCACGGCGGTTTTTTCTGGCCCCAGGGTTTGCAAACCACGCATCCACAAGCCGGGCGCCAGCGCTGAGGCAAACAGACCCGCGAACAACACCAGCGGGACATTTGCGGTTGTCAGGGCTATCGAAGGGGCCAGCACAAAGGGCGGCACCAACAGCAGGGTGCCGCAGATTATTTGCACGTAAAGGCTTTCCCAGGTCGGCAGGGGAATCTGCCAGCGCTTGACCAGCACGCAGTACAACGCGTACGACAGCGAGGCCAGCAACATCATCAATTCCCCTTGGCCAACCCCGTGTGCCCAGAGCGAGGGCAGGTCGCCTGCGGCCAGCAACCACGTCAGCCCGGCAAACGACACCAGAGCACCGACCAATAACGTCGCGGTCGGTTGGGTATTGAGCAGGGGAAAGGCGAGCAGCACGGTGAGCAGGGGCATGGTCGCCAGGATCAGGCCCATGGAAGTGGCGCTGACAGTGTGCGCGGCGAAATAGGCCAGCGACTGGTACAGCGACATGCCGAGCAAGCCCAGCAGCCACAACTTGGGCAGGTGCGGCCGAATCTGCTGCCGCAACCGCCAGACCTTGGGCAACATCACCGGTGACAACACCAGCAACGCGACCAGCCAGCGGTAAAAGGAAATGGCTGCGGGGTCAATCACCCCAACCGAAAGGCAATTGACCACGGTACTGGCGGCCCAGATCAGCGTGGCAAGAACAGGGAACAGCAAGTTCATCACGGGGGCGCCAACGTTGAGGGTGCGCACTACGCACCGGAGAGTTTGTCGATATGTTTTGGTGTTATTCGCTGGCAGCGTTACGTGCCGCAATCGTCGCGGCAAAATCGCGTTTGAGGGTTGGAAAGTAGGCAATCTGCCCACCCATGCCGCCGGCAATGTCAATCGAGGCGGCGCTGATGAAGCTGGCATATTCACTGGCCAGGAACAGCGCCATACCGGCAACGTCTTCAGGTTTGCCATAACGCCCGAGCGGTACCACCTTCATCACCATGGCGTCGAACTCCTCGCGACTGACGCCAGGTCCCATTTCCTTGTAGTGACGATCCCATTGACCGGTATCGATCCAACCCATGTTCAGGCTGTTGACCAGGATATTGTCTTTGGGCAGTGACATGCCCAATGAGCGGGAGAGGGCGATGCACGATGCGCGATTGATTACTGAGGGAATTCCGTCGGGCGTCGGAATCACCCCGGCCAAGGCGTTGATTTCGATGATCCGTCCCCAGCGCTGTTCACGCATGAACGGCACCACCGCCTGCACGAATCGGAAATGCCCCATCTGCAGAATGTTGGCATGTTCGAGGATGACTTCCGGAGTGAGGGTGTCGAGGTTGCCGCCACGGCCTTGACCGGCGTTGTTCACCAACACATCGACCCCGCCCCACGCGTGTGCAACTTCAGCAACAAACGCCTTGACCCCCTCACTGTCCGTCACGTCGACAGCCCGGGCAATCACCGCCTGGGCGTGTTCCGCAAGTTGCGCGCCGACTTCCCGGACGTCTGACGCACTACGGGCGCATATCGCTACCCGCGCCCCTTCAGCTGCGAATGCCCGGGCGATGGCCAGACCAATGCCCCGCGAAGCGCCCGTGATGATCACGCGTTTGGCACTCAAATCAATATTCATGGTGGCTCCTCTTGTTTTTCTTCTGGCGGTTCACTGCCGTTTTACCCGCGCAACGCCAGGCGTTCTGTGGGATGGCAGGGGCTATTGAAAGCCCAAAGCACAAAAGCGTCAAAGTTTATTTGAACGGTTATCTGTTTTGTGTGCAGTATTTACCGGCGAAACGCCTTTGCTGGAACGATTCTTCACCTTGACGGGTGTGAAATTCTATATGGAGAATGCAAATCTTTATGTGGAATTTTATTTTGTGATCCGTTACGGTGACTTTCAACTGAGGAGGAAAGTGGGTCTGGATGCGTGCCAGACCTCTTCAGCGGACTGTCCAGGCGAGACATTCAACGATATTGTGGGGTAGCGCATATCGCTGGAGCGACCGTTTGAACGCACATAGCGACTGAAAATAACAATAAAAGGTAGTGTGTATGAATCATAAGACCAAGCAGAGTCGGCTGGTACTGGCTCAAGGTGCGCTTACGCTGATGATGGTTGGCGGCTCTCAAGGCGTCATGGCGCTCTCTTTCGATCTGCCGAACCCTGATTATCGCCTGCGTTGGGACAACACGGTCCGCTACAACCTGGGCATGCGGACTGACAGTCAGGACAGTCGCATCATGAACACGCCGAACTTCGACGAGTCCGACGGCAAGTTCGATAAAGGCGACATTGTTACAAATCGTCTCGATGTGTTGAGCGAACTCGACTTTTCCTACCTCAACGAGTGGGGTGGACGCCTCAGTGGTGCCGGCTGGTTTGACCAGGCCTATAACGATCACGATGTGAAAAGTAACGTTCCCGGCTACGCCACCAGCTATCACAACAATCGTTACAGCGACGAAGTGAAGCGCTACATGAACGGCCCGTCGGGAGAGATTCTCGATGCCTTTGTCTGGCGCAACTTCAACATCGGCGACACACCGGTCAACGTGAAAGTCGGTCGTCACACCAACTATTGGGGTGAAAGCCTGTTGTTCGGCGCTCACGCCGTGTCCTACTCCCAGGCCCCCAGCGATGGCGTGAAAGCCTCGACCAGCCCGGGTATCGAAACCAAGGAAGTGTTTCTGCCGGTGGGGCAGATCTCGGCCAAGGCCCAGGTCACTGATCACCTTTCGGTTGCCGGTCAATACTTCTACGAATGGGAGCCCACGCGCATTCCTTATGGGGGTACCTATTTCGGCGCGGCCGACCCTTTGTTCGAAGGTCCGGACCAACTGCCGGTAGCGCCTAACGGAGCGACGTTGCAGCGTCAGGATTCGCGCTTCGGTCGCGATGGCAAAAACTGGGGCGTGATGGCCAAACTCAACGTTGAAGATGTCGAATCGACGTTCGGCGCCTACTATCGCCAGTTCGACGACTACCAGCCTTGGCTGGCCCCACAGGTCAAGGCAGCGCTGGGTTCGTACCGGGTTGTTTACCCGCGTGGCGTGAAGCTGGCAGGCGTCAGTTTTGCTCGGGTTTTCAACACGGTTGCGGTCGGCTCTGAACTGTCCTACCGCATGAACGGTGCCTTGAATGCCACTGGCGTCAGCGCGCTGGACGACGAAGGCCCGCGCGGCGACACCATTCACTTTATTGCCAACGCCGTTTACGGCGTGCCGCGTAACTTCATTTCGAACAACGCGACCCTAGTGGGTGAGTTCGCCTACAGCCACCTGGATCGCGTGACTGAACACGAAGAGCTCTATAAAGGTGTCGGAAAAGCCGCTTGTACCAATGCCAGAACGCCAGGTATCGCCGGGTCCGGCAGCGAGTCGGATGGCTGCTCCTCGAAAGATTATTATGCGGTCGCGGTCAACTACACTCCGCAATACATCTCGATCTTCCCCTCCTGGGACATGGATGTACCTCTCACCGTCAACTACGGCCTGCATGGCAACGCACCAACAGCCGGTGGCGGCAGCGAAGGCGCGCTGGCTTACTCCGTCGGCGTCAAACTCACTTATGCCCAGCTGTATGAGTTCGGCCTGCGTTATGCCGACACAGCGGCCCAACCGAAGAACCTGGCCAATGGCACCGTCGCCGGTAACGGCAACGTAGGCGGTGAAGACCGCGGCTGGCTGGCTTTTACCTTCAAGACCTCCTTCTGATAAATCAAACAAGAATCGGAGAACGTGTTCATGAAACGTCCACTTGCATTAACTGCCGTCCTGATGAGTTTTGCGACCTGTAGCCTCACAGCCGCCGCTGCTGGCGACGCCTCGGACCTGGGTAAGAGCCTGACGCAGTTCGGAGCGATTCAGGCCGGTAACGCCGATGGCACGATCCCCGCTTACGAGGGCGGCCTTACCACCGCTCCGGCGGGTTTCAAGCCCGACAGCGGGTTTTGGGTTGATCCGTTCAAAGATGAAAAGCCACTGTTTCGCATTGACGCCAAAAACGTCGACAAGTATGCGGACAAGCTCAGTGAGGGGCAGAAAACCCTGATCAAGAAATACCCGACTTACTACATCGACATTTACCCAAGCCATCGCACGACTGCCTATCCCAAAGCGGTACTCGATGCCACCGTGCGAAACGCCAGCAGCTGCGCGATCCAGAAAGATGGCCTGGCCGTTGATCCATCTTGCCGTGGCGGCCTGCCGTTCCCGATTCCGAAGACCGGCAATGAAGTGATGTGGAACCAGCAGGTGCGCTACAAAATCGGCACCGGCTACTCGACCACGACTTCGTCCAACAGCTGGGTAGTCGACGCCAACGGCTCGATCACCAAGACCGCTGAACAGGCGACATTCGAAGAAACCCCGTACTACCAGGTGACTCAGGCGGATCGCGATCCACTGATGTACGCACGAGTGTTCTCGCGCAACGACTATCCGGCGCGGCGCTCCGGTGAAGTGGTGGTGCTCACTGACTTCCTCGATCCATTGGCGAAGGCCCGTCGTTCGTTCAGTTATTCCCCAGGCCAGCGCCGGGTAAAACTCGCACCGGAATTTGCCTTTGATACACCCGTTGCCAGCCAGGGTGGCGTGACGCTGTTCGACGAACTGCAAATGTTTTCCGGGAGCCAGGACCGCTTTGACTACAAGCTGGTCGGTCGCAAGGAAATGTACATCCCGTACAACGCCTACAAATTCTACTTCGGCGTCGGCAAGCAGGAAGACCAGTTCATGCCGCACCACGCCAACCCGGCGAACGAGCGTTGGGAGCTGCATCGGGTGTGGGTCGTGGAAGCCACGTTGAAGCCGGGTATGCGCCATGTCTACAGCAAACGCACCTACTACCTGGATGAAGATACTTTCGGCGTCGGCCTGTATGACGCCTGGGACAAGAGCGGCGCGTTGTATCGCTCGATCTTCCTCAGCGGCGTCCAGCTCTACGACAAAAACATTCCCTATAACGTGAAAAACGTCGTGTATGACTTCAACAAAGGCATGTACGCGTTGCTCAACGATGGTTTGAAGGGCGGCTACAAGTTCATCGACAAACCACTCTCCGAGCGTGACATGAATCCTGAAGCCATTGTGGCTCGGGTCACCCAGCGCTGATGTGATTTCGCCTGTCCTGCCTGCCGGTTTGCGCATCAAGCCGGGCAGGCAGAACAGGTGTGTTTGCCACGCGGGATGGTTAAGGAATAAAAATAATGACTAGCCCTTGCCCTGCTTCTTTTCTTCTCTGCACTTCGCGTCTGCTCCTGGCAGTCGCGTTTGCGGTCGGCGCGAGCTCATTGCTGACGACGCCTGCCTACAGCGCCGTCGCGTTGTCGGCCGATTCGCTCGACGTGCCGGCGCAGCGGATCGATGAACACCTGCCCGCACCCTTGCTGTCGGTCGCCACAGCGGGCGACGCGATGATTGGCGTCGGCCTGCACGGGTTGATCCAGCGCTCCATCGATGAGGGCCGCACCTGGCAACAGGTCGATAGCCCGGTGTCCAGCGATCTTGTGCAAGTGCGGTTTCGCGACGAGCGTCATGGCTGGATCGTCGGTCACGATGCGGTGGTCATGCACACCACCGATGGCGGTCAAAGCTGGCAAGTGCAGCTCGACGGGCGCCGCTTGTTGACCTTGCTCAACGCTTACTACGGCCCACGGGCCGAACAAGGTGATGAAGCCGCAGCCCAGATGCTTAAGGAAGTGGCTATGGCCGCCAGTACCTCGGCGACGCCGGACGTGTTGGCCGCACCCTTTCTCGATGTGATGTTCGATGAGCACGGCAACGGATTTGCCGTGGGTGCCTTCGGCATGTTGTTGCACAGCACGGATGACGGCCAGAACTGGCAGCCGTGGACCGAGCGCAGTGATAACGATCGGCGCATGCACCTGTATGGACTGGCGGAACAAGCGGGCACTTTTTACATCGGCGGGGAGCAGGGTTTGCTGCTGCGTCTGGATGGTCCGCAACAACGTTTCGTGAAAATCGATACGCCCTACACCGGCACTTACTTCGGCGTCCGCGCCTTCGACGGTCTGCTGCTGGCGTACGGGCTGCGCGGCAACCTGTTTGCCAGCCGTGATGACGGCCAGCAATGGCAGCCTGTGGCAACCAATCTCAATAGCAGCCTGGTCAGCATTGTCGAGCAGGGTGATGCCTTGATCGTCGTGAGCCAGGGTGGGCAACTGGTCAGCGTTGACCGGCAGAGTTTGCAGGTCACCCCGCTGGCAGATGCGCGGGTAGGCGAGGTGTATGCAGCCAGTGCCACCAAACAGGCTGGGAGCCTGCTTGTCACGCGCTTCAGCGGCGCCAAGGTCATCGATATCGCCCAGGCCAACTAAAGCCCCCGGCACGATTCCCCTACGAGAAAGAAAAAATGGTCGAGCAAAAATTCAACAGCGGGATGCCAGTGATTGCCAACCTGGAGGACTTTGACAAAAACTCCGGTGGCTGGTTTGAACGGGTCATATTCCGTCATCGCATGGTGGTCGTCGTTGCCTGCTTGCTCGCCACTGTGGTGCTGGGCTTCTTCGCTACACGGCTGCAAGTCAATGCCAGCTTCGAAAAAATGATTCCCAGCTCCAGCCCTTACATCAAGAATTACCTGGCGTATAAAAACCAGTTGCCAGGCCTGGGCAACAGCATTCGCGTCGTGGTGGAAAACAAATCCGGTGATATCTACGACGCCGACTATCTGCTGGCGCTGCAAAAGGTCAACGACACCCTGTACCTGATTCCAGGCATCGACCGCTCCTGGATGAAATCGCTGTGGATGCCCATCGTTCGCTGGAAAGAAGTGACGGAGGAGGGCATTGATGGCGGTGCGGTCATGCCATCGGATTACGACGGCAGTGACAAATCGATCACGGCCTTGCGCCGCAACATTATGCGTTCCGGGATCATTGGCAACCTGGTGGCGAACGACGGCCGGTCGAGCATGATTGTCGCGCCGCTGCTCGATACCAATCCGCAGACCGGACAACCCCTGGATTACGGTGATTTTTCCAAGCAACTGGAAGCGCAGATTCGCTCGCTGGAAAGTGACAAAGTGGGCATCCACATTGTGGGTTTCAGCAAGCTGGTGGGCGACCTGATCGACGGCCTGTATTCGGTCATGCTGTTCTTTGGCGCATCGGTACTGATCGCCGGGTTGTTCGTCTATTTCTATACACGCTGCCTGCGCAGTACCTTGCTGCTGGTGAGCGTGGCAGTGGCGGGGGTGGTGTGGTTGCTGGGTTTGATGCAACTCCTCGGCTACGAACTGGACCCTTACTCCATCCTGGTGCCGTTCCTGATTTTTGCCATCGGGATCTCCCACGGCACGCAAAAAATGAACGGCATTCTTCAGGACATTGGCCGTGGCACCCATAAATACATTGCTGCGCGCTATACCTTCCGCCGCTTGTTTCTCACTGGCTTGACTGCGCTCCTGACCAATATCGTTGGTTTTGCCGTGCTGGTGATCATTGATATTCCGGTGATTCGCGACCTGGCACTGACCACCAGCATTGGTGTCGCCGTGCTGATTTTCACCAAGTTGCTGCTGATTCCGGTGGCGTTGTCGTACCTGGGCGTCAGTAAGAAAGCCGCGCGTATCGCCATCGCCAAAGATCAGGCCGGCGCAGAAAACCGCGGTTTTCTCGGGCGTCTGTGGAGCGGCCTGGATCGCTTCACCGAACGGCCGATGGCCACGGCGGTGATTGCCGTATCGCTGGTGGTGACGCTGATTGGCAGCGTGGTGATGATGCACCTCAAGGTCGGTGATCTGGATCCCGGTGCACCGGAGTTGCGTGCGGATTCGCGCTATAACCGCGATAACGCCTACATCACCAGCCACTACGGACTTTCCAGTGACCAGTTCGTGGTCATCATGAAGACCAACGAAGACAGCTGCCGTCTGTACCAGTCGCTGCAAAGCATGGACAAACTGGCCTGGCGCCTGCGCCAGACGCCTGGTGTACAAACCACCCAGTCGCTGGCCGAAACCGTGCGCATGATCAGCTCCGGCATGGCTGAAGGCAGCCCGAAATGGTTGAGCATCAGCCGCGACCAGGCGATCACCAACTCGGCGGTGGATGCCGCGATGATTTCTGCACCGGGCATCACCAACCAGCAGTGCTCGGTCACTCCATTGATCGCCTACCTGGCTGATCACAAAGCCGACACACTGAGCCGGGTGTTGAAAGTTTCTGAAGAGTTCGCCAAGGAAAACAACACACCCGCTGGCGCCGAGCAGCCTGTGGAATTCCTCCTGGCTGCGGGTAATGCCGGGATCGAGGCCGCCACTAACATTGAGGTAGAGAAGGGCATCATCACCATGTACCTGGCCGTGTATGGCGCTACGGCCTTGCTCTGCCTGCTGACCTTCCGCAGTTGGCGCGCAACCCTGGTGGCGCTGATTCCTTTGCTGATGACTACGATCATCTGCAAGGCGCTGATGGTCTGGTTGGGGATCGGCCTGAAAGTAGCCACCTTGCCGGTAATCGCCGTGGGTGTCGGTGTCGGCGTGGACTACGCGCTGTATCTGCTCAGTGTGCAACTGGCGGTGCAGGAACGCGGTGGAAGCCTGGCGGTTGCGTATCGCCGCTCGCTGGATTTCACCGGTCGGGTCGTGGCGCTCGTTGGCCTGACCATGGCCGCCGGGGTGATTACCTGGGCCTGGTCGCCGATCAAGTTCCAGGCGGACATGGGCATTCTGCTGACCTTCATGTTCCTGTGGAACATGCTCGGTGCGCTGGTGCTGATCCCGGCCCTCTCGCATTACCTGCTCAACCCGAAAGGCAACTCCAAGGCCGGCGTGACCCTCGATCTGGAGGACGCGCGCGCCCAACAGGAACCGCGCAAACCCGCGGCCAGCGCACCTGCACCCCAATTGACCGAGCTCGCCTTACCCCGGCGTGTCCGCTGACTAATAGCCGGGCACAGACCTGGCTGGCAACTGCAAGGAGAGAACAATGTTCGAGTTATTGATGAGTGCCGACATGATGGTTCCGGACCCGGACGGCATGACGGAAATGTTGGTCGACAAGCTCGGCATCTACAAACACGAACGCTGGCGCCAGGCGTTCGATAATCACCCGTATATTGCGCATTTCCTGCGGGTACACAAATCCCTCGCGGTGTCGCCTACGCGCATCGAACCGCAGTGGCACCTGGATCGGCCGAACCCCGGTGATCCGTTGTTCCATGACTTTCTGGAAAGCCTGAAGGATTTCCAGGGGCATCATCGGCCGATGATCACGCACTCCATCGTGCTGGCCCTGCACGGGGACAAGTTCGACGCGCTGGTAGACAAACTGATGCGTCGTCGCTTGCCTTTCCGCATGGCGCAGCGCACCCCGGAAATGCCCTTCGACCGCTTATGGCTGGGTGCCACTCCCGAGCAACCGTATTACCAGCCCACGGTGGATGGCGGTTTGTGCATTGAGATCATGCCGACCGAGCCTTTGCAGATGCCGCCGGAAACGTATCAGTTGCCACCGATGCAGCCGCGTGATCTCAAGCCCGGCGACATGGTCCGCGTCACCGCCCGTGGCTTCCTGGTACGCGACCTCGATGAAACCCTGCGTAAGGTCTCGACCAACCTCGATTGGGAACCGAGCGGGCCGGTCGAGAGCATCGGCAGCGAAGGTTACCGCCGTGCGCGTATGGGTTTCACCGTGCCGAACAGTGCCACCCTCGATGTCCTCGAGGCGACCTACTGGAACACCGACGCCGGCCACTACGTCAATAACTGGGGGCCGGGTCCGTACTACATCCGCATCGGTGTCAACGATCTGGCTGCCAAGGCCGAGGATCTGCGGTCACGCGGCACGCGGTTCCAGTGGATCGAATCCTCCGAGGCCGTCGGCGGCCGTGCGTTGATCAAGATCGACCCACAAGAACTCAATGGCCAGGTCTTCGAGTTCGAGGAGTGCCCTGTATGAGCACAGCGCAAGAACCGCAGTCTCCCGTTTTGATCAACGATGCGGTGCGCCTTGAGCGTGATGCCATGGTGGGTTGGGTGGTACTGACCCGGCCCCGGCAGATCAACGCCATCAACGACGATATTCGTCAGGGCGTGCCGCAAGCACTGGCGCTGTTGCAGCAAGACCCGGACATTCGCGTGATCGTGATTCGCGGGGAAGGTGAGCGAGGCTTTTGTGCGGGTGCTGATATCAAGGAGCGTCGTGGCCCGGAATCGAGCCTGCAAGTGCGGCAGCGCATGGAACAGGTGCGCTGGATCGAAGCGCTGGATGGCATCAGCAAACCGGTGATCGCTGCCATTCATGGTTATTGCATGGGCGGTGGGTTGGAACTGGTGCTGGCGTGTGACATCCGCTTCGCCGCGCCCGATGCCGTGTTCGCCCTGCCGGAAACCGGCCTGGGGCTGATTCCCGGCGGCGGCGGTACGCAACGACTGTCCCGAGTGGTGGCGCCGGGTCAGGCATTGGACATGTTGCTCACCGGTGACCGGGTGGGCGCCGAACAAGCGCAGCGCATTGGTCTGGTCAGCCGCCTGGCCAGCGACAACGCCAGCCTGCTGGACGAAGTACGGGCCTTTGCTCAGCGCATCGCCGTCAAACCACCCACCGCGTCGGCGTTTGTCAAACAGGCAGCACGGGCGGCGCTGGACATGGACCTCAAACGTGGCCTGGACCTGGAGCTTGATCTGTTCGCCTTGCTGGCCCCGACCAAGGATGCCCGCGAGGCGGCCCAGGCGTTCAGTGAACGGCGCGAACCGCGATTTACCGGCGAGTAAAGCGCCACTCAAAACAATAAGGAACAGAGCATGAGCACAGGAAAACTGGCAGGACGAGTGGCCATTATTACCGGCTCCGGTGGCGGCCTGGGCGCTGAGTGCGCACGGGTGCTGGCGTCGCATGGTGCAAGTATTGCGGTGGTCGATATCAATTTCGAGGGGGCCACAGCTGTGGCCCAGTCACTCCTCGCCGAGGGGCATCAAGCCTTGGCGATCGCCACCGACGTCTCCTCGGAAGACGCCGTGCGCGCGATGGTTGCTCAGGTTAAACAGCATTTCGGCCGTATCGACATTCTGCACAACAACGCGGCGATCCTGAACGCCGAGCAACGTCAGCTAGACCGCGATTTCGTCAACCTCGACATGCAGGCCTGGGACCGCGCCATCGCCGTCAACCTGCGTGGCGCGGTGCTGTGCACCAAGCATGTGATTCCGGTCATGCTGGAGAACGGCAAGGGCTCGATTATCTTCGCCACCTCGGGTCTGGGCATGCAGGGCGATATGTCCCTGACCGGCTACGCCACCTCCAAGGCGGGGCTGATGATGCTGCCGCGCATGGTCGCCTCGCAATACGGCAAACAAGGCATTCGCGGCAACGCCGTGCAGATCGGCCTGGCGCCTTCGGAACACGCCATGCCTGAACCCTTGCTCGACATCCTGCGCGACAACCACTGCACTGCCGAGCTGGGCACGCCTCGGCAGATTGCCGATGTGGTGGCGTTCCTGGCCAGTGACGAATCCTCATTTGTCACGGGCACCACGCTGGTCGCTGATGGTGGTTTCAGCAGCCACACCCCCTCCCTGGTGGCGATGCGCGCGCTGTTTGCGCAGATGGGCCGCACCGGCATGTAACCCTTGCCCGGCGCATCCCGTGCGGTGCGCCGCGGCTGATCTTTGCCGCCATAGCCGCCGCGCGCCGCTGTGGTTGAACTCGACTTGGAATTAATTGATGAACCAGAACCAAAATGCGAGCACTACGGATTTTGATGTGATCATCGTCGGCGGTGGCACCAATGGCCTTTCGGCTGGCTGCTACCTGGGCCTGGAAGGCAAGAAGGTGCTGGTTCTGGAGGCATTGGACAAGGTCGGCGGGATGGCCTCCTCGGGTTACCTGATACCCGAAGCGCCGCAGCATCTGGTTCATCCCTGTGCCCTGGACATGATGTCGATGCGCGTGCATTCCCATGTGCCAGCGGAGCTGGGACTTGATCGACACGGTTTCAAATCGATAGAGCTTGCGCCGGGGTATGTGTACTTGCATCCGGATGGCCAATCTCTGATCTTCTGGCGCGATCGCGAGAAAACCGCCGCCGAGATCCGCCGGTTCAGCAGCAAGGATGCCGAGGCGTTTCTGCAGTTCATGAAAGTCATCGACATGTTCCTCGATATCGCGCTGCCGATGATGCGTGTCGACCCGGCCAAAACAAACCTCGGCGTGAAGCTGAAAATGCTTGGCACCGCCATCAAACACAAAGCGCTGAAACCCGAGCTGATGGCGCTGATGACAGGCTCCGCGTTGCAGGCGGCACGTGAGCGCTTCGAGCATCCGGTGACCATTTCCGCGATGTGTGCACTCACTGGGCTGGCAGGGGATATCAGCGCCGATGGCGGTGGCATCTATTACGCCTTGCTCGGTTTCCTTCATCGTTTTGGCGTGGGCCGGGTATTGGGTGGCATGCAGCAGTTGAGCAATGCCATGCAGACTCGACTGGAAGAGCTGGGCGGGCAAGTGCTGGTGTCGGCCAGCGTCAGTGAAATCGTTGCCAGGGACGGTCTGATCAAAGGCGTGAAACTGGCTGATGGTCGTCAGTTCACCGCACGTGCGGTCATTGCCGGCTGCCACCCCAAGCCGGCGTTGGACATGGTTACCCGTGGTGAAATCCCTCAACACCTGCTGACCCGTATCGCCATGGCACCTGCTAACGGCAGAGGGTCGGGACCATTGAAGGTGGATGTTGCCCTGCGTGGGCAGATTTCTTTGCCGCGTTTTGCTGCCATTCGCGGCGATGGCGTGGATTTGCGTAAAACCGTCATGCTGATCGGCACCGAAGAAGCCGTGCTGGAAAACTTCGCCGCCTGCGCCCGTGGTGAAGTACCGAAGTTGCCCTATATCACCGTGGCCGCACCCAGTGCGGCCGACCCTTCACAAGCGCCAACCGGGCAGGATGTGTTGTACATCTATCCGCCGGTGATGCCGGTGAATCCCAATGAAGGTTGGGACGCGCTGCGTGAGCGGGTGGCCGACCAGGTGCAGGAACAGCTGTATGACTACATCGATGGGATCGAGGGGCAGGTGATTGGCCGACATATCGAGGCTGCTCCGGATTTTACTGCGCGCTTGAACACGGTGAATGGCTGCGTGGTGCATATCGACACCACCTCGATGCGCTCGAGCACCATGCGCCCGGCGTACGGTTTGGGAGGCGATACCTTGCCGGTGGCGGGACTGTATTTAGGGAGTGCCGGCATTCATCCGGGCGGTGGGGTAAACGGCATGGCCGGGCGGTTGGCGGCCAAGCGGGTGAGCAAGTATTTGCGTAAAAAGGCTGACTGAAGCGGGTCGCTGATTCCAAGCCCCTAAGCAACCCCCCCCTGTGGGAACAAGCCTGCTTCCACAGGGAAAGCTCATTGGGCGAGAGTGTGTGAACGGTGCTTAAACGCCGTCGACGTTTTTTTCTGCGCCCAGCGAAATACTCGCCAGCACAAAATCCGCCGAGTACTGACGCCAGGTGGCCATGCCTTGCTCCGAGTCCGTATCCAGCCCGGCAAGTGCCGACATCGAATAGCGGTTGGTGAACCAGCCAGTAGTCACCAGCGAAGCGCTGGCCAACAACAGGCGCGGGTTGATGTCTGCGCGAAAATCACCACTGGCCGCACCCCGCAACAAAATCGCGTCGAGCTTGGCGATCAGCTTCGGTGCCATTTCCAGAAAATGGTTGCGAGGTGTTTCGTGGGTGTCATGGTAGCGAATGCCTTCCAGCGCCAGGCTGCCGAGGAAGGGGTCCAGACGGTACTGGTCAAAAAAATGATTGAGCACGGCGCGCATCGCCACTGGCGGTGAAAGCTCTTCGACATTGAGGTTGACCAGCTCGGACATGATGTTGTCCGAAGACTCATCCAGTACCGCTACAAACAGGCCTTCCTTGGAGTTGTAGTAGTGGTAGACCAGCTGTTTGGTAACGCCGGCTTCCCGGGCAATTTCTTCCACGCGCGCACCGGCCAGGCCTTTTCTGGCGAACTCCACGCGCGCTGCCGCGAGCAGGCGATTCATCGTATTGCGTTTGCCCTGTTCGCCACCTTCTCCTGCCTTTACCGCCACCTCGTCCTCCTCATGCCAGTTTTGGCCAGGTTATTCACACCTTGAAGCATTTCCCCGGGGGCCTTCGTTTGACCCCAAGTCAAACGAAGCGGACTACCGGCGCAGACACAACCACATACCATGGGTCGGCAGCCGGACAATCTTGGTGTGCAAGAAGAATAAAAACAAGACAGGAGCTCCTGATGAGCAACGAAAGCGCAGCACTGGACCTGGCAACCGCATACTCCGCTGTGTCGGAAATGTATCGGGGCACCGACCTGGATATTCACGCGGTGTGCCGCGAGCAACGGCTGAAATCGCCCATCTATGAAGGCGACTTCATCACCCAGTTTGGCGTGCCGACGAATGCCGGCACCCAGCAGGGCACTCGCCCGACCTTCGCCTTGTTCAAATACCAGGATGTAATGACTGTCCTGCGCGATGGTGCGACCTATACCAGCGGTTTTATTGCCGAAGGTCTTGGCGCGTTTTTCGATGGTTTGATCATTCTTGCCATGGACGGTGACGAGCACCGTAAGGTGCGCGCCTTGCTGCAACCGGCCTTTATGCCGGAGACCGTGAACAAGTGGCGCCCGCAGATCGATCAAGTGATTCGCGAGGAGTACATCCAGCCGATGTTGCCGGCAAAGAAGGCCGACTTGATGAAGTTCGGCCTCGAGCTGCCGATTCGCGTCATGTACGCTTTGATGGGCTTCCCCTCGGATGAGCCCTCCAAGTACAAGCAATACGCCGCGTGGGCCTTGGCCATTGTCGGCGGCAACCAGATTGACCCGAGCAAAATGGTTGAAGCGCGACGTCAGGCCGGCATCGCTGTCAAAGGTCTGTACGACGCGCTTGCCGAGGTGGTGGTGCAACGTCGTGCCGAGGGCAGCCAGGGCGATGATGTGGTCGGGCGTTTGCTGCGCGCGGAGTACGAAGGGCGCACGCTGGATGACCACGAGGTGATCACCTTCACTCGCTCGCTTTTGCCAGCCGCGGGCGAAACCACCACGCGCATGTTTGGCTCGGTAATGACTTTGCTCTTGACCACGCCCGGCTTGCTGGAACGCGTCAAGGCCGACCGCTCATTGATCGGCAAGCTGATGGACGAAACCACGCGCTTTGAACCCGTGGCCACTTTCAAGGTGCGCGAAACCGCCCGGGAAGTGGAATTTCACGGCGTGAAAATCCCCAAGGGTTCGTTCGTCCAGTGCATGGTGGTGTCCGCCAACCGCGACGAAGATGCGTTTGAAAACCCTGAGGTATTCGACATTGATCGCAAGCCAAAACCCTCCTTTGGTTTTGGCTTCGGCCCGCACATGTGTATCGGTCAGTTCGTCGCCAAAGTGGAAATCAGCTGCGCTGTCAACGCCATCCTCGACCTCTTTCCCAACTTGCGACTCGACCCGAGCCAACCCGTCCCGCAGATCGGCGGAGCGCAATTGCGAGGCGTGTCCACGCTCCCGGTGATCTGGGACTGAATCACGCTGTAATCCCGTTTCCCTGCCTCAACAAAAACAACAGAGGGCATCATGAGAACGTTTAAAACCATTCCAGAACGCGGTGATTTCGGCTTTCAACAACTGGTTGGGCCGCACAAGGTCACCGGCGCTTCGATGTCAGCCGAACGCGGCTTCTTCGGCCTGCACCTGAGCAAAAGTTCGCCGTTCGGTTCTGTGCGCGATGAGCAAGGCAACATTTACTCATTCGTACGGTCGCTGATGGCGCCCAATGGCACCCCCAACCCAACCAAGTTCTTCTACCTGAACAATCACGTCGATAACGTCAACCTGCGCATGGACCACGAAAAAATGGCCCGCCAGGCGCTGACACCACTGCCGGTACACAGCCTGGAAGGCGATGTCGCACGTTGGGCCAGCCACCCGGGCGAACCCGGCAACTCTTGGGAGATCACCGCCAGCAGCGAACGCCTGACCTGGAAGGAAGAAGGCCTGTTTCACCTCGAAGGCCGACTGCTTGGCCCAGGTTTGCAGTGGTACCTGCCAGGCGTGGAATGGGGCACCTTTTATGTTTCGCAGTTGTGGGATATCGCCGGTGTCTGCGAGGGGCGTCCGGTGAAAGGCGCCATGGCGCTGGACCAGTTCTACATGGCCGAAGGCGGCGCCATTCACTTCAAGAAAGACTTGGTGGTGAACAACAACAAGCATGTGATCTGGTGGTCCTTCGTCACCGTTTATAAAGATGGCACCTGGGATACCGGCTCTTTCATGGTCGGTCACGACCACTTGGGCTACGCCATTTTCAACAATGAAAAAGGCGAGGTTCGGGTCACCACCGATATCGAAGGAAACACCGAACACAAGGACGGAAGCTACTTCCTCAAATCCGCGAAAATCGTGCTGGAAGGCAAGGAAGAGTGGGAGTTTTTGCCTGATGAGAAGGGCGAGATGATCGACTTCGTCGGTGGCTTCCCGATCACTGCGCAGCAGGAAGGCCGTTGGCGTCGGGTTGGCGATACCCGTGAGCCTTCACACTGGCTGGGCTGGGGTGAATCGGACCGGCGTAATGGCTCGGCCCGCAATGTGCCAGGCAAAGACCTGTAAACAGTTGACCGAAACCTTTACCCCTGTAGGAGCTGCCGAAGGCTGCGATCTTTTGACTTTGACTTTTGAAGGCAAGATCAAAAGATCGCAGCCTTCGGCAGCTCCTACAGGGGAGCGTACGCGTTGTATCAGTAGCCTCCACCAATAACAACAATGAGGAATCACGATGAAATTCCGCGACAAAGTCGTGCTGGTCACCGGTGCAGGTCGAGGCATGGGTCGCGCCATTGCCCTGGCCTATGCCCGAGAAGGCGCCAAGGTGGTGGTGTCGGCACGCACCGCTCGATACGGTGAAGAAACGATCGCACAGATCAAGGCCCTGGGCGCGCAAGCCTGCCTGGTCGGTGGCGACATCGCCGACCGCGAGGCGATCAAGTCAATGGTGCAAGATGGTGTAGAGCACTTTGGTGGCCTGGACATCGTGGTGCATTGCGCTGCCGATACCAGTCACGGGCTGATCGCCGAAATGGCCGATGATACGTTTGATCACATCGTTCGCAGCAATATTCAATCGTTGTTCTGGTTGGCCAAGGACTGCGCACCTTATCTGTCGAAAGCAGCCGACAAAGGCCGGCTGATTTTCATCTCGTCCGGCGAAGCCAACCGCAAATACACCCCTCGCCTGATTGCCTATGGTTCCAGCAAAGCCTTCATGAATGCCTTCGCCCGCGGCCTGGCGGTGGAATTCGGTGCCATGAATATTCTGGTCAACGTCGTCGAGCCCGGACTGATCGGCACTGATCACATGCTCGAAACCCTGGGCAATGAACTGCCGCATAAACTCGCTGCACATTTCCCGGTAGGGCGTCTGGGCGAGTCCGCCGACATTGCCAACGCCGTGCTGTTTCTGACCTCCAACGAGGCTTCCTATATCACTGGCACTTCGCTGCTGGTGGATGGCGGCGCCACCATGATCGCGCTGCCCAAGGTCGAAGAAATCCTCAAGGGCCATTAATCAACCCGCACGTCCGCGATGGGAGTCAGGTCATGACATCGGATACACGCAGTAGCAACACCACGGCCCACGCCGGCAATGATTTTTCCGAGTTCAAGCGCGGCTGGCGCGTGGTTGTCCTGGGCCTGTTTGGCATCTGCACCAGTATTACCGCTGCGTTGCTGTACGCCTTCGGCACCCTGGTGATTCCGCTGGAACAGGCGTTCGGCTGGAGCCGGGGCGACTTGCAGGCCTCCATCACCTTTCTGTTCGCCGGTGTGGCGATTTCCACGCAACTGGTCGGCTGGCTGTACCGTCGGTTCGGGCTGCGCCGGGTAGCGATTGTTTCGATCGTGCTGCAGATCGTCGGTTACTTTGCGATCACGCGGATTGAGGGTTCGATCGGCTGGTTGTACCTGGCGTTTTTCAGCATGCCGATCATTTGTGCCGGAACCATTGCGATCACCTGGACGCAACTGGTCAACCTCTGGTTCGAGCGTAACCGTGGTTTGGCGCTGGCCGTGATTCTGTGTGGCACCGGGCTGATGGCGATGATTCTGCCACCGCTGTTGTCGCGGCTGATTGCCGCCTACGGTTGGCAAGCCGGGTTTATTGCGCTGGGGGCGATGCCTTTGTTGTTTACGTTGCCCTTGTCATTGATGTGGCTGCGCATGCCGGCGCTGCTCGCCAGTCCTGACGCGACAACGCAGAAGGAACTTCCGGAGCTGTCCGGCATGTCCTTCAAACAAGCAGTGCGCTCAGGGATGTACTGGGGCTTTAACGTTGCATTGATATTGTCGGTGTCGTTGACCGTCGGCATGGTCACCAACATGGTGCCGATGCTGCAAAGCAAGGGCCTGAGTGCGCAGCAAGCCAGTCAGATCTTCAGTACCTTTGGTATTTCCATCATCGGCGGGCGCTTGTTGGTGGGTTATCTGCTGGACCGCTATTCACCTTCAGTAGTGGCCGCCGTGAGCCTGGCGCTACCCGCATTGGGCTGCGCGATCTTTCTCTTTGGCGGGGCGCAAAACACACCGTTGCTGGTGCTGGCGACCCTGTGCATCGGCGCCAGTGCCGGAGCTGAGTTCGATCTGGCGGCATTCCTGATGGCGCGCTATTTCGGCTTGAAAGACTACGCGCGGATATTTGGTCTGCACCTGTGCCTGATCACCATTGTCTCCGGTCTGGTACCCATGCTGTTCGGCCATCTCTATGACCTGTACGGCAGCTATTCCGCTGTGCTGGTGTGCTGTTTCTGCTGCGCCATTGTCGGCCCGACCATTCTGCTGTGGTTGAGAATGGAGCCAAAATTCCTCGCCCGTCAGCAAAACCTCCAGCTACGACCACATGCCTGAACCCACTTGAGGATGAACGTGAAATGAGCATGGACAAACACACCATCGAGCACTTTCTGCACGGGCAGATCGACTGCTGGAACCGGGGCGACAAAGACGGCTTTTTCGCTCACTACCGCAGCGTCTCGGCCAACGGCTTGAGTATCGAATACGTCGGCAAGCCCCAGGCCGATGCCTGGCAGGTACTGGAAGGCATGTGGGCGCAGCAGCAACCGAAGATTCGCGTTGAAGTGCGCCAGTGCATCGTCAATGGCAATGAAGCGGCGTGCCATCACCTGAACGCCTTTCGCGAGCAGGAAGGCGGTATCGAGACGATCGAGTTGTATCGGTTTGAAGAAGGAAAGTTGTCCGTACGTTACTTCATCAACCAGTAATCGTTGCGCACAGCCTTGTCAGAAAGGCTGTGCGCGTCGTCGCCTAGACGCCATCGGTGGAATGGGACAGCTGCTGCCATTGCTCGATTTCCGCGAGCATCCTGTTGAGCTTGTCGCTGACCTGCTGATAAGCGTCTGAACCCGCCAGGTAACGCAACGGTGGATGTTCGCTGTTGGCCAGGAGCACCAGCGCATCGCCCAGTTTAGCCGGGTTGCCGGTTTGCTGATGGTTGTAGGCGGCCGAAGCGCCTTTGACCTTGGCGGTGAATGCAGCGTAATCCTCCAACCCGCGTGTACCGAAGACCGCGGAGCTGGGGTCGAGAAAGTCGGTACGGAAAACCCCGGGCTCCACCAGCGTGACCTTGATCCCGAACTGCGCCACTTCCTGGGCCAGGGATTCGGAAAAACCTTCCACAGCAAATTTAGACGCGCAGTACAGCGCCGCACCACCCATCCCGACCATGCCACCCATTGAAGACACGTTGAACACCCGGCCACTGCGTTGCTGACGCATGACAGGCAGCACGGCGCGGCAGACGTTGAACACACCGAACACATTGGTCGCGAACTGCTGGTCGGCGTCGCTGGCGAAATTGTCTTCAAACGGCGCCAGTTGTCCATAACCGGCGTTGTTGACCAGCACATCGATTCGGCCAAAACGCGCCACGGCAGTTTCTACGGCAGCCAGTGCCTGGGCTTCGTCGGTCACATCCAGGGCCACTGCCAGCACGCGTTCGCCGTACTCGGCAAAGACAATTTCCAGCGGTTCGATACGCCGGGCGCTGACCACCACGCTGTCACCATCAGCCAATGCGGCTTTGGCAATGGCAGCACCCAAGCCTCGGGCCGCACCGGTAATAAACCAGACTTTGTTCATTGCATCGCTCCAGTCGTTGTGCAAAAAAATGCCGCGTCAGCTTTAAGGCGGGCGCGGCAGCGGGTGTGAAAGATCAGTACGACGTTCAGTCGCGGTTGGCCGCTTCCCAAGCTTTCAGATCGAACCCGTCAGTGGCGGCCTCAACTGCCGTCAGCTTGGGCGCGCGAGCAAGAATCTTGCGCGCCGCCATGTGATCGCCCATGCGATTGCAGGACTCCACGGCCACCAGACGGTCATTGCGGAAACACAGCACAGACGCTTGATGTTCTTCGACTGAACCGAGCACGACGGTACTGTCATAGCCATGCGAGAGTCCGGCGATCTGCAGTTTCAAGTTGCCTTGATCGGTCCAGAACCAGGGCAGGGCGCTATAAGGTGCCGGTTTACCCATCAAGCGTGCAGCCACTGTGCGGGCCTGGTCGATGGCGTTCTGCACCGACTCGAGGCGGGTGTGTAACTCATTGTTTTGCAGGCACGGGAAGCTGGCGACATCGCCTACCGCGGAAATTTGCGGGTCAGAGGTCAGCAGGCTGGCGTCCACCTTGATGCCGTTCTCGATGTCCAGACCGGCTTCAGTCGCCAGCTGCGCATTGGGAATCACACCGATACCAAACACCACCAGGTCAGCAGGGAGTGCACGTCCGTCACCGGTTTGTACCGCGCACACCTTGCCGTTATCGCCGTCGATGCGGCTTAAACCCTGGCGGAAGTCAAAATGGACGCCCCACGCTTCATGGGCCTGGCGAAACAATTCCGACATTTCCCGCGACACGGCACGAGCCATGGGACGCTCGCCCAGCTCCAGTACGTGCACATTAGCCCCTAGGGCAGCGGCCACCGCCGCAAACTCGAGGCCGATAAACCCGGCTCCAATCACCACCACGTTGCGCGCTTCTTTCGCCAGCGGCGCCAGGGCGTCGGCATCGGCTTTGGTTTTGATACCGAACACTTGCGGCAACTCTGCGCCGGGAACCGGCAGGGGGCGGTTGTGGGCTCCGGTCGCCAGTACCAGATGGTCGTAACTGACAGCAGCACCCGAGGCTAACACCACGCGTCGGTTCAGGCGGTCGATCGCGGTCGCCTGGTCATGCAGCAGTTCAATGCGCTGGGTGGTGTAGAAATCAGCAGGACGAAACAGCAGATTGGTCGCCTGGATCTTGCCGAGCAGATAGGCTTTGGACAATGGCGGGCGCTGGTAGGGCAGGCCTGGCTCATCGCCGATCAGGGTGATGCGCCCGTCAAAGCCTTCCTGGCGCAGGGAGGCAGCGACCTGAAATCCGGCCTGGCCAGCACCGACGATAACGACTGAGGCGAGGGTCATGGGAACTCCTTCACGCGCATTCAGAATTGCGACGACGGCAGGTGCAAAACCATGCCGTCCATGTCTTCGCTGATGATCATTTGACAGCTCAAGCGGCTGCTGTCGCGACGTTCGAAAGCGTACTCGAGCATGTCGTTCTCCATGCCTTCCGCCGCTTGCACCTTGCCCAGCCAGGCCTCGTCGACATAGGTGTGACAGGTGGCGCAACTGCAGGCACCACCGCAGTCGGCAGAAATACCCGGCACCGAGGCGAAGGTCGCGGCTTGCATCACCGACTGGCCGATGTCGCCTTTGACTTGATGGGCGGTGCCGTTGTGTTCAATAAATGTCAATGTGGGCATGTTCTGCTCCGATTCTTGTTAGGGGGCTCAGGATTGGCTGGGAATGGTTTGCACGTTGAAGTGCGGCACTCGCCCAAGGGTCAGTAGCAACAGCGGACCGATCAGGCAGCAGGCGGCGCTATAAACCAGCATGGCGTTATACGATCCGGTGCGCGCCAGCATGTACGCAAAGAGCAACGGCGCCAGCGCCGAAGCCACGGTATTGAGGCCCTGATGCACGCCGAACAGGCGGCCGTATTCGCGCAAGCCGAAGTAGCGGGCAATCAGGAACGCGGCAATATCGAACTCCGCCCCGGCGCCAAAACCAACCAGCACCGCCGCCAGCATGAGCGGGGCAAATTCGGTGGTCGGGCTCAGGTAGATGAAACAACCGATAGCGGGCAGCACCAGGCTGATCGCAGACACAATCGGCGGCCACAGACGATCGAGCAGATAGCCGATAAGCATGCGGCCGAAGATCAGCGAAATACCAAAGCAGCTGAAAATGGTGGCCGCGTCCCCCGCGGATAGGCCTCGGGCTTGCAGCATGGGTACGGTGCTGGTGACCATGCCGACAATCGAAGAAATCACCAGGCTGAGCGCCAGGTTACAGGTCCAGAATTTCAGCGAGCCCATGCCTTCACGAAAAGACATGCCGGGCAATTGCTCCAGCGCACGCCCGCCGTCACGGTGACCGGCAACAGAGGGTAGTTTGAACCACAGCAGAATCAGCGGCAGCAGCACCAACAGATTGAGCAGCGCGAGAATCACGAAGGCCGCGCGCCAGTCCCATTGCTCGATGCCCCAGGCCATCAGCCGGGGAATGATGGCGGCAGTGACACCAGTCCCGGACAGACCAATGGCGAGCGCCAGGCCGCGATTGCTGTCGAACCAAAGACTGATCAGCTGGGTCCAGGTTACGGCCAGCGCGCCCATGCCGACGATGGGCAGCAGTGCAAAGGCGATGTACATCGACCAGATCGATTGGGTCAGCTGCGTGGTTGCCAGGTAACCGAGTGACAACAACAGCAGGGAAATAACGGTAACGCGCTTCATGCCGTAGCGCAGGTTGAACCAACCCACCAACTGCAATGACACCACCGCGCCGCCAAACAGAAAGGTGATGCAGGCTTGCAGCTCACTTTTGCTCCAGCCAAAGGCATCGCCGAGCGGCACGACCAGTGTGCCGAAACCATAGAGCAGGGCGGCGTTGATGCTGATGGCCACTCCGGCGACCGACAAAATCAGGATTTTCCAGCTTTGGCGGAATTCGCGCAGATCGATTGCCGCTTCGTTTCTAGACGGGTGCATGGAGTTGGCTTCCTTATAGGTTTTGTTGAGCCAAGCACTGCTACAAGTGGTGATGTGAATCACCGCCAGCAGATTCTTTGAACAGAATCTGGTTTTTTAATCAGAATAAAATCAGAAATTCGGCTTTGTCCAGCGCAGCTATCTGACTAACGGACAAACGAATTTCATGCGTTGCACCCACGGTTGAATCACTCTGAAGCCAGCCGTGTTCAACATCCTGCTGCGATTCCCTTTTTTTAAGCCAAGGCAATGATCAGGGACAGCGGATGAGCCTCAGCATATCCGCGTTAAAAATTAATTGCACATAAAATAAATAAGTGTTCATAATTTGCAAAAGCTGAACCTGATAAAGGAGAAAAAAATGAGTTCAGAAAAAGCGCAGTTCAAAGCGGTGGCCGACCGAAGCCGCTGCTGTGGTTATGGTTTGTGTGCTGCGATTTGCCCCAGCCTGTACAAGCTTGATGCCGATGGCATGGTGTACCTCGACGATGCCCGCGTGCCGCCGGAGTTGGAGGAGGAGGCTCGTGAGGGTGCAGCCGCTTGCCCCGCGGAGGCCATCTGGCTTGAGCCCATCACCCCGGATGACGAAGCCGTTTGATGGCGTGAGCGCCTGCCGCAAACGTGATAACCACTGAGGTGAGGATGTGCTAATGGGTCGATTACCAAACAAGGTCGCGCTGATAACCGGTACAGGCGGCGGCCAGGGCAGGGCTGCGGCGCTACGTTTTGCCCGTGAAGGGGCGATTGTGGTCGGTTGCGATTTCAATGCCGAAGGTCACGAGGAGACTGCAGCGTTGATGCAGGCCGAGGGTTTTACCCTGTACGGCTCGGCACCCGTGGACCTGGGTGATCATGAACAGGCCAAGGCCTGGATCGATGCCGCCGTGGCTGAACACGGGCGCATCGACATCCTGTACAACAACGCTTCCGCCGCACGCTTCGGGCTGGTCAGCGAGCTGTCGATCGAAGATTGGCAGTACACCATGCGCAACGAAATCGACCTGCTGTTCTATACCACCAAATATGCATGGCACCACTTGGCCGAACAGCGCGGAGTGATCATCAATGTATCGTCCACCGCTGCATGGGGTGGCTCGAAAGTGGCCGGCATTTCCGCGCATTCGGCTGCAAAGGGCGCTGTGGTGTCCTTCACTCGCCAGTTGGCGGTAGAAGGGGCGCCGTTCGGTATACGTGCGGTCAGTTTGAGCCCGGGATTTGTCGCGACGCCTGGCACCCGGCCTTTTCTGGAAGACCCCAAAATGCGCGCCATGCTGCTGGATGGCGTATTGATGGATCGCCCCGGCGAACCCGAGGAAGTGGTGGCAATGGCGGTCTTTGTCGCCTCGGATGAGGCTTCATTCATTACCGGTTCGGACTTCGTCATCGATGGCGGGTTACTCGCGATCTAGCACGCGCGGCGCCCTGGCATGGGCTACCGGCACCCTTTCATCTCGAACAATAACAAGGTGAATAACGTGGACATCATCGGTATCGGTTACATGGGCTTTGAGACCCCCAATCTCCAAGCGTGGCGTGAGTACGGCCCTCAGGTGATGGGTTTTGGCATAGGCAAGAACCCCGAGAGTGATCCCGATTCGCTGTACTTCAAGATCGATGATCGTCGGCATCGCTTCGCTTTTCATCCTGGCAAGGTAGACCGCATTGTCTACATCGGTTGGGAAGCGGTGGGGCGCATGGCGTTCGAGGACGGCATCAAGAAGCTGGCAGCCGCCAATGTCGACTTCACTCGCGGTGATGCTGAGCTGTGCGAAAAGCGTGGCGTGCGTGAATTAGTGCGTTTTCGTGACCCGGTGGGGTATCAGCACGAATTGTTTTACGGGCAAAAATGGCTGCCGCGCTCGTTCCAGCCGGGCCGCCCGCACAGTGGTTTCCTTGCCGACGAACGGGGTGCGGGTCATGTGGTGCTGATCACCCCGGACTACACTCCGGAACTGGAAGACTTCCTGCTTAATGTCATGGGTTTCAGCTGGTATGGCGCTGGTGCGGGCAAGGGACGAACCGGTTTCTTCCGCTCCAAACTCAACCATCACACCAGCCATGACATCGCTTATGGTCACGGACCGGGTCGCATGGGCGTGCAGCATGTCGGGCTGTTTGTACGCAACGTGCGTGATGTCGGTGAGACCTACGACATCGTGCGTCAGCGTGAACTGCCGATGATGATGACCCTCGGCCAACATGCCCAGGACCCCCATCTGTCGTTCTACCATTTCAATCCGTCCGGGTTCGCCTTCGAGACCATTGCTGAAATCGAGCCATGGCAAGGCGATCCCTATGAGCTGAATCCAGAAAAACTCAGCCTGTGGGGCCACGAAATGGTCGGGCCAATTCTCGGCGCCAGCGTCAAGACGCCGGAAGAAGTGCTCGACGCCGAGTACCTGCCGACCTACTTGGCCAAGCGCTGACATGCGTCTGGCGCGGGTCGAAGTTGCCGGGCAAGCGTTCTGGGCGTTGCTGAATGCGCAAGCTGATTGCTTTCGGCGAATTAATGCTCCTTTCGCCCACTGGGCCGGGCTAGGGGCGGATCTTGCGCCAGACGCCCTCGACCCGAGTGGCGAATGGTTGCCGTTGTCGGCTGCGCGCCTGCTTGCGCCATTGGAACCCGGTAGCCGGGTTTTTGGTGTGGGCCTCAATTACCTCAGCCACCTCAAGCGCCTTGGCAGTGATTCTCCGGCGCACCCGTTGGCGTACATGAAACCGGAGTCAGCGCTGGTTGGTGCCTATGACGAGATCGATTATTCGCCGCTGACCACCCAGCTTGATTACGAGGTGGAACTGGTCGCCGTAGTGGGCCGCCCGTTGCTGGATGAACCGCATGCCAGCGACTGCCTGCTGGGGTATACGGTGGGCAATGACATAAGTGCGCGCGATGCCGGCAAGCAGATTGGTCGTCTGGACCTGTTGACCCAGAAAGCCATGGACCGCACCACACCGGTAGGTCCATGGATCGTGACCGCGGACGAACTGGGTGTAACGGGGCAACCGGCTTTAGATATGCGCCTGAGCGTTAACTATGAACTGCGCCAGCAGGACAATACCCGGCAGATGATTTTTCCCCTGGATGAGTTGCTCAATTATCTGGATGCACGCATCAGTCTGCGTCCTGGCGACCTGGTGTTTACCGGATCCACCCACGGCGTAGGACTGGAAAGCGGGCGTTTTTTACGGCCGGGTGATCGGGTCGAGGCTGAGATTGCAGGTATCGGTCGACAGAGCAATACCATCGCTGCGCCACGCCAACTCATCCCCGCCCGTGCGGCGGGGCGACTGGGTCAGCCGCTGGACAAGTAATCCCTGAAACTGACTGGCGTAGCCGCTGAGGAGTGATGATGAGCGAGGGTTCGGCGTGGGCGCCGTTTCGCAACAAAGCGTTCCGCGGTTTATGGCTGGCAGCCGCAGTGGTCAACATGGCTATCTGGATGCAGACGGTCGCCGCGGCGTGGATCATGACCACATTGACGACGTCGGCAGCCATGGTCTCTCTGGTGCAAACCGCCGTGACCCTACCGGTATTTCTGTTTGCCTTTCCCGGTGGGGTGATTGCCGATCGGGTAGACCGTCGCAGTTGGCTGATCATTACCCAGTGCATGATGCTGTTCGCCGCACTGGTGTTGTGTGTGCTGGCGTACAGCGCGCACATGGAAACCTGGGGCTTGTTGGCGTTTACCTTTGTGCTCGGTACTGGCAGTGCGCTGGGCATGTCGGCGTGGATGGTGACCATGGTCGGCGTACTGCCTCGCGACCAGGTGCCGGCTGCAGTGTCCTTGAACGGAATTTCCATCAATGCCACCCGGGCTTTGGGCCCCGCGTTGGCGGGTGCACTGATTGCATACTGGAACACGACCTCGGTATTTCTGGTGATCGCGCTGTGTATGTTCGCGGTGCTCCTCTTCCTCTTTCGTATCGCGCCCAACCCGCCTGCCGTGGGCTTGCCACCGGAAACCCTGACCGGTGGCATGCGCAGTGGCCTGCGCTATATCCGGCATTCAGCGGTCCTGTTCAGCGCCATGAAGCAGGTTCTTGTGTTCACCATGAGTGCCAGTGCTTTATGGGCCTTGCTGCCACTGGTGGCCAAGCAGGAATTGGGTATGGACGCTGGTGGTTATGGCTTGCTCATGGCGTTTCTTGGTGCCGGTGCAGTATTGGCTGCGCTGAGCTTGCCGCGGTTGTATCGCGTATTGGGCATGCGTCATCTGCTGGTTTGCGGCGCCATTTCCTTTGCCCTCGCCACCCTCACTGCCGCGCTATCCAACAACCGCTACGCGGTCTGCGCAATGCTGCTGCTGGCAGGGTTCGGCTGGATGGCGGTCAACGCGACCATTTCAACGGTGGTGCAAACCTATGCCGCCAATTGGGTGCGCGCACGGGTCGCATCGGTCTATGTGTTGATCCTGATGGGCGCGATGGCGGCCGGCGGTGCGATATGGGGGGCATTGGCCGAGTATCTGGGATTGAGCCAGAGCTTGCTGCTCTCGACACTGTTGTTGCTGGTCGGCATCGCGCTGACCCGAAATGGCCATGTGGAACTGGGCCAGGAAGCAGACTTTGCCGAGGTGCAGTTGACCGACACACTCCAGCTGGCCAGTCCGGTGTCCCATTCCGAAGGACCGGTATCGGTGGAGATTGTGTACCAGGTGGCGGCGCCGGACCGCGATGAATTTCTGGCTGCCGTATACGCGGTAGGCAAGGCGCGACGGCGCAACGGTGCGCAAAACTGGCGTTTGTACCGCGACATGGCGGACCCGCAACTCTACAGCGAGCGCTTTATTGTCGAGTCATGGCTGGAATACTTGCGCCAACAGGTTCGGGTGACCCAGGCCGACCAGGCCCAAGAGCGTCTCATCGAGCGTTTTCGTCGCGAAGATCTGCAAACCCGTCGTTTGATCTATCAGCCGCCAGTGAAATTAACCGATTGAAGTGTTCGAGTAATTCCCAGATAAAACTTTTACGGCGCCAATCATTCTCAGGTTAGAATGGCGCCACTCTAAAGTTACTGGATTGGGCATGGAACTCACTGACGTCAACGACAGCAGCAAATCGGCCGGCGCAACCCTCGTCAAGCCTGTATCCAACGCCATACGCATCTTGCGCTATCTCAGTCAGGTGGGCACGCCGGAACGTTCAGTGGACATCGCCCGGCAACTGAAAATCAATCCAAGTACCTGCTTCAACATCCTGCGCACCCTGGTGCAAGAGGAGGTGGTCGATTTCAGTGCCCTTTCCAAGCGTTACACCGTGGGCCTGGGCCTGGCGCGCCTGGTTGAACAATTGGTGACTCAGGGTCACCGCGTGCAAATGGCCAAACCCCTGTTGCAGAACCTGGCTGCACGCCAGCGGGTGACCATCACCCTGTGGCGCAAAATGAGCCCTGACCGCATCGTCATTGTCAGTTCCGCCGCGAGCCCGACCGATGTGCGTATCGACATGGCTGAAGGTCAGCGTCTGCCAATTCTGATGGGCGCCAGCGGCCGGTTGTTCGCTACGCAGATCGACCTCGACGATCCGGAAGTACAGAGCAGTTTCGAGACGATTCGCTGGGCCCAGCCGCTGTCGCTCGAGGTCTATCGCGAAGAAGTGAGAGAGGCCGCCGAGCGCGGTTGGGCAATGGACGATGGGCATTTTTCGGGGGGGATTCTTGCCATTGCGGCGCCGGTCTTCTCACCAACCAACAGCATCGATTTCACCGTGTCAGCGGTGATGTTCCGTGGCCAACGGGATGAAGAGGGCCTTGCCGAACTGGGCAAGGCGCTGATCGAGTTCTGCAGCGAAGTGGCCGGCGTACTCTACTGAGGCGCGCCGTTACTCGCGAACCAGTAGCAGGCTACCCCCCAGCGGGCCGCCTCCGGCTGCCACCGTACTGACGCGGTGTTCGCGGGTTTGCCGGCCTTCGGCACGACCCCACAGTTGCAGGCAGGCTTCATGCACGTAACCCAGGCCGTGGGTGCGTCCGCCAGACAGCTGCCCGCCATTGGTATTGATGGGCAAGCTGCCCTCCAGTGCGATGCGCGTGCCACCCTCGACGAACGCGCCACTTTCCCCAATGGGGCACAGGCCCAGGGCTTCAAGCCAGATCAGGGTCAAGATCGAAAATCCGTCATACAACTGCGCAGATTCAACATCCTGCGGGGTGTAGTCGGTGCGTGCCCACATCATCTCGCCAACATCGAAGGCGGCCATTTTGGTCAGGGAGATCTGATCCCACGACCAGGGCTGGTTCAACGCTGCGCCCATGGCCTCGATGCGAATTGGTTTATTTGGCTGGTCCTGGGCGATATCACGACGGGACAGGATGATGGCGGTGGACGCATCACAATGCACGTCGCAGTCGAACATGCGCAGAGGCGTTGAAATCATTCGCGATGCCATGTAGTCGTCCATGCTCATCGGCGTGCGGTACAGCGCCTTGGGGTTGCGCATGGCGTTCTGGCGACACGTCAGGGCTATCTGCGCCAGCTGCTCCGGTCGGGTGCCGTATTCATGGAAGTGACGCTGGGCATACAACGCCATCAGATTGATGCCCGATTGCACATTGAACGGGGTAAACCACTGCCAGGCGTAGCTGCTGTCGCGACCCTGGGTTTTGTTGGTCAGTGCGCCGGCCTGTTTGTTGAGCATACGGGCTGACGCTTCGGTGATGGTGCGAAACACCAGTACGTGCTTGCACAGGCCCGCCGCAATCGCCATGGCCCCGTTAATGACCCCGGTAAGCGGGCCGGGCCCTTCATAACCGCCACCGAACCAGTTGACGTTGAGCCCAAGGGCGCTCTTCAGCGCACTGGGACCGACCGGTGAGAACGGGTCGCCATTGTTGTTATCACCCGGCCAGCAGGCCACGCCGTCGATGTCGCTACGTTGCAGGCCGGCGTCCGCAATGGCTTCCAGGCAGGCGTCCAGGGTCAGGCGCATCGCTGACTTGGTAGACGGTCGGCCGATCTCTGATTGCCCGATACCGGTAATGGCTACGTCTTTTTCATAACGATGATCGAACATCACTGATCCTTCTCGAACAGAGGCAACCACACATCCTCGACATTGAGGAAGCTGACCCGTACCGGCATGTCGATATGTACATCCGTGACCGGCATGCCCACCACGTTGCTCACGAACTGCAAGCCGGGTTGCTCAACGAGCTCGATGATCGCCACCACATAGGGCACCTCCAGGTCGGGGGTCCAGGGTTGATAGTTGATGGTGAAGCTAAGTACGGTGCCCTTGCCGGACACCGCTTGCGGCGCCACGTCGAAGCTTGCGCAATGCGGGCAGAGCGGGGCGGGCGGGTGGAAATACCGGCTACAGGCTGCGCAGCGATGAACGAGCAGTTCGCCCTGTTGACCGCCTTGCCAGAAGGCGCGGTTGTCGGCGTTGAGTGCAGGCAGTTTTCTAGGCATCAGCGGTCCGCAGGTGAGTGTTTGACTTGAAGTCATACGGTATCATTTGTACATATTTTCTAAAAGTGTCATATATTCATCCGGACAAAGGCGCGAATCGACCGTTCGCGCCGTAAAACAACAACAAGAGGATTTCGCGATGTCCCAATCACTATTGGACAAGAGGGTAGTCGTCACCGGCGGGTTTGGTGCCCTCGGCAGCGCACTTGGCAAATTTCTGCTGGCGCGAGGCGCCCGGGTGGCGTTGCTGGATCGTAGCGAGGCCCCAGCTGCCTTGCTGGATACGGAAAACCTGCTGTGCCTGGGTGGTGTCGACCTGACTTCGAGCGAGTCGGCCAGCGCTGCGTTCGAGCAGGTCGCGGGGCATTTGGGTGGCATCGACGGTTTGGTCAATGTCGCGGGCGGGTTTGCCTGGGAGACCGTCGAAGGTGGCAGCCTGCTGACCTGGGATCGCCTCTATCAGATGAACGTACGTACCGCAGTGGTCAGTTCTCAATCCGCGTTGACACACCTGCTGGATTCCAAGGCCGGGCGCATCGTCAACATTGGCGCGCTGGCCTCTGTCAAAGCCGCAACAGGTATGGGGGCTTATGCCGCCTCCAAGGCCGGTGTGGCCCGGTTGACCGAGGCGTTGGCCGAGGAACTGAAGGATCGTGGTGTAACGGTCAACGCTGTGCTGCCGAGCATCATTGACACCCCCGCCAACCGCGCCGACATGCCTGATGCTGACAGCAGCCGCTGGGTCACTCCGCAGGCGTTGGCGGCGGTAGTGGCGTTTCTTTTATCCGACGAAGCCGCAGCAGTAACCGGTGCGCTGCTCCCCGTGAGTGGTCGCGTATGAGACTGGTGACGTATACCGACGCCGAAGGGTTTGAGCGCGCGGGTGCATTGCTCAATCGGGATCAGCAGGTACTCGACCTGCAACACGCTTACCGCTTGCTGGAAGGTCGTGACAGTGTGGCGTTGAGCAGCATTCTGGCTTTGGTAGAGGCCGGCGAACCGGCGCTGGAATTGGCCCGCTCACTGGTCGCTAAGGCACCCTCGGCGGCGGTGCTGGAGCGTGCCAGCGTGAAGCTGCGTGCACCGATCCAGCCGCCTCCACAAATGCGCGACTGTTCCTGCTTCGAATTGCATCTGCGCCAGAGCTTCGCGGCGGCCCGTCGTGCCCGTGCGCTGCGTACCGAAGACCCGGAAGCCACGCTGAAAGCGATGAACACCCGCGCTGACGATCGGGTCATCGAGACTTTCAACAAGCAGCCTATTTACTACAAGGGCAACCGTTTCGCGGTGATTGGCATCGACGATGAATTTCAATGGCCGAGCTACAGCCGGGCGATGGATTTCGAACTGGAGTTCGGTTGCTACATCGGTAAGCGCGGCAAGGACATCAGCCGTGAAGCCGCCCGGGCGCATATCGTCGGCTACACCATCTTCAACGACATGAGTGCCCGCGACGCCCAGGCCCTGGAAATGCCCGGCATGCTCGGCCCGGCCAAGAGCAAGGATTTTGATACCGCCAATATCATGGGCCCCTGTCTGGTGACAGCCGATGAGCTGGGTGATCCCTATGACCTGAACATGGTCGCCCGGGTCAATGGCGAGGAGTGGGGGCGCGGCAATACCCGCGATATGCGCTGGAGTTTCGAAGACGTGATTGCCCACGTGTCCCGCTCGGAAACCCTGTACCCCGGCGAGTTTCTGGGCTCCGGCACGGTCGGCAACGGCTGCGGCCTGGAGCAATTGCGTTATTTGAAGCCTGGCGATGTGGTTGAACTGGAGATCGACGGCATTGGTGTGCTGCGCACTCAAGCGGGCAAGGCATCGAACAAGGATTGACGCGTACGTGAATGACGGAAGAATTCACTTACAAGTACAAAGTGAATTCTATGTACATAAATAGAGAAAGTGTCTTATATTTCGCTGCGACTACTGTCGTGACGCTCTGATCAGGAGGCAATCATGCTAACAAGAACAAGCCCCGTATTGTCTGATGGAACCAAGGTCTCTGACCTCATCTATCCCTCTAGCCGTGAAGTACAAATGCGCGTGTTGTCTGACCGCGAAATCTACGAGCTGGAGATGGAAAAAATCTTCGGCAAGATCTGGGTACTCCTGGGTCACGAGTCGGAGATCCCCAATTCCGGGGACTTCATGGTCCGCGACCTGGGCTCCGACTCGGTCATTGTTGCCCGTGGTAAAGAGGGCGAGGTGTTTGTAAACCTCAATGTGTGCCCGCACCGCGGCATGCGCATCAGCACCGCCGATTGTGGCAACACGCAAATTCATAAATGCATCTACCACGGCTGGGCCTTCCGCCCGAATGGCGACTTTGTCGGCTCACCCGTCGAGCGTGAGTGCATGCACGGCAAGATGCTGCCAAAAGAAGAACTGGGCCTGAAAAAGGCACGGGTCACGCTGTACGGCGGTCTGGTCTTTGCGACCTGGAATATCGATGGGCCGTCGTTTGACGAATTCCTCGGCGATGCCAAGTGGTATTACGACATGCTGTTCTGCCGCTCCGACAAGGGCATGGAAGTACTCGGCCCACCGCAGCGCTTTATCGTTAACGCCAACTGGAAAACGGCTGGCGAGCAATCGGCGGCTGACGGTTTCCACACACTGACCTTGCACCGTTGGCTGGGCGAAGTGGGCAATTACGCCAAGAAAGGCGAGGGTGAAACAGCCGACCTCAGCCCGGAAATGATCGGAGTTGAAATCAGCTCGCCCCATGGCCATGCCCTGCGCTGCATCGACCTGGCGCGCAAGATCAAGCGCCTGACCGGCCTCGATCCGGCAGAGTTGAGTGTGCAGCAGAAGCTCGAAGCATTGCCGCCTGCCGGCATGACCGCCGACATGGTCGAACAGCTGGCACGCAACTTGACCGAAGATCAGTTGAAAGTGCTCACCAGCATGCCGCCGCAAGTCGGTGGAATGTTCCCGAACATTCTTTTCGGTTTTGTCTACATTCCGCAGCCGGATGGCACTGTCGTCGGCTCGATGACCCTGCACGCCTACGTGCCGCAAGGTCCGGACAAGCTCGAGTTCGTCAACTGGGTATTTGCCGAGAAAGACGCTTCCCCGGAATTGCGCGACAAGATGCTCAAGCAAACCATCCAGCTGTTCGGCACGTCCGGCATGGTCGAGCAGGATGACTCCGATACCTGGCCGCACATGACGCTGGCTGCCAAGGGGGCGATGGGCCGCAAGAGCACGATGAAGTACCAGGCAGTCTTTGAAACGGGGGCGCCGGAAGGCTGGCCTGGCCCGGGCATCGTCAACGAAGGTTTCACCAAGGACGATACCCAGTGGCACTGGTGGTTGTACTGGCATGAGCTGATGACTGCATCGGACGACAAGTAAAGCGTCTGTTACGCCTGGTATGACTGCGGTCCTGAGGGGCCGCAGTTGCTGGAAACCGCATTAACAAGAATAAAAGTGAGGGAATGACTCATGGCTCAGGTTCAACAACGCGGTGTGGAGGATATCCAGCCGGGTTCCCCAGTCGGTACCAAGCGAGTACCGGTAGGCTCGCCGATTTACAACGATGTGGTGACCTTTCTCTACGAGGAAGCCACGCTGCTGGACCAGATTCGCCTGCAGGAGTGGGCCGAACGCCTGGACACCGACCTGGTGTACACAGTGCCGCTACGCCAGACGCGCTTGGCCGCCGAGTTGAAAACCACCATCGTGCGCAGCGTTCAGCATTACCACGATGACTACCGCTCGATCATGGGCCGAATCCTGCGCCTGTCCGGCAAAAGTGCCTGGGCGGAAGATCCTCCTTCGCGTACCCGACGTCTGGTGACCAACGTGTTTGTCGAAGAAACCGACAAGAGCGATGAGTTTGTGGTGACCAGTTACCTGCTGCTGACCCGTAGCCGGTTCAAGGACCACCACGTCGACATTATCAGTGGCGAACGGCGTGATGTGCTGCGCCTGAGTGAAGTGGGATTCAAGTTGGCGCGGCGCGAAGTCATCATTGACCAGGCGGTGCTTGGAACACCCAATCTGGCCGTCTTCCTCTAGTTCGTACCGGCGGTCTGGTTTGAACCCGGATCGCCGTACCTTGAAGGCATTGGCCGCTCTGTTCTTGACGCAAGAGCGAAGCGGCTATTGCTGTTGTCTCAGCCATTGCTGATCCTCTGCGCACAACTTGAGCTGCTCGTGGCTGAAATCCAGAGTCGAGCCTTTCATGCGCAGTGCCTGCTCCGCACGTTCGGGTTGCTGGCTGTAGCAGAGGGCGCTGGTAGCGGCGTGAATCTGGGCGTCGAGGTTGTACGCACGCCCCATCGAAATCAGGGTGCAGCGGCGAAGCAAAAGAGCCGCTTCGGCGGCTTCTTCATTGAGGGTGCTCAGTGCCCAGCGTGCCATACCTTCGCGAAGGTTGATGCCGCAGTAGGGGGCTGGTCTTTCGATCAGGGTGCCATCGACTTCCCAGCTCAGCTTTTCAACGCCGTCGCACAGCAACGTAGCGCGAGTGTGATTGGCAATACGCTGGCCGACGTTGATGTCATAACGGCGCTGGTGGGGGCCTCGAGCGGCCGCCGCGACAGCGAGGCCCGCGAGGTCCAGCAGATGGGTGCATTGATGACTGGCATCGGTCTGACGGGTGACCGAGTGGGCTATCCGGTCCAGTTTCATGCCCACCAGGTGCTGTAATTGATCGCAAGCCTGAGGGCACAAGGAATAAGGGTAGCGAAGCGCTTCGCCGCCAATGGCGGTGACTTCACCTTGATGGTGGCAGACCCAGACACGGAAGTGGTGGAAGTCGTCTTCCAGCGCGGCTCGGACTTCGCCCGTGCCATTGCCGGGATGAGCAATGATGTCTACGCGGCGACGAAATACACTCATCCTCAATATCCTTGCTTCAATGCTGTTCAGGCTGACGAAATCAGCTATATTTGAACACTATAACCAAAAATGTTCACTAAAAAACAAGAAATGGAGTGGCTATGGCACTGCTAAACGAACAGGTCGCGTTGATTACCGGTGCAGGTGGCGGAATAGGCCGCGGTATCGCGCTGAACTTTGCCAAAGAGGGCGCTGCTGTGGTGGTCGCCGAGCTGGATGTCACCAGTGGCGAGGCCATAGTCGCCGAACTCAAAGCGCTGGGTGCCCAAGCGGTGTTCATCAAGACCGACGTGTGCAGCAAGGCCGATATCGAAGCTGCCGTGCAATTGGCCGTTGATCAGTTCGGTGGTCTGGACATATTGGTTAACAACGCCTTTGCGCCAACACCCAATGTCCTTCTGGAAGAAAAAACCGACGCGATGCTGGAGAAAACCCTCGGTTCTACAGTGTGGGCGGCCTGGTGGGCGATGAAAGCCGCACTGCCCCACATGAAAGCGAGAGGCGGCGGCAAGATTATCAACTTCTATTCCATCGATATCGAGATCGGCGCCTGGTTGCACGGCGACTACAACACGGCAAAGGCAGCGATCGTGGGGCTGACTCGTAGCGCGGCTTCTGAATGGGGGCGGTTCAACATTCGAACCAATGCCATCGCACCGACTGCGATGGGTGCGACCTTTCACAAACTCGCTGCAGAGAACCCGGGGTTTGCCGAAATGTCCGCTTCGATGCGTCCGTTGGGGCGCTGTGGCGAGCCTGAAGCTGATATCGGGCCGGTGGTGGTATTCCTCGCTTCGGAGATGTCGCGCTTTATCACTGGCGAGACCATTCACGTCGATGGTGGCCTGCACTTACCCGGTTACAACTCCCGCCCCAAAGGCATTCCCGTGCGCGAGTATTGATTACCCCGGTTGATGCAGGAGCGAGCAAGCTCGCTCCTGCAAAGAAGGCTCCAGGCCCAAGAGACGCGAAAGCCCGCTTCAAAGCGGGCTTTCGACGTTGGATCGACGAGACATACCGGGCAGGACCGTTACTTTTTGGACACCACGATCGATGTGGTTTCCAGATCCCAGGTGGCGGCGGTTTTACCTTCATCGCGCAGCAGATACTTCAACACCCGCCCCTGCGGGTTTTTCGGCAAGCTGCTGCGAAACTCGATGTAGCGCGGCAAGGCATAGTAGGGCACCGAGTCGGTGGCCCAATGGAACAGCTGCTCCGGGTCTAGCGTCACGCCTTCATGCAGTACGGCAGTCACCTTCACATCATCCTCGCCTTTATCAGAAGGCACGGCATGCACCGCCACTTCGGCCAGTGCCGGGTGAGAAGCAAAGGCTGCTTCCATTTCAAAGCTGGAAATGTTCTCCCCCCTGCGACGCATGTAGTCCTTCTTGCGGTCGACAAAGTAGAAGAAGCCATCATCATCGAATTTGCCAACGTCGCCGGTGTGGAACCACATGTTGCGCATCAGCTTCTGGGTATCCTCCGGACGACGCCAGTAGCCCTGGAACATGATGTCGGGACGGAGCGGGCGCACCACGATTTCGCCAGGGGAGTTGGGCGGTACTTCCTGATCGAGGTCGTCGACGATCCTAACGTCAAAATCTGCAATACGTTTACCCGACGAGCCGGGCGCGGCGTATTCCCCGGCAGCCAGCGAAGTGATAACGCAGGCTTCGGTCAGGCCATAGCCGTTGCCGCCTACCAGCTTGGTGCCGAAGCGCTCGCGCCAGATCTTTTTGGTTTCTTCGGTATAAGGGTTGCCACGGGCGGTATGGATCTGCCCGACGCAGCGCAACATCGCTTCGTTATCTGGCGCCTGGGCGAGGAGGCCGCCCATGCCACCCAGGATCGAGGCAATGGTCGCGCCCGAGCGCTCCACTTCCGGCCAGAAATTCGAGACCGAGAACCGCGCAAGAATGGCGGCGCGCGCGCCCACCAGAATGCTGGCAATGATGGATACACACAGCGCATTCATGTGAAACAGCGGCAGCGGCGTGATGGTGACGTCGTCGGCACTGGCCGGACCGGCACGTAGTTGCAGGCGCGCCAGATTGCACATGAAGTTGTAGCTGATCATGCAGCCCTTGGAAGGGCCCGTTGTACCCGAGGTGTAAATCAGGCAGGCGAGGTCTGAAGGTTGCGGTTTATTGACGAGTGGGGTGGCGTCATGGCCACGCCATTCATCCAGTGGCGCAATACGAATCGGGCAATCAGGAACTGCTTCGAGGGTGCCACGGTGAAGAATGTGGTGGACGTCCTGCAGTTGTGAGGCGAGCGGGGTGATGCGTGGCAGGTAGGCTGCTTCGCAAATTACCACCGAGGTGCCGGTATCGGCGATCTGATGGCGGAGGAACTCGCCCTTGAGCGCGGTGTTGATCGGCACACTCACGGCGCAGAGCTTGTTGATGGCCAGCCAGGTGGTGACGGCATCGATATTGTTATCCAGCATCGTCAGCACGGTTTCACCGGCCTTGACGCCCAGGGTGGCAAGTGCGTTGGCCATCTTGGTGGAAAGTGAGTCAACCTGAGCATATGTGTATAACTCACCGCTGAAATCCAGCAATATTTTGTCTGGATGCCTTGCTACCGCGCGATCTAACGCGTCAATGACAGTGTCTCGTTCTCCCACTGCCCAGGTGTCTGGATTTCCACTGCTACCCATCAGTTTTCTCCTTTAGGCATCCGTAAGCGGTCGGGTTGCCTGATTTTATTTTGAAGAGAGAATCTGATTCTAAATACAAACGTCTTAAATGTCTTTAGCAATAAGTTGAACATATAGTGTTATTTATGCACAGATCCTGTGCTAACGTTGCACAATCTTTACTCTTCATGAGCCTGTCACGCCATGCCAAAAGCCGCACCCAAGAAAGCAGAGGCGCCAGCGCCGGCTAGCAAACCCAAAAAAAATGCGCCACCTGAAGCAGGGGCGAGCCCGGCTAAACCCGTCGAGCGACGTGCTGCTGCCAACTCAGTGGCAGGAACCAAAGTCAAGCCGAATCGCCGTTCGGAAGAAACCATTGCCAACATCCTTAAAGCCACTGAGGAAGTCGTGCTGATGTCTGGCGCGGATCGTATTTCGATCCTGGATGTGTGCCAGGTAGCGGGCGTTTCCCGTGGCACCTTTTATCGCTATTTCGCTTCGCAAGAGGACTTGCTGGACACCTTTTCACGCCACAAGCGCGAAAGCTTTCACAGCTCGCTGTCCCAGGAACTCGGTCACATCAGTGATCCTGAAGCGCGCTTGAATGCGCTGTTTGCCTATCTCGACAACTACCTGGAGCAAAGTCGGGCTCGGCGTCTTCTGGTGGTTGCACCCGACTACGCGCTGGGCTTCTTCCGACGGATTTTCCACGATTCGATCGTGCGCTTTCAGGATGGCCTGGGCATCGTTTTCGACGACTGGGACGAACGCCTCGGGGTGCGTCTTGACCGTGAGCTGATCTGCGAAATGATCATTCGTTACGTGTTGAGCGAAATCCTCGTGCCAGAAGCCGCGGGGCGTCGATTGTTCCCGGTCCGGGTGAAAAAACTCCTGGGCGCGCTGATCATGGGTTCTACCTCGCGCACCCGCCGCTGACCTTAAAGAACTACCCATCGCGCAAACAAAAGCCCCCGTTTATCGGGGGCTTTGCGTTTCCGTACGCTAATTTTTCCCCTCCTGCATTCCACTCTTTTTCGAGGCTGACTCGAAGTTTTGGACCCCTCTAAGCATTTTTCGACGCGAGTCGAGGGCTCTGGGTCAGGCCTCTCCGCGCGCAAATAAAATAAATTGAACAGTATTTTGATTTCTGCTCAATTTAATCTTAAGCTCTGGTCTTGGCAGTGAGCCGTCGGCTTCCCCTTTTCGCGGCAATTTGATCCAGGCCACGTGAAGGCACCGCACAAATAACCAACAAAAAGTGCCAACTTCGAGGTACCTAGACATGCTTATCGATCTTCACGCCCACGCACCGCACCCTGGCTATTACAACCAGCACCCTCACTGGGGGCCGTTCTTTGAGCAGCACGCCGATGGCGATATCAAGCTGCGTGTCGGTGACTGGATTCTCGGTCTTGGGTCGCCAGAGCGTAAGGCTGCCGTGCGCTCCGGCAAGGGGCCCAAGCTTGAAGAGTATTTTGCGCGCTGGGCTGATCCGAAAGTGCGCTTGGCTGGCATGGATGCGGCGGGACAAAACCTGCAGGTCGTGTCCGTACCGTCCCACTGCTACATGTACTGGACCGAAGCCGAATTCGCCGTGCCTTTCGCCCGTACCGTCAACGAGACATTGGCTGAATACTGCTCCGCAGCTCCTGATCGCTTGATGTTCTGGGCTCACGTGCCTTTGAATGCGCCAGAAGCGGCGGCGGCTGAATTGCGCTACGCCTGCACCGTACTGGGCGCTAAAGGTCTGGTCGCTGGCGGCGCCAACTTCGGCGGCCTGGAGTTCGATTCGCCGGAACTCGACGTGGTGTGGAAAACCCTCTGTGATCTGGATCTGCCGATGTTTATTCACGGCTACAACCAGTCGGTCACCTGGGGCAAGAACGCCAACGACGACCGTTACGAAACCACCGCCATCGTTGGCATGCAGTACGACGAAAGCCGTTGTTTCTGGAACCTGATTTGCGGCGGCGTACTGGATCGCTTCCCTGACCTTAAGGTGTACATCACCCATGGCGGCGGCTATGTCCCGTACCAGCTCGGTCGTCTGGCCAAGACCAACGAGAACCTCGACGTCAAATACAACAAAAAGCCGCTGCTCGAGTACATGAAAAACTTCTACTTCGACGTTGAGCTGCATGAAGTACCGATGCGCCAGGCGTTGGTCGATATCATCGGTGCAGACCATGTGCTGTACGGCAGCAACTTCGGCGGTAGCGATGCCGTGCGTCACGACCTGACCCATGGCCTGAAGTTGTCCGACGCCGACTTGCGCAAGATTCGCTATGAAAACGCATGCCGCTTGCTGCACATCGATCCTGCCAAGTTGGGCAAGGTAGGTGCCTGATGAAGCTGGCACGATGTGAGTATTTTGCTACCGGCGTTTTTTGGGCTGTCGTGGATGAGGCCCAGGACCAGGTGACGCCAATTTCCGGCAATTTCAAAGATTGGGCGCCCGGCGTGACTGCCGGACGCGGCATCAGTTCGTTGCGATTCGCCGGGCCAGCGCTCCCCCTTTCCAAAGTGCGCCTGTTGCCGCCGATAGAACCCGTCAACCGGGTGGTCGTGGCTGGCGCTAATTACGCCAAGCATCTGGTGGAGTTTGGATTGAGTGCGCCGTCCCAGCCAGTCGCCTTTCTCAAGGCTTATGGCGCGCTGATTGGCGCCAATGACCCGATCCGCTTTCCACCGTTGACTGAGGAGCTCGATCACGAAGTTGAATTGGTGGCGGTCATCGGTACTGACGAGATTGACCTGGAAAACCCGCTTGCCTGCGTGCTCGGTTACACCGTCGGCAATGACGTCAGCGCGCGCGATCTGCAGCGTAGTGGGCCGGCGGGCATCGGCATGGATCTGTTCGCGGCCAAAAGCCAGGATCGGACTACTGGACTTGGTCCCTGGATCGTCACGAAGGATGAATTTGCGCAAGGGTCACCAACGCTGCGCCTGACCTTGAAAGTAAATGGTGAGACGCGCCAGGACGGCTCCACCGGCGAAATGACCTGGGGTGTTGATCATCTGATCCGCTTTGTCCAGCAGCGCTCGAGTTTTGCCTGTGGCGATGTGTTGTTCACGGGATCGCCGGCGGGAGTGGGGATGGGCACCGGTCTGTTCCTCAAGGAAGGCGATGTGGTCGAAGCCAGCGTCGAAGGCATTGGCACGTTGCGCAATGTGGTCAGTAAAAAGAACCGCGCCTAATCGAGAGCCAAACATGAACGCCAATAAAGAAAAAGTAGTCGTCGTCGGTGCGGGTCTGATGGGCACCGGTATTGCGCATGCGTTCGCCAGCTCCGGTTTCAGTACCTTGTTGGTCGATACCAATGCCGCCTCCCTGACAAACGCCAGGGCGAGCATCGAAAAAATCCTCGCCGATGGCGTGCGCCTGGGCAAAGTCAGCGAAGAAAAAGCCCGGCAATCGTTGGCCAATCTACTGACCTGCAGCGACTTGACTGAAGCGGCGAGTGGCGCCAATTGGCTGGTTGAAACAGTCTCAGAGCAGTTGGCAGTGAAGAAGGCGGTGCTCGCGCAAGCGGCGCCACTGCTGGCACCGGACGCGATTATAGCGACCAATACGTCGGCCCTGAGCGTGACCGAAATTGCGGCGTCAGTGGAGTGTGCAGATCGCGTGATCGGCATGCACTTCTTCAATCCGGTGCACAAAATGAAACTGGTGGAGCTCGTGCGGGGGCTGGCTACCAGTGATGAGGTCGTGGCGCGCACGCGTACCTTGTGCGAGCAGATTGGCAAAACCTCGATCATCGTCAATGAGTCACCAGGATTGACCACCAGTCGCATGTCTGCGCTGTTGGGCAACGAGGCAATGTGGATGCTGCAGGAAGGCACCGCGACCGCTGAAGACATCGACACGGCTCTGCGCCTGGGCTTTAACCATCCGATGGGCCCATTGGAGCTGGGTGACCTGACTGGTTGGGATACGCGGCTGTCTGTTCTGCGTTATCTGCATCAGACCCTGGGTGAGAAATTCAGGCCGTGCCCGCTGATCATCAAAATGGTCGCTGCCGGGCGACTGGGGCGAAAGTCAGGGCAGGGGGTTTACCGCTACGAAGACGGTAAACAAGTACCAGGTTCAGGGCTCAAGGCGAGTGCGTTATGAAAGACATCGTCATAGTTGATGCGGTACGCACGCCAATCGGCAAGTTCCGCGGCAGCCTGGCCGGCGTGCGCGCCGATCACCTCGGGTCGCTGGTGCTCAGCCGGTTGCTGGAACGGGTCGATGTGTCGCCGACGTTGGTCGACGATGTGATATTTGGCAATGTCACGCAAATTGGCGAGCAGTCCGCCAACATCGCCCGTACAGCCTTGCTCGGTGCCGGTTGGCCGGTCACCGTGCCGGGCCTGACCATCGACCGTAAATGTGGGTCGGGCGAAGTGGCCGTGCATTTGGCCGTTGGCGCCATCGCGGCTGGATCCGCTGATATCGTGGTGGCAGGTGGTGCGGAAAACATGAGCCGCGTGCCCATGGGCAGTAACCGTGAAATTCACGGCGAAGCGTTTGGCTGGATGGCAGTGCAACGCTATGAACTGACCAGTCAGGGCGAGGCTGCTGAACGTATCGCCGACAAATGGGCGCTCAGTCGCGATGCGCTGGATGATTTCGCTTTTGCCAGCCATCAGCGTGCTGCCGCGGCGTCCGATGCTGGTTATTTCGATAATGAAATAGTGCCGGTTGCGGTCGAGGAGCTACGAGAGCAAGTGCTGACGGAGCCAGTTGCTGTGTTGCGCGAGGACGAAACCATTCGCCGTGATACATCGCGGGAAAAACTGTCGACGCTAAAAACCAGTTTTCGTCCGGACACCGGTCGAATCACCGCTGGCAACTCGTCACAGATCTCCGACGGAGCAGCGGCATTGCTGTTGATGAGTGCCGAAACCGCGAAAAAACTCGGGCTCAGGGCTCGAGCGCGGATTGTGGCGTTCACAACCGTCGGGTCCGATCCGACGTTAATGCTCACCGGGCCGATTGCTGCCACCCAAAAGGTGTTGAGCCAGGCCGGGCTGAACATCAACGACATCGACTTGTTCGAGGTCAATGAAGCGTTTGCCTCGGTGCCGCTAGCCTGGATGCAGGAGACCGGTGTGTCGCACGACAAGTTGAACGTCAACGGTGGCGCTATTGCCCTCGGTCATCCATTGGGCGCCAGTGGTGCACGCTTGATGACCACCTTGTTGAACGAGCTTGAGCGCCGCGGCGGGCGTTTTGGCCTGCAAGCCATTTGCTGCGCCGGCGGCATGGGCACGGCGACCATTATCGAACGGCTCGATTGAGATGGCGCGCCTACCGCTGATCCCACTGGATGCCATGCCGGCTGCGTTGCAAGACGCGGTGGAGCGGGGCCGGCGCAGTCGCATGCTCAGTTCAACGACGCCGGTGCAGGTCTGGGCTCACCGACCCAAGGTAGCCCTGGCCTGGCTGGGTTTGATGGAGAGCCTGCACAGCGACAGCCTGCTCGATGAGCGTTTACGCGAGTTGGTGCGGCTGAAAATCGCCAGCATCACCACTTGCCAGGCCTGCCAACTGGCGCGCAAGTCCGACTCAGTTACTGAAGAGGATATTGCGTGCATGGCGACGGACAGCGAGTCCTTCACGCCAGCCGAACGTGCCGCGTTGCGTTATGCCGAGTTGTTTGCCAGCGATTACCTGGAGATCGACGACACGCATTTCTTGCGACTCGGGGAGTTTTTCTCTGACGCCCAGGTGGCAGAGCTGGGGCTGTACTGCGCCCTGATGTTGGCGGGTGGCCGCATGACACTGGTGCAGCAGGCCTATTGACACGTCTCGCAGCACAAATAGTTGATCGAATTATTAATAAGTGTCCAATACCGATCTAGTCAGGCCTATTATCAGCCAGAAGGTATGGCCTTAAGCAGCTACCTGACAAAAAATAATGACAAAAATAGCGGAGACGATCATGTCCACACCGGTGCAGAACGATCTGACGAAGGCTTTCACCGACGTAGCCAGTAATTATCGCGGTACCAGCGATATCGACCTGCACGCGACTTACCGCGATATGCGCGCCAATTCGCCCGTGCTGCAAGGCAACTTCATGGCAAGTCTGGGCGTGCCGTCGATTGCCGGCCTGGATGCCAGCCGGCCAACCTTCACACTGTTCAAATACGACGATGTCATGGCGGTCATGCGTGACGCCGGCACCTTTACCAGCGGTTTTATCGCCGAGGGGCTGGGTGCGTTTTTCGATGGCTTGATCCTCACTGCAATGGACGGGGATGCTCACAAGAACATCCGTAATCTGCTGCAACCGGTATTCATGCCCGAGACGGTGAATCGCTGGAAAGAAACTAAGATCGATCGGGTGATTCGCGAGGAGTATCTCAAGCCGATGGTCCCGGCCAAGGGTGCCGATCTGATGGACTTTGCCCTGTATTTTCCGATCCGGGTGATTTACGCGTTGATCGGCTTTCCCGAGGATCGTCCCGAGCAGATCGAGCAGTACGCGGCCTGGGCGCTGGCCATCCTGGCGGGCCCGCAAGTCGATCCGGAAAAAGCCGCCGCGGCCCGCGGCGCGGCCATGCAGGCCGCTCAGGCTCTGTACGATGTGGTGAAAGTGGTGGTGTCCGAGCGTCGCGCCGAGGGCGCATCGGGCGATGACCTGATCAGCCGGCTGATCAACGCGGAGTATCAAGGACGGTCGCTGGACGATCATGAAATCGCCACCTTTGTACGCTCACTGCTCCCGGCTGCCAGCGAAACCACGACTCGCACCTTCGGTACCTTGATGTCGTTGCTGCTGCAAAATCCGGAGGTGCTGGAGCGGGTGCGTAATGACCGTAGCCTTGTAAACAAGGCCATCGACGAGGCGGTGCGCTTCGAGCCTGTGGCCACCTTCAAGGTGCGTCAGGCCGCCAAGGACCTGGAGATCCGCGGTGTAGCCATCCCCAAAGGGGCAATGGTGCAATGCATCGTGACCTCGGCCAATCGCGACGAAGATGCATTCGAAAACGCCGATAAATTCGACATCGACCGCAAGCCCAAACCTTCGTTTGGCTTCGGCTTTGGCCCACACATGTGTATCGGTCAATTCGTGGCCAAAACCGAGATCAACTGCGCACTGAATGCGATCCTCGACCTGATGCCCAACATCCGTCTCGACCCTGACAAACCCGGGCCGCAGATCGTCGGCGCACAGCTGCGCGGTCCGCACTATTTGCACGTGCTGTGGGACTGATGGAGATGCGCACTCGATTTAATATGAACAGATTCAAAAAATGTGTTTAATTAAATAGAGATGTGCACTATGATTCAGGCACAACAACAAGCCCGAATGCGAAGGGGAAAACAATGAAAGTTGAAGATCTGATTCTTGTCAGCGTCGATGACCACGCGATCGAGCCGCCGAATGCTTTTGCTCGCCACATGCCCGCCCGCTTCAAGGGTCGTGAGCCGCATGTGGTCAAAAAGGGTGATCGTGATGTGTGGGTCTTCGAGGAACAGGCCACTGGCTACATGGGCCTCAATTCCGTGGTCGGTCGACCAAAAGAGGAATACGGCATGGAGCCGCTGGGCTACGAGCAAATGCGCCGTGGCACCTGGAACATCAAGGACCGCGTCGACGACATGAACGCCAACGGCGTACTCGGTTCATTGTGCTTCCCCACCTTTCCGGGTTTTGCCGGACAGCGTTTCCAGGTACACGCTGACCGAGACGTGGCGATGGCGGCCATCCAGGCCTACAACGACTGGCATTTGCACGATTGGTGCAACGCTGCGCCAGGCCGTTTCATTCCGCTGATGATCGTGCCGTGGTGGGACATGAAAGCCGCGGCTGCCGAAGTCGAACGTCTGGCCAGACAAGGTGTGCACGCGCTTTCGCTGTCGGACAACCCGGCTATTCATGGCTACCCGTCGATCCATAGCGATTACTGGGACCCGCTGTGGAAAGCCTGCAGCGATAACAAGGTGGTGATCTGCTGCCATATCGGTACCGGCGTGAAAGCTCAACACGCTTCGGATTTGTCGCCTATCGACGCTTGGATCACCTCCATGCCGATTTCCATCGCCAACTCCGCCGCAGACTGGATCTGGGCGCCGATGTGGAAGAAATTCCCGGACCTGCGCATGGCGCTTTCCGAAGGCGGCATCGGCTGGATTCCTTATTTGCTGGAGCGTGCTGACTTCACCCACCGTCACCATAACGCGTGGACCAATTCCAACTTCGACGGGAAGATGCCCAGCGACATCTTCAACAAGCACTTCATCACCTGCTTCATTGAAGATAATTTCGGCCTGAAGAACCTCGATTATCTGAACGCCGAGATGGTTACGTGGGAAAGCGATTACCCGCACTCCGACTGCACCTGGCCGAACTCGCCGGAAACCGCTTGGGAAGGGTTGCAGCACCTGCCTAAAGAGATGATCGACAAAGTCACTCACTTGAACGCAATGCGTGAGTTTTCCTTCGATCCGTTCGCTATCCACGGTCGGGAAAACTGCACGGTCGGCGCGCTGCGGGCTCAGGCCACGCACGTCAGCACCGAGCCAGCACTGGGCTTGGGTGGTGCCGATCATGGTCGTCACGACAACAAGCCGGTCACCTCCGGCGACATCAATGCGATGTTTGCCGAGGCTGACGCGCAAACCGCGTTGTAAGTTGCCGCTGTTCCTACAGTCGCCGGCCAACGGCGACTGTGGAGCGGTTGCCGATCTGTGGTCGCTTCGTTCGAAGCGATTGCGCCTGTGTTCAGCGTTAGAGAGCGCATATGGCCATCAGTCAATTTTCCTACAGTAATATTCCTCCCGAGGCGGAAGCGCTTCGCACCGAAGTGCGGGCGTTCATTCTCGACACACTGGCCGATTACCCACCGACCTTGAGTGCACAGTCCTGGATGGGCTTCGACGCTGAATTCAGCAAGAAGCTCGGCGCGCGGGGCTGGGTGGGCATGGCCTTGCCCAAAGCCTACGGCGGTGGCGAGGCGGGTCCTTTTGCACGCTACGTGATCATTGAAGAATTGCTGGCCGCCGGTGCGCCGGTATCGGCTCACTGGATCGCCGACCGGCAAAGTGGGCCGCTGATCAATCGCTTCGGTACCGAGCAACAAAAACAGCACTTTCTTCCAGCCATTTGCCGGGGTGAAAGTTACTTCTGCATTGGCATGAGCGAGCCCAATTCCGGCTCGGACCTGGCTTCGATCAAAAGCACTGCTGTGCGTGATGGCGATAGCTGGCTCGTCAATGGCCAGAAGGTCTGGACCACCAACGCGCACCATTCGCAGTACATGATTGCCCTGGTGCGTACCGGTGAGAAACAAGCGGCCCGGCATGAGGGCATGTCGCAATTCATCGTCGACCTGAGCCTGCCCGGCATCACCATTCGCCCGATTCGCGACCTGGCCGGTGGCGAGCACTTCAACGAAGTGTTCTTCGACAATGTAAGGCTACCCGCCGACGCTTTGATCGGCACTGAAGGGAAGGGATGGGACCAGGTGACCGCCGAACTGGCCTTCGAACGCAGCGGCCCTGAACGCTTCCTCAGTTGTATGGCGTTGTTGAAAACACTGATCGACGCGGTGGGCAAGTCCCCTGACGCACTACAAGCGCGGGAGATCGGGCGACTGTCAGCCAAGCTGCTGACGCTGCGCAATATGTCGTTGTCGGTCACGGCACAGTTGGCAGCGGGTGAACATCCAGCCTGGGCGGCCTCCTGTGTGAAAGACCTTGGCAATGCTTTTGAGCAGGAAATTCCCGAAGTAGCCCAGCTGTTGCTGGAAACCGAGCCACGGCAGGACGGCGGCAGCGAGCACGCACGCGTGCTGGCCTACCTGACACAGATGGCGCCCTCATTCTCACTGCGCGGGGGCACTCGCGAAATTCTGCGCGGCATCATTGCCCGCGGCCTGGGGTTGCGATAATGCGCGAGATATTCGAAGCGACGATTGAACGCCTGTTTGCCGATCTGGCGACGCCGGCTTATGTGATGAGCTGTGAAGGCGGCGAATGGCCGGCCGAGTTATGGGCTGCGCTGGACGAGTCGGGCTTCACCCTGGCGGGTGTCACCGAAGCGCTGGGCGGCGCTGAGGCCAGTTGGGCCGATATGTATGTGCTGATCCGTGCCGCTGGGCGCTTTTCAGTACCTGCACCTTTGGGTGAAGCCCTGCTCGGCAATTGGCTGCTGAGCAGGGCTGGCCTGGAGGGCAGGGCAGGTGCCATCAGCGTGGCCGCCAACGCCGATCTGGTACTTGAGGGCGAGCGCGTTTACGGCACCGTCTACTCGGTCCCTTGGGGGCGCAACGTTGAAGCGGTCGTCGCCATCGCCAATAGCCCAACCGGCGTGGCGCATGTGGTGCTGCTGTCGCGAATCGCGGCGAGTGAACTGACGTTGAGTCTGAATGTGGCAGGCGAACCGCGCGATGATTTGGGTTTCACCAGTGCCCAGGTACTGGCACAAGCACCGTTGCCCGGCGGGCTCGACGCCAACGTCCTGGAACTGGGCGGCGCGATGCTGCGCGCGGCGCAGACCGCCGGGGCTTTGCACGCCCTACTGGACATGACCGCCAACTATGCCGGTGAACGCAAGCAGTTCGGCAAGGCAATTGGTTCTTTCCAGGCCATTCAACAACAGCTTGCAGTGTTCGCTGAGCAGGCTGCCGCCGCCGGCATCGCGGCCGAGGCGGCCTTCACGGAATCCAGTGCGGGGCTCGCGGCGCTGACCATTGCCGCGGCAAAAATCAGCACCGCAGAAGCCGCAAGCGTCGGCGCAAGCATCGCCCATTCAGTGCATGGCGCCATTGGCTTTACCGAGGAATATCCGCTGCATCTGCTCACCCGTCGGTTGTGGGCGTGGCGCAGTGAATTCGGCTCGGCCAGCCTTTGGAGTCAACGCCTGGGTACTCAGATATGCCAAGGCGGCAGCGATGGATACTGGCCCTTGCTCACCAGCCATGGCCAACAACCCTTAACCCGTCTCGCGAGTAATCCGGTATGAGCCCGTTTCTACAGATTGAGCGTGAGGGCGGCATCGTCACCGTGCGCATGAACCATCCCGACACGCGCAATGCCCTGACGACGCGCGAGCAGATCCAGGAGTTTGTCGATCTCTGCGCTGAACTGCGCCGTGACATGTCGGTACGGGTAATGGTGCTTACCGGCAATGGCAGCGCTTTCTGTGCCGGTGGCAACGTCAAGGACATGCACGAGCGCGGCGGCATTTTCGCCGGCTCGCCGTATGAACTGCGCAATACCTACCGGGACGGCATTCAGCGTATTCCCCTGGCGATTTATGAGCTGGATATCCCGGTGATCGCCGCGGTTAACGGCCCGGCGATCGGTGCGGGCCTCGATCTTGCCTGTATGTGCGATATCCGGCTGGCGGCGCCCAAGGCGATCTTTGCCGAGAGTTTCGTGCGTCTGGGCATCGTTCCGGGTGACGGCGGCGCCTGGCTGTTGCCGCGCATCATTGGTATCCCTAAAGCCAGTCTGATGGCGTTTACCGGTGACGCTATCGATGCAGCCAAGGCGCTGGAATGGGGGCTTGTCGAGCAAGTCTGCACCCACGAAACGCTGCAATCGGAAGCGCAGGCGCTCGCGCGCCGAATCGCCAGCAACCCGGGTCATGCGTTACGCCTGTGCAAGCGTCTGCTGCGCGAAGGCCAACATATGCGCCTCGATTCGCTGCTGGAATTGTCGGCGGCGTATCAGGCGTTGGCGCATCACACCGAAGACCATCATGAAGCGGTGGCGGCTTTTGTCGACAAGCGCGATCCCAATTACCAGGACCGCTGATTACCCATCGCCTAATACAAGAATCGATCTGGAGTAAGCAAAATGCGTGGCGTATTTCGAGAAGACCACAACATGTTCCGTGATCAGGCCCGCCGTTTCGTCGACCGCGAAATCGTGCCCTACCTGCATGAGTGGGAAAAAAACGGCATCGTTCCCAAGGAAGTCTGGCTCAAGGCCGGTGAGAACGGCTTGTTATGCTCCACGGTGCCTGAAGAATACGGTGGCCCCGGAGGCGACTTCGGTCACTCGGCGGTGATGATCGAAGAGCTGGCGCGGGCCAACGCTACCGCCGTGGGTTTCACCACCCACTCGGAAATCGTCACGCCTTACATCGTTGCCTATGGCAGCGAAGAGCAGAAGCAGCAATGGCTGCCACGTATGGTCAGTGGTGAGTTGATCGGCGTCATCGCCATGAGCGAGCCGGGTATCGGCAGCGACCTGCGTGCCATGCGCACTTCGGCGCGGCGTGACGGTGATGACTACATCGTCAACGGCCAGAAGACCTTTATCACCAACGGCGGCAATGCCGGACTGGTGGTCACCGCCACCAAGATTGATCCGGCGGCCAAGGAACTCACACTGATCTGCGTTGAGGAAGACCGAGCCGGCTTCGCCAAGGGGCGTCTGCTGGAAAAGATTGGCCTGAAAGGGCAAGACACTGCCGAATTGTTTTTTGATGAAGTCCGGGTGCCCGTCGGCAATCGATTGGGTGAGGAGGGCATGGGATTCAAATACCTGACTCATCAATTGGCCTGGGAACGCCTGATCATCGCGATCCGTGCCGCGCAATCCATCGACACGCTGCTGGAAGAAACCATCGGCTACACGCGGGAGCGCAAGGTCTTCGGAAAACCGGTGCTCGACTTCCAGAACACCCGCTTCAAACTCGCTGAAGCCAAGGCCCAGGCCACCATGCTGCGGGTGTTCGTCGACGACTGTCTGGCCAAAGTGATGCGCGGTGAACTGACGCCGGAAATCGCGGCAATGGCCAAGCTGCTGGGCTCGGAGATGCAAGGCAAGCTGCTTGATGAGTTTCTGCAATTACATGGCGGCTACGGCTTCATGAGCGAATACAAGATCAGCCGCGCCTGGGTTGACGCCCGGGTCGCGCGCATCTATGGCGGCACCTCTGAAATCATGAAAGAAATTATCGGCCGTACCCTTTGAAGCACATTTGCATGAGGCAAACAGATGAGTAATTCCCTTTACGACATTTCGCTGAAGCAGATCGATGGAAGCGTCCGCACCCTTGGCGACTATCGGGGCAAGGTCCTGTTGGTGGTCAATGTCGCTTCAAAATGCGGGCTGACCCCGCAATACGAGGGCTTGGAAAAACTGTACCAAGACAAAAAATCCCAAGGCCTGGAAATACTGGGTTTCCCCGCCAACAACTTCAAGGAGCAAGAACCGGGTAGCGATGTGGAAATCGTTGAGTTCTGTTCAGTGAACTATGACATTCACTTTCCGTTGTTCTCGAAAATCTCGGTTGTCGGCGCGGACCAGCATCCTCTCTACGCCGAGCTGACTGCTGCACAGCCCGAGTCCACGGGTGAAGGTCCTTTCCGAGAGCGCTTGACGGGTTATGGCATCAAGTCAGACAACACAACGGACGTACTCTGGAATTTCGAAAAGTTTCTGATTGATCGGCAGGGCACGGTCGTTGCCCGTTTCGCTCCAGACATCGCGGCTGATGATCCTCGTTTGCTTGAAGCAATCGAAGCTCAATTGGTCCAAGAGGCGTGAAGCGGTGCTGACAGTCGATACGGTTAGCGCGCTTCGTGCGCTCGTGGCCCGTGCACGAGGTGAAAACAAGAAAGTCGCGCTGGTGCCGACAATGGGCAACCTGCATGACGGTCATATCGCCCTGATTCATTGCGCAAAGCAGCGAGCCGATTTTGTGGTCGCCAGCATCTTCGTCAATCCACTCCAGTTCGGGGCGAATGAGGATCTGGCCAACTATCCTCGGACCCCCGACGCCGATCGCGAAAGACTGGTCAACGCCGGGTGTGATGCGCTGTTTGCCCCTGCTGTCGAACAGATCTATCCAGATGGAATGCTCAATCAGGCCATCATCAGTGTGCCGAACGTGTCTGAAGGTCTTTGCGCTGCGGCACGTCCTGGTCACTTTGATGGCATGGCCACTGTCGTCGTCAAGCTGCTGAACATTGTTCAGCCAGACGTGGCTGTTTTCGGGGAAAAGGACTATCAGCAGCTGGCAGTCGTCCGCTCCATGGTCAGGGATCTGAATATGGTGACTGACGTTGTCGGTGCACCGACGATCCGGGCCGCGGACGGCTTGGCATTATCGTCGCGCAACGGCTATCTGAGTGACCATGAGCGTTCGGTGGCCCCCGTCCTTTACGCTTGTTTGAAGCAAATGGAGGCGAGTATCCAGGTTGAGGGGCGGGTGACTGAGCACCTGTTGATTGAATGTCATCAACGTATAAGCGACGCCGGTTTTCAGCCGGAATACTTTGAAGTCAGGAATGCTCAGGATTTAAAACCTCTGACCAGCTCCGATACTCACTTTGTGATTCTTGTGGCGGCGCGCATCGGCAAAACGCGGCTCATTGACAATCTGACGGTGGACCTTCGGCCATCAAAAAGATCACCAGAGGAACAACACCCATGAGCCTCTATCGAGCGTTCACTGTTCTTGGCCTGTGCCTTGTCTCTCTTGTCGGCATGGCTCAACAAGCGCCAGTGGATGCCTATGGTGCCGACACCCAGCGTGCCAACGCCTTGCTGTTAAAAGCTGTCGCCGAATACAAAGCCAAGGGCGACACCGCCCTGGCTGAGTTCAGTCGCCAGGGAGCCTATGTCGATGGAGAGCTGTACATCTACGTTGTCGATACCTCCGGCGTGATGCTTGCCAGCGGAGGGCCTTCGGTTTCACTGGTCGGAAAACCGGTGGTCAGCATTCTGGACGACGACCTCAAGGCTGCATTCCAGCAAGCGATTTCGCAGCCAGACGACGGCATCGTGCGTAGCGCCGAATACCGCTGGTGGAACTGGCAACACGGTAAGGTCGAGCGTAAGCGCGTGTTCTATCAACGTGTGAAAGATCGGGTGATCTCCGTGGGTTACTACATGCCACGGTCCAGCCCTGAACAGGCACAACAGCTGCTGCGCCAGATTTCGGCGCAAGTTGCCAGCGACGCAAAAGCCACTGTCGGGCGCATTAATCAGCACGATAAGCAGCTCACCCAGGATGATCTCTATGCCTTTGTGGTGGACCTGAAAACCAGGCGGTTCATCGCTCACGGCTTTTCGCCCCGGCTGATCGGCACCGACTTCAAGTCATTGCGCTCTACCGACGGCAAGCCGATTGGCGAGGACATACTCAAGCAGATGAACACGCATGAAGCAGGGGAGATCACTTATCAATGGCGTAACCCTATGACGGGGCAGAATGAATACAAGAGGACTTTTCTGCAGCGGGTTAATGGATACGTCGTCGCCGTGGGCTGCTATGCAATCAAGTGATCAAAACAGGGACCACCGGCGCCCGCAGCAAGGAGTGTGCGCATGACTGATTTAGTATTGCTGCATGGCGGCAACCATGGCTCGTGGTGTTGGAAGCCTTTTGTGGAGGCGTTAAACCAACAACCCGGATGTTTCAAACGAGTGATCACTCTGGATATGCCTGGGTGCGGCAAGAAGCGCGGTCGAGATGTTGCGTCCCTGCGGCTCGACGATGTGGTCAAGGAGCTTAATGACGACCTGCATGCACTCGGTGTGAACCAGGCCGTGTTGCTTGGGCATTCCATTGCGGGGGTCGTGCTGCCAATGATGGTGCTGGCTGCTCCGCAACTATATTCGCAGCTGGTTTACCTGGCCTGCGCATTGCCCAGTGAAGGCCAATCGATTCTGGAGTTACTTGGCACAACGCTGCATGGCGAAAGCCCGGAACATGTCGGCTGGCCGCTGGACCCCGCGCACACAACCCCTCAAGCGCTGGCGGTGGCCATGTTCGGTCAGGACTTGAGTGAGCAAACCATGAGTTGGTTGTTAAGCGAAGCGAGCCAGGACACGACGCCACTCTGTGTGGCGACAGACTCCATCAGTCGTGCGGGATACCTGGGAATGATTCCGGCGAGTTACATCATCACACTGCGCGACAACATCCTGCCCGTCGACTGGCAACGCCGTTTTGCGCAACGTGCTGGCGCGGGCGTGGTTATTGAGATAGATACGGCGCACGAGCCGTTCGTATCACACCCGCAGCTACTGGCGGATGTCATACGAGGTATAGAGCGGCATGAGTGATGAGCGATATCGGTGTTTCAATCCGTAGCAACGGCAAGGCAATCCGCAGCGATTGGTTGATCCTGTCCATTATCAGCTTCAACTTTATCTCGTACATATGCAGTGGCTTGCCGCTTGCGGTGTTGCCGGGCTATGTCCTCAATGACCTGGGCCTGACCTCGGTTTTCGCCGGCGTGGTTATCAGCTCGCAATACCTGGCGACGCTCCTGGCCCGCCCCTTGGCCGGTGGTGTGGCCGATCGCCTGGGTGCCAAATACGCGGTTGTGTGCGGGTTCAGTGGCTTGATGTTGAGCGGCGCCCTGACGGCGCTCGCCATTATCCTGCCCACCCAACCCTGGTTGACCCTGACGCTATTACTGCTGGGGAGGCTGGTGTTGGGGGCGTCCACGGCCATGATCTCCACGCCCTGCTGCACCTGGGCCATCGGGTTATGTGGTGCCCCGCGGGCGGCACAGGTCATGTCGTGGAACGGAATAGCGGCTTACGGCGGCACGGCTGTTGGCGCGCCACTGGGTGTGCTGCTGCGCAATTCGATGGGTATCGCCAGTGTGGGGTTGTGCACCGTGTTGCTTGGCTTGGCGTTCCTGCTTTTGGCTCTGGGCAAGCGCCCAGCGCCATTGGTTGCAGGCGCCCGTCTGGCATTTCACCGAGTCCTGTTCGCCGTCATGCCCAATGGCCTGGTCCTGGTTTGCAGCTCGGTGGGATTTGGCGGGCTTACGGCGTTCGTCGCACTGTATTTCGATAGTCTCGGCTGGGATTACGCCGCCTATTGCTTAAGTGGTTTCGGCGCAGGTTTTATCGTTGCCCGATTGTCGTCGCCAGGAATACTGCAGCGATTCAGAGGGTACAAAGTGGTGGGCGGCTGCCTGCTTGTGCAGACATTGGGCATGCTGCTGATATGGCTCGCGCCTTCGCCTGCGCTGGCCATTGCCGGCGGGGCGTTAACCGGGATAGGGGTGTCATGGGTCTATCCGGGGCTTGGGGTGGAGACTTTGGCTAGCACTCCGGCCGCGAACCGTAACTCGGCGCTCAGCGCCCTTTCATTATTCTTCGATATTGCAGTGGGGATGGCCGGTCCGGTGATGGGCCTGGTTGCGTCAGGTTTTGGTTTTGCTGCGATATTTCTCTGTGCAGCACTGATGTCGATGGGCGGGTTTCTGGTAGTGCTCTGCCTATGGCGGAAGGGGCGTATACGCGATTAGTGTTAGTTGTTTAATAGCATACCTCTGTTTCACATAACTGACGTGCAAGTAAGCTCTCCGACGATCTGTCAGCGGGAAAATAACAGAACCAGCTATACCGCTATTGGCCGATTGCTGCGTGTCATGTCGGGTCGGAATCGACCCGAACCGAGCTCTCAGCGATATATACATAACTACAAGGAGTTCAGCGTTATAAGAATTCGACTTATGACGACGGCAGAGTCTCTGCGGCTGCGTAGTCTGGAAAGGACATCATCGACTCGACCGGAGGATGCTCGTAGGTTGAGGAAAGAACGGCACTGAGCCGATCGCCCAACAGGTTCCAGGCGCTTTTCTTCTCTTCGGCATAGTCGTGATGCAGGTAATGACGCCTCACCCTAGAGCCGGCCAACACATGATTTTGGCAGCGATCGATGACGTCCAGGCTGACCCCCAAGGCCTGCATCATGGTCGCGCCGGTACGGCGCAGGTCATGCGGGGTCCAGTCACCGTTCTGGCCGTCAGCAAGCACCAGGGTATCGTCATGACGCCGTCTAGAGAGGGCCTTACGGTTTTTGAACCGAGCCTGACGATCGCCGACCTGTTTGCTCACCACTTTCACATCCACATGCCCATCATCCTGCTTGTTGGGAAAGCACCATTCAGAGTTTCCCGTCAGCGTCTTGAGTTCCTGAAAGAAATGCAGGGCAAATGGCGAGAGGAACACATGGTGGTCCTGTTTCTTGCCCCGGGTGCCTTTGACGTTTTCACTGGGGAGGAACCAGGTCTGCCGGTCAAGATCGACATTTTTCCATTCGGCCTGGAGCAACTCGCCAATCCGGCACAGCGTACCCAGGCTGATCCAGAGTGCGAGTTGGGTTTCTTTCTTTAGCGGCCGTATGCCGTCGTATTTTTGCCCGGCGGGCAGGGCGTTGTAATCGGCAGTCATTTGCTGGAAGCGGTTGTGCAGTTCCAACAGCTCAGCCGGTGAAAGGATGCGGCTTCTTTCGGCCTCGTAGTCGGCTGGGATCAGAGGGGAGATGTCGACCAGTTCCGTCGGATCGCCCTCGATCAATAAGGCCCGCCAGGGCTGACGTTTTCTGGCCCAGCTGAACATCTGAGTGAGGTCGGCGAAGAAACTGATGGCTTGCCGGTGAGCGCCGCGGTTGACCACGGCGCGGATCAGCGCCCGAACATCGTGTTCGGAGACGCTGCTCACCGCGGTCTTGCCGAGTGCCGGATAAAGGTCCTTGTTAAAGCGTCGTTGCAATTCAGCATTGCCATCTTTCCGCGCTACGCCATCCAGCAGCCACGCGCTGGCCAGATCCTGGACGGTCAGCGTTTTCACCTTCGTCGTTTTTACTTGTTCAGCCTCTACGTTAGTAGCGGCGTATGCCTGGGCCTTGGCGGTTTTCTTTTGCTCGCTGGGATTGATCTGCTCATCAATGAGCGCCCGGGCCTGGTTGCGGGCCTTGCGGATGTCCGTCAGGGATTTGCGCGGCCAGGTTCCGCAGGCGTACTCTTTGTTTTGATTGCCCCAGCGATAACGGTAGAAAAAGCTGACTGACACGCCGTCCTTGCGGACTGAGATTCGACCGGCGAGATTACCATCCTCGCGGAGGATCCGGCCGGCATCATTGACGGTCAGCGACTCAAGTTCTTTGATGGTGATTTTGGCCATGAAATGGACTCCCCCTACTTTTACCCCCACAAAAACGTCGGCTCTTGATGGACGTTCCTGGACTCTCGTAGAGCAGAACACCGCTGGAGCTCAAGTAAATACTAGCTTAGAAAAATCCAGAGTAAAATTTTGGAATCTTTCAAGAAGTATGAAAAAGGAGATGGGGTGCTAGGGGTCGAGTGTTCGAATCACTCCGTCCCGACCATATTATTCAATGACTTAGCCCAACTTTAGCGAGTTGGGCTTTTTCATGTGCGTGACTTTTGCGTGACTTCTCGATTTTTCACGCCTGCCTCCTCTTCAAGATTGTCAGGACCGGTCCACGCGAATCGGTTGCTGATACCATGTTCGCAGCTTCGATCAAATGCCCGAGCTCAGCGCCCGAGTAGTGACTGGTGATGCTGCCGTTCTTGTGGCCGAGCAGCGCTTTCCGATCTTCCTCCGTCACGCCAGCCGCACGTAGGCGGGGCATGGAAGGTGCTGGACTGGCGCTACGGTAAGCAACTCGCCGAGCAGTCCGCCACGTATCAGGCAGACCTGACCTTCTTCAGCAACGCAGCCGCCGCCCAGGTGCGCGCGGATCAGGAACAACGCTTGGCGCTCGAGCAGCGACTGGCGGCCAGCGACCAAGCCCACTACAAGGAGCTGAGCGGTGCTCAAAAAGACCAAGCTCGCCTGCGCGATCGCCTTGCCACTTCTGATTTGCGGCTGTCAGTCCTTCTCGACGCAACGGATACAGCCAGTGGCTGTTCAGTGCCAGCCGATACCGGCGCCGGCGGCGTGGTTCAGGGAGGAGCGCGCGCCGGACTTGACCCAGCGCATGCTCAACGAATTATCGGAATCACCGACGCCGGCGACCAAGGATTGATTGCGCTGGCTTCATGCCAGGCATATGTAAGGGAAGTTTTGCGCTGATGATTGGGGGCTACAATCGACCCAGACTGTGCGAAAACACACTTGATACGTTCAAGGCTGAGATTTTTTGGATTGCCTGTGAAGTTGGTAGTAGGAAGTAACGATTGGTCTGTGCGGTCAACATAGCCTCTTACCGACGTTGCAGCGATATGATCATGCCTTGATCGCTTCAAGCAATCCCCAAATGCCAAAGATGCTCATCATTCGCTCGAGGTTGTATAACCGCAGATTCGCAGGCTTTTGCGGCGTGATCAGGCTTGAGCTTGACGCCACCTTTCGATCAATCGAAGGCTTGGTATCGCCACCCTGACAAGCTACGCCGATGGCGTGCGTGGACCTTGCGGCTACTGGCACCTCAGTATTGGCGGCAGTACTGATGAAGGCCTCACCGTGGCCTGGCAGATTTGAGCAGGCCACGGTTCCGAGCGATTTGCTTGATGTGCCCCTAGCTCGCGCTGATGTTGCCGCAGAAAAGGGGGCGGCTACCGTCCGCTGAGCTTGTGCGAACGAGCAAGACATAGTCACCCTTGGTCAGTTCGCTCAGCGCCACCGGCGCCTCGGCCCAATGCTGGGTACGCGGGGCCAACGATGGATACTCGACGCTGTTGGCCTGACGGGTCTCGTATACCGGTTGTGCACTCAACCGCTGGCACGAGCCAGAGTAGATAGCACTAACGAGGCGGCTAGGTACGGCCAAGTCGTGAGGGACACCAGCGACGGTGAGCCAGATACTGGTTTGGTTGCCCACCGGACTGAGGGTGGCTCGAGCGACATGCTCTGCGTTTTGCGGGGTAGCATTGAGGGGGACATCGACAATCTCGGTTCTGATTGCGCAACCTGAAATCGCCCCTACCGTCACTACCAACGCCAGCCAAGATTTTCTGTTCATCACAGAGCTCCTGATTTGAAGTGCGTTGATTCATCCCCCTTGTGAAGTTTAGTGGCCTGCTCCGGGCGCGGAATCTAGCTGATGGGCGGTCATCGGTAGAACTGTGCCATTTTCAGACACGCCTATGTTTTCCATGGCCCCGCGTTTCGAGGCCACTGTCGCTGAACCCTCATCCTGTGACGCGCACTTTTATGCCGCAAGAACCATGGCCGATTTTTTCAACAGAATCGGCCGATTTCTGCCTGTGAGCGATCACTCCGGCGTCATCATCACCGCCAGCGTCATCTTGATGAACTCTTCATTTTTGTCGATCGTTTCCAAGGCACCTCTCACATTGCCACCGACCTCGGTTGCAGCGCGCTGCTCGACCCAAATCTTTAGCTCCATGATGGCAGCCTCCAGGGCAAGCTGGTTTTCGTTGATTTTGAAGAGCAGTGAAGGAAGCAGGTCTGAGTTGGGCATCGAGATTCCTCCGTGAAGAGGTCGGCGTAGCAGTCAAAAAAAGGGTTGGTATTCGGTCGGCAGAAGGTTTTAGACAATCGTCAATGCACACTCGCGAAACAAAAGACCTGCAGGCCATTCCCGATGTTACTGCTGCATTACTGAAGTGTGGTCTTGGGCTGGGCCATAGACGCCCGGAGTAAGAATGATCCGGACTTCCTGTTGATGGCACACAATTAACGACGAAGGCGGACCTTCTCCCAGCTCCGGTCGACGTAAAACGATCCCGTATCGCCTCGAATTGAATAGAGCGTCGCCCTGTAAAAGGCCGCTCGTCGTGAGCAGTCCAGTCCGCGCAGTTTTTTGTAGGCCCATTTCCAGCCATGCTTCGGTGCGATGCTCATATTTTACCCAATGCATAGGTCGTCTGCGGATCGTAGCTGGTGGCGAAATAATGGCAAAGCATCAATTTTTGACGTCAAAAAAAAACAGTGCTCTGGGTGGCGCGGAAACACTCTTTGTGATTTTCGAAGCAGAGCTAGAAAAGCTGCTGAAATATTTGGCGAGGTTGATGTTTGTGCGGTCGGCAGGACGCCGGGATGCAGGGTGTAGGGACTTTTGCGGGGATTCGTAAAACACGGTTAGTCATGGTCAGGCATCGATTGCAGTGGGCGCCGTTCCAAAGGACTGTTCTGTATAGCTCTTTAGCGCCCCTGCAGCATGGGGTGCTAGGGGTAGAGTGTTCGAATCACTCCGTCCCGACCATATAATTCAAAGGGTTGCGAGATTTTATCTCGCGACCCTTTTTTATTTTTGATTGTTTTTACCCCCACAAAACCACTGGCTCTAGGTGGAAACTTCACGATATCCATACAGCTTTACACCCCAGCATCTGATGGCTTTCTCGGCCCCAGTGCGCTGGCCGAGGCGATGGCGGCGGCTGGGCAATGGATCGACAGTCAGCTGCATTAGAGCGAAACCGATCGTCATTCCCAAACCACATGATGATGCTCGTATCAGCCCTGCAGGTTTGCGGTTATCCATGGGGCAAGCTGCCAGGCGCCAAAGCTGGCGTGTGAGACATGGGCAGCTTTTCTATATGCACAGAAACTGACCCGATGCCGATGCCGCTGCTCGACGGCCGGGCGGAGGACAGCTTCTTCGCGCTTCGCGCAGATTATGAGCGCTCCATGGGAGTTCCATTGTTGGTGATCAATGGCCACGGGCTTGATTCGAGAGAATATTTAAAGTACGCCCCTGCAAGTAATCAGCGTTAAGCGTCTTTAAGCAGTTAATGCCCTACACTGATAGTTATTTTTAACATTATGTAGGAAACCCTCTACTCAGTTTTTAGTGTTGATACAAATGTAGCCAGCAAAGGATCTTTTTCAGCATTTTGCTTGTGCCTGCCGATGAAAATCCACTCGTCCTCTGTCCAAAGAATTCGTGTTGTTTTAGGTGCTTTGCAGTCAAAAACAACCTGATAGATTTTTGTTTCTCGCTGCTGGACGACGACGCATTGCTCAAGGCAAACCAACAATCGCTGCCCGGGCTCTAGTGTCGGTACATTGAGCGGGACACACATTTTAATTTCTGTTTTTCGCATGATGACTTTCGTCCTTAAAATTCAGAAACCGTACGCGGTAAATCAAAAGCAAAGGCGATCCGTTGTGGCGAGGGACTCATCTCATGTCTTTTAAAATGACGTCCTATGTGCACTTGAAGGTGCAATCATCACGGTGAAGTAAGTCACTATGAACCCGTACAGGCAATTACCTCCAGGGTGTGGAGCTGATAGCTCATTGCTGATCGTGAGAGCTTTTTGGGTTCGGCTATGTCCTCGATCTGGCCGTCAGAGCTTTATCACTTGACGCTTACCCGCAAGGTTGTGGGCTTTCAAAGACAAAGAATTGGGTGGCAGCGCTCAGGCCGGGGTACCTCATAGAGATCGGTGGTTTTGTTCATGACTAGCCTCCGGGGGTTCATATGTGCATAATATTATCATGCGGTGATAATAGAAAGGCAATCTGCTCGACCTTGCCTCAGGCGGGAGCGACGGTTTTGCTCAACTGCCGGGAGGCAAATCACGCATGAGAACAGAAAGATGTGAGCGCTTGGAGAGCTGCATGAAACGTGAGGACGTAAAAATCAAACACGCTGAAGGCATTCAGTTTGACACCCATTTAATTGCCAATCCGGCCAACACCCAGGAGTGGATCGCATTCTTTAAAAAGGAAGCAGGAAGAAGCTTTTTCCTGGTCAATGACAATGAAGAAATTGAACCCTTCCGACACCTTGATGATTTGATTCATGAGCTGCGTGAAATCGGTATCAAGGTGGCTGAAATTCATTTTTGAATTTTTTTCTTGGAGTGTCGTCATGTCTGTCAGGGTCGAACATCTGTCTAGTCAGAGTGAAGATCTATGGTCCGTGTGTGTAGGTGTCCGGCGAATTCAGTTCCGCAATGAGCAGGGTGCAAAGGACTATGCTGCAAAGCTGAAAGAGCGTATAGAAGCTCCACATATATACCCGTATGCAGTGCCGGCAACCGGCGACAGAAACTGCAGTAAGTAATTAAATGTGTTGCCCTTGTTTTATTATAAAGATTGAAACATAACAAAAATAACAAGATTCCCTGCTTGAGGGTGGTGCAAGACTCGACGAGTTATAAGTTCCAATCAGAGGAGCACCAGGAGGTTTTTTAATCGGGTTGCCTGTCTTCCTGTTGCGAAGGGGCGCCAGTGATTCGTGGGTAATTTTGCCTGTAGTCGGTGCTGATGGGTAAAGACCTACCCCTCTTGGGCATTTTGATTTCTCTTCAATCAAAGAGGGGCGGTAGCCGTAGCGCAGGATATAAAAACGCCAGCTCTGACTGAGCTGGCGATTACGTCTATCTAGTCACGCAAGTAGGCCACCAAGGCGTCAGCGAAGGACTCAGTCGTTCCGGTTCCCCCCATATCCGGTGTCACCTGATCGCAGGCGGTTTTCAAAACAACGCGGATAGCGGTACGAATGCGTGTCCCCTTATCCACCATGCCCATATAATCAAGCATGTCCGCGGCAGCCAACAACAATGCACAAGGGTTTGCGATATTCTTGCCAGCGATGTCCGGTGCCGAACCGTGGACCGCTTCGAAGATGGCCGCATCGGCGCCGATGTTAGACCCGGGCGCCAAGCCCAATCCACCCACCAGGCCTGCGCACAAGTCTGAAAGGATGTCACCAAACAGGTTGGTGGTGACAATGACATCGAATTGATGGGGGTTCATTACCAACTGCATACAGGCGTTGTCGACGATCATTTCGTGGAATTCGATTTCCGGATAATCCGCAGCGACCTCGCGCGCAACCTCAAGAAACAAACCGGAGCAAGACTTTATGATGTTGGCCTTGTGCACCGCGGTAACTTTCTTGCGGCCTTTGCTACGAGCCAGCTCGAACGCGTATCGCACGATGCGTTCGGAGGCGGTGCGTGTTACGCGGATGCTCGCCAAAGCGACTTCGCCGTCTTCTGAAATACTCTGTCCTTCGGGTAAGTAAGCCCCCTCGGTATTTTCGCGCACTGTGATGATGTCGATATCTTCGAAGCGCGAACGGGTTCCCGGGAAACTGATCGCTGGTCGAACATTGGCGTAGAGATCGAAATGGCGGCGAAGGTGAACGTTGATCGATGAGAACCCACGGCCAATCGGTGTCGTCAGAGGGCCTTTAAGTGCGATGCCATGTTTGGCGATCGTATCGATAGAGGCGGGTGGCATCAGCTGTCCATGTTGCTGCAACGCCTCCAGGCCGGCCTCAACGAAGTCGTAGCGAAGATTGCAGTCAAGGGCGTCGAGTACGCGTAGCGTCGCTTGCATGATCTCGGGGCCGATGCCGTCGCCCTTGATGATTGCGATTGTTCTGCTCATGGTCTCTTCCTTAACAGAGCTTTGTCAGCCTGCTGTATTGATTGGGTCATTGAGACTGGTGTCACGAGTCTGCTGATAGGCATTGACTGTCTGACGGCTTTCACCGCGCCAGTGTGCTGTGTTTCATCCTCCGCGCCGTGACTGCGCAGGTCATCGCGGATCAAATGACGGTCATCCTGAGACGGATGTCAGATCTCGCGCCGCACAGAACTACTCGAGGATGCTGCTGTTACGGGGCGAGCTACCGGATCAAGCGTGCTGTCACTGCTCCACCGAATACGCGCATAACATTAACATATAATGTTAATGTTTGCGGTGGGCGCGCTCAGCAAAAGTCATTGGCTCACTTTCGCATGGCGCGGCGGACAAAAAGCCTGGCGTCATCAAAGGCAGGCACGATTGCCAGCGTCACCAGAACCATCGCGAGCGGTACCGTTGAGATGTAACCAATGTGCTTGAACCCAAATGCCCCCATCACGCCGCCGAAGAAAAAACTCAGCGCCAGCAGTATCAGTATTTTGAGCCGGGTCCGATTGGCGAGAACTTTTGGGTGTGTCGATGTGCTGGCGGCATTCCAGTAGAGGAGTTTTCCCAGCTCAATTCCGATGTCCGTGATGATGCCGGTGATGTGTGTCGTTCGGATTTCGGCTTTTGAAATTTTGGTGATCACCGCGTTTTGTAGCCCCATGATGAAGCACAGGAGCATCACGGTGACTGACACGAACAAACCATTCACTGTGGATAGTTGGGCGCCCAGAAAGCCAAAGCAGATAAGCAGAAAGGCCTCGACCAAAAGTGGCACTGCAAACTCACTGTGCATCCGTCTGCGTCGGGAGTAATTGACCATGACCGCAGAGCACGCAGCCCCAACCAGAAAAGACAACAATGCGCCGGCGCCACTAAGTACCAGGTCGTAGGCTCCCAGCACACTGTTGTCTGCCATCGAAGAGACGATGCCCGTCATGTGTGAGGTGTACTGATGCACTGCCAGGAAACCGCCAGCGTTGATTGCTCCCGCGACGAAGGCCAAGGAGAAGCCAAGATGTCGGTTTGCGGCGGTGGTACGCCTTCGCCCGGTGAGACTCCTGACATATTTGATCGGCATTTATTCACCCTTGTCTCAAGCAGATGAGGAGCAAAAAAGCCAACCGATTATGTATATCTGATATCACCTGGTCCTCGCGATTTGGACGGAGCTGCGCGTTGAGTGTTGAAGCCGATGGCTGCCGTTTCTTCTGATCGGTGATCAGGACTGCCTGGGATGGCAAACCTGCGTGCTGATTGCCTGCCGGGGATCGCGATAGCTTCACTTGGCGATAGGCCAAAAGCGGGTAATTTTGCAAAATGGCGGACTGTCGATATTCAGGAGGTGCAGCGGCTGGATAACCCGGGGTGCAACAGCTGCCAACCGTGAAAAAGGTCTTATAGCTGCTGCACTTCTGCATGATTGACGTCAGCTTAAAGCGGGTAGTGCGCCGGGTAATGCAGCTTCGCAACGCCGGTGTCGATAGCGGCCTTGGCCACTGCACCGGCTATTGCTCCGAGCAAGCGAGCATCGAGCGCTTTGGGGAGGATGTAATCGCGGCCAAACTCAAGTTTATCGACGTTGAATGCTTGCAGCACTTGCACCGGTGTCGGCTCTTTGGCCAATTGGCGCAGTGCTTCCACCGCCGCAATTTTCATCGCTTCGTTGATCCGGGTTGCGCGAACATCCAGCGTCCCGCGGAAAATGAACGGAAAGCCCAGAACGTTATTGACCTGGTTAGGGTAATCAGAGCGACCGGTCGCCATGATCAGGTCATCACGTGTGGCCATGGCCAGCTCGTAGCTGATTTCAGGGTCCGGGTTCGAGCAGGCAAACACGATCGGGTTAGGTGCCATCGCTGCCAATGCTTCTGCCGGTAGGAGATTGGCTCCAGACAGGCCGACAAACACGTCAGCACCGGTCATGGCTTCCATCAGCGTACGAGGGCCACCGTCGTTAACGAACTGTGCTTTGTATTGATTGAGGCCTTCCCGAGCGGAGTGGATAACACCGACACGATCGACCATGTATAGGTTGCTTTTTTGAGCGCCGAGACTAAGCAGCAGGCGCATGCAAGCAGTGGCAGCTGCACCGGCGCCGAGGCAAACAATTCTCGCATTACCCAGGGTTTTGCCCTGAATCTCAAGTGCATTGAGCATGCCGGCGGCAGTGACGATGGCCGTACCGTGTTGGTCGTCATGGAAGACTGGGATGCTGCACTGTTCGATCAGTGCTTCTTCGATTTCAAAACACTCAGGCGCTTTGATGTCTTCCAGGTTGATGCCACCAAAGGTGTCGGCAATGCGCACGACGGTCTCGATAAAGGCCTGGGAGCTCTCGGCATTGACTTCGATATCGATCGAATCGATTCCGGCGAAACGCTTGAACAGCAATGCTTTGCCTTCCATTACCGGCTTGCTGGCCAAGGGGCCTAGATTGCCGAGGCCCAGAATGGCCGTGCCGTTGGTGATCACGGCCACCAGATTGCCTTTACCGGTGAAGCGGTAAGCGTTCTCTGGATTCTTCGCAATTTCGCGTACGGGCTCCGCTACGCCTGGGCTGTAGGCCAGTGCGAGCTGGGCGGCTGTGTCGGCAGGCTTGGTCAGCGCGATGCTGATTTTTCCTGGGATTGGGAATTCGTGGTAATCCAGTGCAGCCTTCTTGAAGTCGGTAGTCATGCGAGCACCTAATTAGATGTTGATTACAATCACATGCTAACACTATTATAATGATAGGCAACGAGGTCCTGATCCACAGACCAGGATCAAATTGTCAGTTGCGCGCTGCTGATGAAGGGGTTTATCAGCCAGCGGACCCACTCTATTGGCCCTAAGACTTCAGGGTGGGCCTGTATCTATTGGTCAATAGAGATCCTCCTATGCTTGAACCCGTCTTAGGCCACCTTGTGTGGCCATTTTTTTTGCGCGCTCGAATGCCCTGCGCGTCAGACACTCAAGTCATGGGGTGAACGAGTGGCGCGGATGAGCGCGGTGTAGCGGATCAAAATAGCGGGGAGCGAAAGGGGAGGAGGCCATGATCAACCTTTACTGACATGATCGAACGCCTTGGGTGGAACAATCAAAAATGAACTTCGGCGGACTTGATACCCAGCTCTCGAAGCTCGCGGATCAGTTCATCGAGGTGTCCAAATGACTCAATTTCCTCATTGTCATTGACCAGAAAATAGCTTCTCCCGGCTTCCTTTTTAAAAAGAATGATCCACTCGTGTGTATTGGCCGGGTTGACTATCACATGCGTGTCGAAGTGCATGCCTTCACCGTGTTTGGTTTTGACGTCTTCGCGTTTCATTCGGGGTCTCCGGGCATATGTTTCTGCGCTCTCGACACTGTATCTACAGGGTCGCTGGTGTCGTACGAGGCTAGGCCAATTGCTTTGGTATTATCACTACGTGTGAATAGTATGCACATGCCGCCAGCGTGAGGCTAGTCATGATTGCCATACGAGAAGCTTGGAAAGCGGGCTTGCTAGGGGCGCAAGCACTGGCTCCGAAATATCGTCTCGTGGGTCATAGTCGGCGTCGTGGCGTTACCCTTGGCCATGGCGTTTGCCATCGCCCCGGGCGTCAAGCCGGAGCAAGGAATCTACACGGCAATTGTTGGTGGCTTATTGGTTTCGCTTTTCGGCGGGAGTCGACTACAGATTGCCGGCCCTACTGAGGCGTTCATCGTCATTTTGGCCAGCGTGACAGCCAAGTACGGCATTGATGGCTTGCAGATCGCGACAATGATGGCGGGTGCAATATAGTTACTGCCGGCATCACCAAGCTTGGCGCACTTATCAAGTTCATTCCCGATCCCGTGATCGTTGGGTTCACCGCCGGCATCGGCGTGATCATTTGGGTCGGGCAGTGGAAAGACTTTTTGGGCTTGCCGAACATCAGTGGCGACCATTTTCATGAGCGGCTTTGGCACCTCATCCAGGCTCTGCCCGCACTCCATGTGCCAACGACCCTCTTAGCCCTTTTGAGCCGCTGTTGGTGATACTCGCGTCTAAAGTACCAGGCGTAAGGCGTGTTCCTGGTCCTCTGATTTCCATGGTCGTTGTGACGGCGTTGCATTCCTGTTTTACATTCTACTGCGTGGCAACGATCGGGAGTGCATTCGGGGGGATTCCTCAAGGACTGCCCAAAATTGGCCTTCCTGAAATAACGCTGCCGCAGATCATTGAATTGATTGGTCCTGCGTTCGCGATCGCGATGCTGGGGGCGATCGGGTCGCTGTTGTCTGCTGCTGTCGCCGACGGGATGGCCGGCACCAAACATGACTCCAATCAGGAGTTAATCGGACAAGGCATTGCCAGCCTGGTCACTCCTCTGTTGGGTGGCTTTGCTGCGACAGGCGCGATCGCTCGAACTGCGACCAACATCCGCAACGGCGGCAACAGCCCCATTGCGGGTTTTGCGCACGCCGTCACGTTGATCACTCTGCTCGAAGTTATTGAGCAGTTGCGTAAACGCAGCATTGTCGTGAAGTTGTGTGAAGCCAACGAAAAAGTCCTTGGCAAGCTCGACAAGGCAGGGGTTCTTCAGGCACTCGGCTCACAGCATTATCATGCTGACTTCAGTGGTGCACTGGGCAGCTACTCCGAGCCACAGGGCTAGAGATAGGTGCAAGAGAGTAGAAGGAGCGATGAGCAGGCATTCGTCGTGCCCGCTCAGGCGCAGATGAATCACTTACCATTGGCCGCAGTTTTGCTTTTGGTGGCGTAGGACACGCCATGCGTCTCCAGATAGTCCCGAATAAGCTGACGAACGACCTGAGAGGGCGTCAGATCCTGAGACGCGCACAGCTCTTCAAGCGCTTTTTTCTTGACGGGATCAATGAGCACAGTTAGTCGTGCAGTCTTATTTTCCATGGAATTGCCAGTACCCTAAAACGGTCGATGTTAATCAAATTGTAATGGTCGGGGATTTATTTGTCACCGATTAGGTTCGTGACAGTTAACTAGATTGACCGTGATCAGAAAATGGCGACGGTACGCTTACCAGAAACGGGTAAATGAAGGGATAGATGGCCTCGCCCGAATCAATTGCCGATCTAGCCTCTGCTCCAGCTACCCCCGAATGCAGGCGCCCATCCAACGGCTTGGGAAACGTCGTCCGGATTTTTGGCTATTGCCAAGCAAGGCCGCGCGACCCCTGGGCTATACGCCATTGCCAGGTCACCTATCGTTTCGACCCGCACGCTTGATTCGACAGTGGTTTTTCCAAGTGGATAACCCTCATGACGATACGCCGCTGTGTCTATTGCCCTGTATTCATCGCTCGCCTCAGTTATGATTTTATTATCATGATATGATAATGTAATTAGACCTCAATGTGAGTCTTTGAGGGTGCTTCATTTCAAGAACTTCTCCCATTTGCAGTACAGGCTGGTTCCGTAAATGAAGGCTTACCACGCTGGTTGGGTGATTTATTACTGTGAGTTGTCAGGCGTTGCAGCCTTCGCAGTGACTGGCACCCTGATGGCAGGGCGAAAATCGTTGGACTGGTTCGGTGTGATCACCATCAGTTTAGTCACCGCTTTAGGCGGCGGTGCCTTGCGTGACGTACTGATGGCACATTATCCGATCGAATGGGTTTCCAATGAGAATGGCTTTTTGGTAGGGGTTAGTGCTTCGCTAGGAACCATGATTTGGGCGAGGACCTTGAAAACCTTCAACGAGAGGGTGTTGTTGGTAGCCGATGCATTTGGATTGGCTGTATTTACGGTCAGAGGAACAGATATGGCTCTTCAGCAAAACCTCCCTCCCAGCATCGCAGTGATCATGGGTGTAGCTACCGCAGTCGCCGGGGGTGTGATGCGTGATGTGTTGTGTAACGAAATACCGTTGGTGTTTAAACGTGAGGTTTATGCATCCATCAGTATTTTGGGTGCAGTCGCCTACATCACGCTGTTGGATTTTCAGATTTCTCTTGAAGTGGCGTCTGCAATCGCCATTGCGTTCGTTTTTGTCAGCCGTATTGCCGCCATTCGTTGGAAATGGATGCTACCCAGGTTCCATGTAGTCGATTGATCTTGTTGCCTGGCCGACAAAGCTACGCTCTATAAGAAAACATGAGTGATGCTTAGTCATCTCTGCCCCCATCCTTGAGGCTGCACCTGCAGCCTTTTTTTCCTTCACCCTGTTTCCTCACGCAAGACATGGTTTGCGCGGGACAAATGGTGGTACGCGTTGCCCATTCAGGGCACCGCGAGGCCGTGATCCAGTTACCCGAGACGCTACATCCTGTGCTGTGGCTCGGCGGCGACGGTTGAGCTCTACGGGCAAACCCGCGTGCAGGCAGCGTCCGTTTAGGCCAGCTGACTGTGGTTCGCACCTTCAGTCTGGCACTCAAGATGCCGAAGTGAGGAAGAGTCCATCCCATTGCTTTTGGCCGACTCTTGCCTGTCGCGAAGGGCAGCAATTGAAGCAGGCCCTCGACGTCGCGGTGGCACAACCCAGGTATATCCGTACCTGGGTTATGGTGATGCCACGCAGTCTGAATCCAATTCAGGGACAATTGGCGAAGACCAATACCCTAACGGATTACCAGAACTTGAACGTGTAAGCGACGATCAGGCGATTTTCGTCGACATCCGTCGTTTCGCTTCCGCGATAAGTGACGTTGCGCCAGCGCAGGCTCAGGTTTCGTAAAGGCCCACTCTGGATCACGTAGCCGATGTCGGTATTACGCTCCCACTCTTTGGCGGCAACCCCTCGAATATCGAAATCATCGCCTCGCATGTAGCGGGTCATCAGGGTGAGCCCGGGGATGCCCAGGACGGCAAAGTCAAAGTCATAACGCAGTTGCCATGAGTCTTCTTTGGCGCGGACGAAGGGCTGGTAAGTGCCGTTGTTCAAGGCCCATGGGTCGGCGACCAACAGGTAGGGCAGGCCAGTGTCGCCGCTCTGGTTCTGATAGCCCAGGCCCAGGGAGTGGCCGCGGCTGCTCAAGGTGAACATGCTGCCCAGGTAGCGGTTATCGACGTTGGTCCGGCCCTCATCAGCGCTGCCGAAGTAGCGCAGGTCGGCCTTCAAGTTGACGCTTTCGCTTAAAGGCGTCTTGTACAGAAGACTGGCGGCATTCTGGCTGTAGTTGTCCTTCAGTTCGGCACGATAAAACGTAGCACTTAGGTTGGGCAGGAAGGCGTAGGTCACTCCGCCATAGTTGAAGCGGTCGGTGGGCACGCCGCCGGTGGAACCGTCGGCCGCCATGCGCAGGTCTTCGTAGTCGGACGAGTCGCGCTGATGGGCCTGGCGAAATTGCCCGGCAGTGAGGCTCAGGTTCTGAATGTCGGTGGAGACGACCTGGCCACCCCGATAGGTTTGTGGCAGCAGGCGCGTGTCATTGCGAAACAGTACCGGCATCACCGGTTCGTGGTCGCCGAGGGTAACCAGGGTCTTGGCGACCTTGAGCTTGGCGGTCGGTGCCAGGAAGCTGTACTCATCGACGGGTTCGCCGGTCCGTTGATTGCGCTGCAGCACGCCGGTGCCGCTGCTGCCGCCACCGGAGTCGAGCTTGACGCCGACCAGCCCCAGTACATCCAGGCCTACACCAACCGTCCCTTCGGTGAATCCCGAATTGCCGCGCAGGATGAATCCTTGTGCCCAGTCTTCAGCTTTGCTTTGCGGTTTCCCGTCATGGCGCGGGCCATCAAACAGACCCGCATCGCGGTAGTCGCGGTTCATGTAGAAATTTCGTGTTTCCAAGCTCAGATGACTGTCGCCGAGCAGGTCCGCCTGGGCCTGGGTGGTGAGCAATAACGCCGAGACAAAAGGGACTTTCAAGAAATACCGGGCACGAGTCGGCCCGGCCAGATGCCCGGTGACGGGATTGGCTGTACGCATGATGAGAAGTTCCTGCCTGCTGTGAGTAGTTGTTGTTCAGCAGCCCCGCACAGGGGCTTTCAGGTTTTCATGAACAGTGACGCTTCGGCGAGGGCAGGAAGGATGGGGTCAGCCTATTGCGCCTCGTCGTCTTGCTGCTCGTTGCCGAGCGATATGGCCGCCATGTCGTCTTGTAGTTTGTTGAGAAAATGCAGCAGGCTGATGCCGTCGTCGAAACTGAAGCTTTTCAGGCCCTGCTCGTAAAACGTCTGGATCCGCTCCTGCAATGAATCCCAGAACGCCTTTCCGGTGTCAGTCAATTGCACCAGGCGCGCGCGCCCGTCGTCCGGGTGCGGCACGCGCAGCACATGGTTGTCGCGCTCCATGCGCTTGAGCACGCCGTCCAGGCTTTGTCGGCTGACGACCAGGTACTCGGTCAGTTCAAAGAACGAGATACCGCCTTCATAGCCTTGGCGTGAAAGTGCGCCAAGCACGGCCCATTGCACCGTGCTGATGCCCATTTCTTTCTGGACCTGCCTTTGCAGGACGTTGCCGGTCTGGAACAACCGGAAAAACAACCTGTTCGGGACGGATCGGGTGTCGCTGTTGTTCATGGATGCTCCTTGTCGGCTCCGTGAGGTCAAGCGCGGTTGCATGAGCGCCCGGCCTGGTAGAGCAGGCAGGGCGTCAATGGGGGAAAAACTCACGGGCAATGATATTTTTCATGATCTGCGCGGTGCCGTCACCGATTTGCAGGCCAAGTACATCGCGCAAGCGCTGGGCAAACGGCAGATCCTCACCGTAACCAGTGTGCCCGTGGGCCAGCAAACACTGCTTGACCACATCGAATGCGAGCTTCGGCCCCCACCATTTGTTCATGGCCGCCTCGGCATTGTGCGGCATCTTATTATCCTTGAGCCACAAGGCGTAATAACACTGCAGGCGCGCAGCATGCACGTAGGTCTGCAATTCTGCCAGAGGGTGAGTCAAGCCCTGGAAGGTTGACAAGGCCTGGCCAAAGGCCTTGCGCTCGGTCAGCCACTGCCAGGTTTCATCCAGCGACTGCTGGGCCAGGGCCAGGCACTGCAGGCCGATCAGGGCGCGGCTGTAATCGAAGCCTTGCATGACTTGCTTGAAGCCCTTGTTTTCATCGCCCAGGCGATGGTTGACCGGTACCTGGACGTTGTCGAAAAAAATCGAGCCGCGACCGATGGCGCGCTCGCCGGTATCTTCGAAACGCGTGGTGCTGATGCCCGGCAGGTCCATCGGTACAAGAAAGGCACTGATGCCGCTGGCGCGTTGTTCCACGGTGCCGGTGCGGGCGAAGACCACGGCGACATCAGCCTGGTCGGCCATGGAAATGGAGGTTTTCTCGCCGTTCAGCACATAGACATCGCCCTTGAGCTCGGCCTTCAGGCGCAGGCTGGCGGCATCCGATCCGCCGCTGGGTTCGGTCAGGGCGATGCAGGCAACCTTGCGCCCGGCGGTCATTTCGCCCAGCCATTCTCGGGCCAGCGAGGACTCGGCGTATTGGGCGATGATCTGGCCGTTGAGCGAAGTCAGCAGCGGGATATACGCCACATTGAAGTCGCCACGGGCCAGTTCTTCGATGATCAGGCCGGCGGTGACGCAGTCCAGGTCGCTGCCGCCGAAGGCTGCCGGCAGTTCGCCGCCGAGCAGCCCCATTTCGCCCATTTGCGCAATGACTTCACGCTCGATGCGGCCCTCGCGATCACGCTGACGGTAACCGGGGGCGAGGACGTCGGCGCTGAATCGTGCAACGCTTTCGCGGATGGCATTTTGTTGTTCTGTGAAGGCGAAATTCATGATGCTCTCCAGGACATTCAGGTGCTGTGCCGGCAACGGGATGGTTGCCGGCACAGGGCTCACTTGTAGAACTTGCGGAACTCGGGCTTGCGCTTTTCCTTGAAGGCTGCGACACCTTCCTTGGATTCTTCGGTGTCGTAGTACAGGCTCAGGGCTTGCATGCCAAGGCCACCGATACCGCCGATGTTGGCGCTGTCGGCATTGAACGAGCGCTTGGCGATGGAGAGGGCGGTCGGGCTCTTCTCGAGAATCTCCTCGCACCACTTCTGCACTTCTTCATCGAGCTGCTCGTGAGGCACCACGGCGTTGACCAAGCCCCAGTCCAGTGCCTGTTGGGCGCTGTACTTGCGGCACAGGTACCAGATCTCGCGGGCACGTTTTTCGCCAATCAGGCGAGACAGGTACGCGGTGCCGTAACCCGGATCGACCGAGCCGACCTTGGGGCCGACCTGGCCGAATACGGCTTTGTCGGAGGCGATGCTCAGGTCGCAGACCACGTGCAATACGTGCCCGCCGCCGATGGCAAAGCCGTTGACCCGGGCGATCACCGGCTTGGGCACTTCGCGGATCAGGTTCTGCAACTCTTCGACCGGCAGGCCGATCAAGCCGCGACCGTCGTACTGTCCTTCATGGGCGCCCTGGTCGCCGCCTGTGCAGAAAGCCTTGTCGCCAGCGCCAGTGAAGACGATGACGCCGATTTCCTTGTTCCAGCCGGCGCGGTTGAAGGCGTCGAGCAACTCCATGCAGGTCTGGCCGCGGAACGCGTTGTAGCGCTCCGGGCGGTTGATGGTGATGGTGGCGACGCCGTTGAGTTCCTGGTAGAGGATGTCTTCGTAGTTCATTGCAATAACTCCTGGTAGTGGGTCGTCGGGCTTAGCCGGCCATCGTCAGTCCGCCGGACACGCTGATCACTTGTCCGGTGATGAAGTTGGCATCGTCGCTGGCGAGTAGGGCGATGATGCCCGGGTAGTCTTCGGGCTGGCCGAGGCGACGCATCGGTACGGCATTCTTGAACGCTTCCAGAAGCTTTTCCGGGTTGCTGGAGGTTTCGGCCACGCTCTTGAGCAGCGCAGTGTCGGTCGGGCCGGGGCAGACCACGTTGACGTTGATGTTCTTGGTCGCCAGTTCCCGCGCCAGGGTTTTACTCAAGCCCACCAGGCCCGCCTTGCAGGCCGCGTACACGGCCTCGCCCGAGGAGCCGACGCGGGCGGCATCGGAAGCGATGTTGATGACTTTGCCGCCACCGGCCTCGAGCATTTTCGGCAACACCACGTGATGCATGTTCAGGGCACCGGTCAGGTTGATCGCAATCAGCTGCTCCCACTGTTTGGGCTCGGTCTTGAGGAAGGGCATGAAACGGTCGAAACCGGCGTTGTTGACCAGAACCGTCGGTACGCCCAGGTCTTTTTCGATCGAGGCCACGGTGTCGGTGATGGCGGCGTAATCGGCGATGTCGGCGGCGTAGGCAACCGCTTTGCCACCGGCTTCGCGGATCAGGTCGACGGTGGTTTGCGCGGCGGCGCTGTCGCGATCGAGCACGGCAACCAGGCTGCCTTCGGCGGCGAAACGCTGGCAGACGGCGCGACCGATGCCACCGCCACCGCCGGTGATGATCACGGTTTTTCCACTAAGGCCTTTCATAGGGGCATTCTCCAAGTCAGTTGTAATGCATGATTCGAGTGAGTGCGTCAGCGGCGCCTGACCGGGTCGATGCGAATGCTCGCGGCCCGCTCATGCAGTTTGAATTTCTGGATTTTTCCGGACGGTGTGCGGGGCAGGGCAGGCAGCACTTCCAGGTATTCGGGCAAGTAGTTGCGCGACAGGTGGTGTTCGACCAGGAAGGCCACGGCGTCTTCGAGGCTCAGGTCCGTATAACCGCCATGCAAGGTGACGTAGGCACAGACACGTTCACCGAGACGCTCGTCGGGGCAGCCGACCAGTGCCACCGCCGAAATGGCCGGGTGCTTGTAGAGCAGGTTCTCGACCTCCACTACCGGGATGTTTTCGCCGCCACGAATGACCACATCCTTGGTCCGCCCGGTGATGCGGATATAGCCCTGGTCATCCATGCGGGCCAGGTCACCGGTGGCGAACCAGCCCTGGGCATCGACGCTATAAAGATCGGGGCGCTTGAGGTAACCGACGAACAGGCTGGCGCCGCGGACTTGCAGATGACCTTCGCTGCCAGCTGGAATCTCAAGCCCGGCATCGTCGACCACCCGTACTGCCACCAGGGGCAGGGCCACGCCGTCGGTGAAAATGGCTCGCTGGGGATCGTCTTGCGGGCGGGTCATGGTGACGGCACCGGTTTCGGTCATGCCCCAGGCCGAGACGATTTTCGCGTTGAGGCTGTTGCCCGCCTTTTCCACCAGGTTTTCCGGAATCGGCGCGCCCGCCGAGACAAAAATCCGCAGGCTCGACAGCGCATCACGATGCTCAGGCGCAAGCTCGATCAGGTCGGCGAGAAAAGGTGTCGACGCCATCGTGAAGGTCGGGCGCTCGGCGGCGATGATCTTCAGCGCGGTGTGCGCATCCCAGACATCCTGCAATACCGCTGACGCACCGAGGTAGATGGGCATCAGCATGCCGTACAGGAAACCGGTCTGATGCGCCATGGGTGAGGCCATGAAGATGATGTCGTCGCGGCCTAGCGCCAGGCGTTCGGCGTAGGGGCCAACGTTGTTCAGCAGGGTGCTGGAGGTATGCAGCACGCCCTTGGGCTCGCCGGTGGTGCCGGAGGTAAAGAGCAGCTGGACGATGTCATCGGCATGGGGGTGGCGCTGGGCAAACAGGCTCTGGGTATCGCAGTGTGTTTCCCATTCCTGGTTCAGCAGTTGCTGTTCAAAGCTGTTGTCGCCGTCAGCACCGATCACCAGTACGTGGCGCAGTTCCGGCAGTTCTGCGCGCAGGCCTTCCACCATGCCGGCGTAATCGAACCCCCGGAAGCGTTGCGGCACTATCAGCAAGTGACTGCGGGCGTGGTCGAGCATGAAGCGCAACTCGCGCTCACGAAAGATCGGCATCAGCGGATTGAACACCGCACCGAGGCGGGCGCAGGCCAGGAGCAAGGCGGTCATCTGCCAGCAGTTCGGTAACTGGCAAGACACCACGCCGCCTTTTTCCACACCCATGGCGGCCATCCCGGCTGCCATGCGAGTGACCACCGTATTCAGCTCGGCGTAGGTAAACGAGACAGGACTGTCCTCACCCGCCTGATAGCTGGTCAGGGCGAGGTCATCTGCGCCTCGGACAAGCTGCGTGCTCCATAAATCTGTAATGGACATGTCATTACGCGCACTAGTTCTGGAATGACGATCTGGTGGTGAGCCTGTGCAGATATTCATTTCGAGGTCGACTCTTCAGGGTTGCAGTTATTGTTTTCATTGAATCTGGATGTGCCCTTTCGATGTGCTGAAGATAATGCTTTGAAAATTAATATGTCAACATGTTGTCTTTATATTTTTCGGTGGATATAGTCGAAGCCAGCCCCGAATAACAAGAGGTAGGTGACATGGCTTTCCTGAACATCCTTGTCGAACAGCGAGCGGCCGTTGGCCTGATCCGCCTTAATCGCCCGGCCGTCTACAACGCGCTCAACGACGCCTTGATGATCGAGCTGGGCCAGGCGTTGCTTGCCTTCGAGGCCGACGAGCAGATTCGAGCCATCGTCATTACCGGCAACGACAAAGCCTTCGCGGCCGGCGCCGACCTCAGCGAATTGCAGTTCAAGGGCTTTGCCGATGTGTACCTGGAGAATTTCGTCACGGCCAACTGGGAAACCGTCACTCGCTGCCGCAAACCGGTGATTGCAGCGGTTGCCGGTCTGGCACTGGGCGGTGGCTGCGAGCTGGCGATGATGTGCGACATGATTATCGCCGCCGACAACGCCCGTTTTGGGCAGCCCGAAGTCAAGGTAGGCACGTTGCCCGGTGCCGGTGGTACCCAACGGCTGACCCGGGCCATCGGCAAGGCCAAGGCCATGGACTTGTGCCTGACCGGGCGCTTCATGGAGGTCGATGAGGCCGAGCGCCTGGGATTGATCAGCCGTGTGGTACCCCTGGCCGATCTGCTCGATGAAGCGTTGGCCGTGGCTGCGCAAATCGCCGGTCACCCGGCCATTGCGGTAAAGCTGAATAAGGAGGCGGTCAATCGCGCTTTCGAAACCACGCTGGCCGAGGGTGTGCAGTTCGAGCGGCGCTTGATGCACGCCAGCTTCGCCAGTCAGGACCAGAAGGAAGGCATGCAGGCCTTCGCGCAGAAGCGCAAGCCAGTGTGGACCCATCGCTGATTCCCGCGATTGATGGACCAGCAACATACAAACAACAAGAGCAATAGGAGCTGTCCGATGACTTCAGTCGTGCAACTGACCCGCGAGGGCGGCGTGGCCCTGATCCTGGTCAACAACCCGCCGGTCAATGCCTTGGGCCACGCCGTACGCGCCGGGCTGCTGGCAGCCTTCATGGAGGCGCAGCGCGACGAGCAGGTCGAGTTGATCATGCTCTGTTGCGCAGGGAAGACTTTTATCGCCGGTGCTGATATTCGCGAGTTCGGCCAGCCTGCCCAAGCGCCGATCCTGCAAGAACTGACCCTGGCAATTGAAAACTGCAACAAGCCTGTGCTGGCGGTGTTGCACGGATCAGTGCTGGGCGGCGGACTGGAAGTTGCCCTGGCGTGTCATTACCGCATTGCCAACGGCGCCACCCGGCTTGGCTTGCCCGAAACCCGCCTGGGTCTGTTGCCCGGTGGTGGCGGCACCCAGCGCCTGCCGCGCCTGGTAGGTGTGGCCACAGCGCTGGAGATGATCATCGGAGGAGAGCCGATCGAGGCGCTACAAGCGCTGGATCTTGGCCTTGTCGATGCTCTGTACAGCGACGAGCCGCTGGTTGCTGGCCTCAAGCATGCCCGGCAACTGCTGGCCGAAAAGGCCCCCGTGCGGCGCGTTGGCCAGGCTGCGGTGCCCACTGAACCTGCCGAGGCGAACGCCTTGTTTGCCGCGCAGCGCAGCGACATCGCCCGCACTCGGCCCGATTCTTTTTCAGCGCCGCGCTGCGTCGCCGCGATCGAGGCGGCGACCCGGCTGCCCTTGATCGAAGGCCTTCAACATGAGCGCGCGCTGTTTCTCGAATGCATGGCCTCACCCCAGCGCGCGGCGCTGATCGAAGACTTCTTTGCCCGGCGCCAGGCGGCCAAGAACCGCCAGAGCTGAACCCGCGGCCAGCCTGGTGTTGGCCTGACCATCGATCGAGGACTTTGCATGGACATTCACTACACACCTGCCGAACTTGAGTTCCGCACTGAGGTGCGTGCCTTTCTTCGTGACGCGCTGCCGGCAGACATCGCCACCAAAGTTCGCCTGGGCAAGCGTCTGAGCAAAGAAGACCACCAACGCTGGCAGCGGATCCTCGCCCGGCGCGGCTGGTACGCAGCCAATTGGCCAAGGGCCTTTGGAGGCACTGGCTGGGGCGTGGTGCAAAAACACATTTTCGAAGAGGAATGCGCCGCCTTCGGTGCGCCGCGCCTGATCTCCTTCGGCGTCAACATGGTTGCGCCGGTGATCATGAAGTTCGGCAGCCCAGTGCAGCAGGCGCATTACCTGCCGCGTATTCTGTCCGGCGAAGACTGGTGGTGCCAGGGCTATTCCGAACCGGGCGCAGGCTCGGACCTGGCCAGCCTCAAGACCCGCGCCGTGCGTCAGGGCGACCACTATGTGGTCAACGGCCAGAAAACCTGGACCACCCTGGGCCAGCACGCCAACATGATTTTCTGCCTGGTGCGCACCGACAGCGAAGCCCAGCAGCAGCGGGGCATTTCCTTCCTGCTGATCGATATGACCACGCCCGGTATCAGCGTGCGGCCGATCATCACCCTTGAAGGCGAGCACGAAGTCAACGAAGTCTTCTTCGACAACGTCCGCGTACCGCTGGAAAACCTGGTGGGTGAAGAGAATCAGGGCTGGACCTGCGCCAAGTACCTGCTGACCCACGAGCGCACCGGGCAGGCCGGCATCGGCCAGTCCAAGGCCGCACTGGCACACCTCAAGCAGGTCGCCGAGCAGGAGCTGCGCAACGGTCGGCCGTTGCTGGACGACCCGCAGTTTCGCTTGCAGGTCGCCGAAGTGGAAATTCAGCTGCTGGCCATCGAGATGAGCACCCTGCGCATCCTCGCCGCAGCCCAGGCCGGCGGGGTTCCGGGCGCCGAAAGTTCGATCCTGAAGATCAAGGGTTCGGAAATCCGCCAAGCCATCAGCCACTTGCTGCGCAAGGCGCTGGGCGCCAAGGCGTTGCCTTTCGTCGAAGCGGAACTGCATGACGATTTTGCCGGAACCCCATTGCACACCGACTACAGCGCCGCCCCCGCCAGCCAGTATTTCAATCTGCGCAAGCTGTCTATCTACGGCGGCTCCAATGAAATTCAAAAGAACATCATCGCCAAGATGATTCTTGAGCTTTAAGGAGGTAAGCAATGGACTTCACACTCAGCTCCGAGCAGCAGATGCTACAAGATACCGTGGCCCGACTGGCCCGCGATCACTACAGCTTCGAAGCCCGCGAAGGCTACTACCACAGCGAAGCCGGCATGAGCCCGGCGTTCTGGAACCAGATGGCCGAACTGGGCCTGTGTTCGGTGCCGGTTGCCCAGGAACATGGCGGCTTCGGTGGCAGCGGCGTGGACAACATGCTGATCATGACCGAGCTCGGTCGCAACCTGTGCCTGGAGCCGTTCTTGCAGTCGCAGATTCACGCGGCCGGTCTGCTGCAGCAACTGGGCGATGCCAGCCAGCAGGCAGACCTGTTGCCGCAAGTGGCTGAAGGCTCGCTGCAACTGGCGGTGGCTTTGGAAGAACTGCAAAGCCACTACCAATTGCACGATGTGCTGACCCAGGCGCGCCCGGTCGAGGGGGGCTGGTGTCTGTCCGGACGCAAGATTGCTGTGGTTGGCGCTGCCAGTGCGGCGTTGATCCTGGTGTCGGCGCGCACCGGCGGTGATGCTCGTTGCGAACAAGGCATCAGCCTGTTTCTGGTCAAGGCGCAAGCCCAGGGGCTGCAGCGTCGCGATTACCCCTGCATCGATGGCCCGCGTGCCAGCGACCTGATCCTGGACGATGTGTTTGTGGCAAGCGCTGCGCTGCTGGGCGATGTCGGCGAGGCCTTGCCGGCCTTGCGTTATCAGCAGGGCCGAGCCATTGCTGGACAGTGCGCCGAAGCCATCGGCGGCATGCAGGAAGCCTTTCGCCTGACCCTCGACTACCTCAAGACGCGCAAACAGTTCGGTGCGCCGATCGGCAAGTTCCAGGTGTTGCAACACCGCATGGCCGACATGCGCGGCGAACTGGAAATGGCCACCTCGATGGCAATCCTTGCCGCCTGCGTGGCCGATCAGGCCGATAGCGATGAGCGCAGCCGGCAACTAGCCGCCGCCAAATTCGTGATTGTCCGCGCCGCACGCCTGATCGCCGAGCAAGCGATCCAGTTGCACGGTGGTATCGGCATGACCTGGGAATACAACCTGGCCCATCACGCCAAGCGCCTAGTGATGCTGGGTCATCAGTTGGGTGATGACGACCACCATTTGCAGGCCTACGCAGACTTGCTGCGCAGCGCCTGATCAATCACTGCAAAAGCGGTGACCGCCTCGGGCACAGGTCACCGCGCCAAGACGGGAACACACTATGAAAGTACTGGTGGCGGTAAAGCGTGTGGTGGATTTCAACGTCAAGGTCCGCGTCAAGGCGGACAACTCCGACGTCGACCTGGCCAACGTCAAGATGGCGATGAATCCCTTCTGTGAAATTGCCGTGGAAGAAGCGGTACGCCTCAAAGAGCAGGGCATTGCCACTGAGGTTGTGGTCGTGAGCATCGGCAGCAGTGCGGCACAGGAGCAACTGCGCACGGCGCTGGCCCTGGGTGCCGACCGCGCCATCCTCGTCGAATCTGCCGAAGATCTGACTTCCCTGGCCGTGGCCAAGCTATTGAAAGCTGTTGTCGACAAGGAACAGCCTCAACTGGTGATCCTCGGCAAGCAGTCTATCGACAGCGATAACAACCAGACCGGCCAGATGCTTGCCGCATTGAGCGGCTACGGTCAGGGCACTTTTGCTTCGAAAGTCGCCATCAGCGGCGACAGCGTTGCGGTGACCCGCGAAATTGACTGCGGCGCACAGACGGTTGCTCTGAAACTGCCGGCCATCGTCACCACCGACCTGCGCTTGAACGTACCGCGCTACGCGTCGCTGCCCAACATCATGAAAGCCAAGAAGAAGCCGCTAGAGGTGCTCACGCCCAGCGCTCTGGGCGTCAGCTGCGCTTGCACCGTGCACACCTTGAAAGTCGAAGCGCCGGCCGCTCGTAGCGCCGGGATCAAGGTCAAGTCGGTGGCCGAACTGGTCGAGAAACTGAAAAACGAGGCGAAGGTAATCTAATGGCTATCCTGGTTATCGCTGAACACACCCACGCAGCACTGGCAGCTGCCACCCTTAATACAGTGACCGCTGCGCAGCAGATCGGTGGCGACATTCATGTGCTGGTCGCAGGTCAGGGCGCTGGTGCCGTGGCAGAAGCGGCGGCGAAGGTGGCTGGCGTGACGAAAGTGCTGCTGGCCGACAACGCCGCCTACGCTCACCAACTGCCGGAAAACGTCGCTCCTTTGGTAGTCGCTCTTGTTCAAGAAGCAGGGGCTGACCGCTACAGCCACATCCTGGCTGCCGCCACCAGTAACGGTAAAAACATTTTGCCGCGAGTTGCCGCGCAACTGGATGTGGACCAGATCTCCGAGATCATCGCGGTCGAAAGCGCCGACACCTTCAAGCGCCCGATTTATGCAGGTAACGCCATCGCGACGGTGCAGTCGTCTGCCGCCGTAAAGGTGATCACTGTGCGCGGTACCGGGTTCGACGCCGCTGCCGCCGAAGGTGGAAAAGCCGTCATCGAAACGCTCGCCATGGTCATCGATAGCGGTCAGTCGACTTTCCTCAGTGAAGAACTGGCCAAGTCCGATCGCCCGGAGCTGACCGCCGCGAAGATCGTCGTGTCGGGTGGGCGTGGCATGCAGAACGGCGACAACTTCAAACACCTTTATGCGCTGGCGGACAAGCTCGGCGCGGGCGTTGGGGCGTCGCGCGCCGCCGTCGATGCCGGTTTTGTGCCGAACGACATGCAGGTCGGCCAGACCGGCAAGATCGTGGCGCCGCAGTTGTACATCGCCGTGGGCATCTCCGGCGCGATCCAGCACCTGGCTGGCATGAAGGATTCCAAGGTCATCGTGGCGATCAACAAGGACGAAGAGGCGCCGATCTTCCAGGTGGCCGACTACGGCCTGGTGGCGGATCTGTTCGACGCCGTGCCGGAACTGGAACGGGCGATCTGAGGAGGTGCTTGTGAATACTTTCAAACAAATCGGTGTGATCGGAAGCGGCGCCATGGGCCGGGGGATCGCTCAGTTGTTCGCCACCGCAGGCGTTCCGGTTCTGCTGTACGACAGCCGCAGCGAAGCGACGGAAGAGGCGCTGCAAGCTAACCGGGCATTGCTTGAGCGCTCCGCAGCCAAGGGCAAGTTGAGCAGTGAAGCACTGGCGACCGCACTGGCTTGCATGCGACCGGCCGTAAGCCTTGAGGCCCTGGCCGATTGTGATTTGTTGATCGAGGCGATCGTTGAAAACCTCGACGCCAAGCAGGGGCTGTTCCGCGCGCTGGAGCAAGTGGTCAGGGCCGATGCGGTGCTGGCAACCAACACCTCTTCCTTGTCGGTGAGCCTGATTGCCAGTGCCTGTCAGCATCCCGAGCGGGTGGCCGGGTTTCACTTTTTCAACCCGGTGCCACTGATGAAGATCGTCGAAGTGGTACGCGGCGAGCTGACCGATCCGCAGGTGATCGAACGCCTGGCGACACTGGCCGGGCATGCGGGACATTTTGCCGCGACGACGCCAGACTCTCCGGGTTTCCTAGTCAATCATGCCGGTCGGGCCTTCGGTCCGGAGGCATTGCGTATCCTGGGCGAGGGGATTGCCACCCCGGCGCAAATCGATCGCATCCTCAAGGACTGCCTCGGATTTCGCATGGGGCCGTTCGAGCTGTACGACCTGGTCGGCCTCGACGTCTCCCATGCGGTGATGGAGTCGATTCATACCCAGTTTTATCAGGACCCGCGCTACACCCCGTCGGCGCTGGTGCCACCCCGTCTGGCCAGTGGCTTGTTGGGGCGCAAAACAGGGCAGGGCTTCTATCGCTACCAGGATGGCAGTGTCGTGGAGGAAGCGCAGCAGACGCCGCCGCAGGTGGCCATCACCCAGCCATTCTGGCTGGACTGCGGTGACTCGACAATGCGCGAGCGGATAGCGGCGATTCTGTCTGTTGCCGGCGTGGTGCTGGAACAGGGTGATCAGCCCAGTGCGAGCGCCATCTGCCTGGTGACGCCGCTGGGCGAGGATGCCAGCAGCGTGATCGCCCGCAAGCGACTGCCGCCGCGACGCAGCCTGGCGCTGGAGACCTTCGTCGGCTTCGACACGCGCCGCGTACTGATGCGCCAACCGGCGCTCGACGCGCAGGTGCTGGCGCAGGCACGCCAGGCCCTGGGTGCCGATGGCGTACCGGTGGAGGTCATCAATGACTCGCCGGGCTTCATCGCCCAGCGTGTGCTCGCCGGGATCGTCAACCTGGGCTGCGAGATTGCCCAGCGCCGTATCGCCGAGCCCGCCACTTTGGACCGTGCGGTGCAGTTGGCCCTCGGTTACCCCCATGGCCCGCTGGGGTTCGGTGACCATTACGGTGCGTTGCAGATCCAGCAGATCCTGCACCAACTGCATGAGCTGTATCAGGAGCCACGCTATCGGGTCAGCCCCTGGCTGCGTCGCCGGGTCCAGCTCGGCCTGCCACTGACCACTGCTGAGGATTGAGCATGACGGCCTATATTTATGATGGTTTGCGTTCGCCGTTCGGTCGCCACGCAGGGGCTTTGGCCGGTGTGCGCCCCGATGACCTGCTGGCCAGTGTGGTGCGTGCCCTGGTGGCGCGTAACCCGTTCGACGTGGGCGACTATGAAGACCTGATCGCTGGCTGCAGCAGCCAGGCCGGTGAGGACGGGCGCAACCTGGCGCGTCATGTGGCTCTGTTGTCCGGTCTGCCGACGGCCGTGGGCGGTTTGACCGTCAATCGTTTATGTGGCTCCGGCCTCGCCGCCGTGCTGGATGCTGCCCGCGCCGTGCGCACCGGCGAAGGCGAGCTGTTTATTGCAGGCGGCGTCGAGAGCATGAGCCGGGCGCCGTTCGTGGTGGCCAAGGCGCAAAGCGCCTGGTCCCGTGACTTCCATGTCTACGACAGCACCATCGGAGCTCGCTTTCCCAACCCGAAGGTAGAGTCCGGGTTCGGTGCCGATTCGATGCCGCAGACGGCGGACAACATCGCTCATGAACTGGGCATCACTCGCGAAGAAGCCGACACCTACGCCGCTCGCAGTCAGGTGCTGTTCGACGCGGCGGTGCGGGACGGTTTCCAGGCCGGTGAAATTCTGCCGATCGAGGTCCCCCAAGGGCGCAAGCAGCCACCGAAGCGGGTCGAACGTGACGAGCATCCGCGTCCCCAAAGTAACTTCGAAGTGCTGTCAGGCCTGCAGCCTCTGTTTGACGGCGGCGTTGTTACCGCCGGCAACGCCTCGGGCATCAACGATGGCGCTGCTGCGCTGCTGATTGGCTCGCGCGCCATCGGTGAGAAGGCCGGCCTCAAGCCGCGCGCACGCATCCTGGCCGGTGCCGTGGCCGGTGTCGAACCGCGCCTGATGGGCCTCGGCCCGGTGCCTGCCTGCACCAAGGTCTTGCAGCGCGCAGGCTTGAGCCTGGCCGACATGGACCTGATCGAAATCAACGAAGCGTTTGCCGCGCAAGTGCTCGGCTGTGCCAGACAACTCGGCGTGGCCTTCGATGATTCGCGCCTGAACCCAAACGGTGGTGCCATTGCCATCGGTCACCCGCTCGGTGCTTCCGGTGCCCGTCTGGCCTACAGCGCGGTGCGTCAACTGGAACGCAGCAACGGGCGCTTCGCCCTGGTCAGCTTGTGCATTGGCCTGGGCCAGGGCATTGCCTGCGTAATTGAACGCCTCGACTAACAAACATCACAAGAACTAACCCGGAGAATTACCCATGGCCAACAAGGCAAGCTTCAACTGGATCGACCCACTGCTGCTGGATCAGCAACTCACCGAAGAAGAGCGCATGGTCCGCGACAGTGCCCAACAGTTCGCGGCGGACAAGCTCGCGCCCCGGGTGCTGGAGGCTTTTCGTCACGAACAGACGGACCCTGCGATTTTCCGCGAGATGGGCGAGACCGGCTTGCTCGGCGCCACCATTCCCGAGACCTACGGTGGCAGCGGTCTGAACTATGTGTGCTATGGCCTGATTGCCCGGGAGGTCGAGCGCGTGGACTCTGGTTATCGCTCGATGATGAGCGTGCAGTCCTCGCTGGTGATGGTGCCGATCAATGAGTTCGGCAACGAAGCCACCAAACAGAAATACCTGCCGAAGCTGGCCAGCGGTCATTACATTGGCTGCTTCGGTCTGACCGAACCGAACCATGGTTCTGATCCGGGCTCAATGATTACCCGGGCGAGAAAAGTCGACGGCGGCTACCGTCTCACCGGGAGCAAAATGTGGATCACCAATAGCCCGATCGCCGATGTCTTTGTGGTCTGGGCCAAGGACGACGAAGGCCAGATTCGCGGCTTTGTCCTGGAGAAGGGCTGGCAGGGTCTGAGTGCTCCGGTTATCCACGGCAAGGTTGGGCTGCGTGCGTCGATTACCGGCGAAATTGTCATGGACAACGTGTTCTGCCCTGAAGAGAACGCCTTCCCTGAAGTGCGCGGCCTGCGCGGTCCGTTCACCTGCCTGAATTCGGCGCGATACGGCATCGCCTGGGGCGCGCTGGGTGCGGCCGAAGACTGTTGGCACACGGCGCGCCAGTACGTGCTTGATCGCAACCAGTTTGGTCGACCGTTGGCTGCCAACCAGTTGATCCAGAAAAAACTGGCGGACATGCAGACCGAAATCACCCTGGCCCTGCAGGGTTGCCTGCGCCTGGGACGGATGAAAGACGAAGGCACTGCCGCGGTCGAAATCACTTCGATCATGAAGCGCAACAGCTGCGGCAAGTCCCTGGACATCGCGCGCCTGGCGCGGGACATGTTGGGTGGGAACGGCATCAGTGATGAGTTCGGCGTGGCCCGTCATCTGGTCAATCTGGAAGTGGTCAACACCTACGAAGGCACCCATGACGTGCATGCGCTGATCCTCGGCCGCGCGCAGACCGGTATCCAGGCATTTTTCTGATGCTAGCCTGAAAAGGTTTTTCGCTAGGCCCGATACCCATGTGGGTGTCAAGCCTGAGCGAAGTGATTGGCCGAGTGGTTCTGAATACAGATTGTTCGTAGAGGACCATTTCTCGTGCTGGCGTACCGTGCCCAAGCACGGCACCGCGATAGGCTCGCTGATCTTCAGGGATGTGGAATTTCACATCTATATCAGCAACTGGTTGGTCAGGCCAGGTGCGTTTTTTCGCGCCTGTCGCCGTGCAGCAACTGCGTTTGTGGGTCAGCAGCAATCCTCGGTTTTCCGGGTATGAACACAGTGATTGGTTCGAGGTGCCGGACGAAATAATCAACCGCCTTCAGGCTGATTGCCACCGGCGATGTGCCCGGCTCGGTCAATAGGTATTGACCCGGCGCCCAAGGCTAGACCAGGCAGGCACCATCACTCGCAACCTGATAGAGATGCTGAACCGGACTGATGGATCAGTACCGTCACCAATCACAGAAAATCGAAGCAGAACGCGTGCCTAGGGCTATTTGTTCTAAATCCGGAGACTATCCATGCATGTAGATAATGCCATACGTTCACGCAAGTCGGTCCGCCGCTTCCTGCCCCTGGGCATCTCGAAACCGGTGATTGAACATATTTTGCAAGTAGCTTCACGGGCGCCCAGCGGAAACAATCTACAGCCCTGGCATGTGCATGTGCTGACCGGCGATGCCAAGCAGGCGCTGTGTACCGATATCCTGGAATCCACGGCGCTTGAGGCCGAGGGACATGATCCCGAATATCAGTACTATCCGAACAGCTGGTTCGAGCCCTACCAGAGCCGTCGCCGCGCCTCCGGTTTTGGTCTTTATGAAGCGCTCGGCATCGACCGCAACGACCTGCAGGCACGCGAGCGCCAGAACCTGCGCAACCTTCACTTCTTCGACGCGCCGATCGGCTTGCTGATCAGCCTTGATCGCCGACTCAATACCGGCAGCTACATAGACTTGGGCATGTTTATCCAAAACATCATGCTCGCCGCTCGCGGCCAGGGATTACACACCTGCCCACAGGCAGCATTCGCCTCGTATCACCAGATCGTCCGCCGCCATGTGCCACTCGCGGACGAGGATATTCTGGTGTGCGGTATCGCACTGGGGCATGAAGACCGCGACGCTCCGGAAAACAGCCTGCAGACACACCGCGAACCGGTGGCCGCGTTTACCTCTTTTCATGGTTTCAAAGCGCGGGCGCAGGGTAACTAGGACCAACCGGTTTGTGAAACCCGGGCGCACTGCCCGGGGTCAATCAGGCCGCTCGGTAAGTCAGCAACGAACGATTACCGCAAGCGATGGGTCGCTGTCGCCGCTTACGATGGAAAAGACAACATCGACTCGTTTGGCGTGTGCTCGTAAGTTGAGGACAGCACGGCATTGAGTCGGTCGCTTAACAGGTTCCAGGCGTTTTTCTTCACTTGTGCATAGTCGTGGTGCAAGTCATGGCGCCTCACCCGAGAGCCGGCCAGTACATGATTTTGGCAGCGATCGATGACATCCAGGCTAACGCCTAAGGCTTGCATCATGGTCGCCCCCGTACGACGCAGGTCATGCGGAGTCCAGTCGCCGTTGTGGCCGTCGGCAAGGACCAGGGTATCGTCATGGCACCGTCTGGAGAGGGCCTTGCGGTTTTTGAACCGGGCCTGGCGATCGCGGACCTGTTTGCTCACCACTTTCACGTCCACATGCCCATCATCCAGCTCGATGATCGACTCAGCCGGGTTATTCGGCACCACCAGTTGCTCGTCGTCGCTCTTCAAGCCTGGCTGCTCGTTTCGGCCGCCTCCCTTTTACCCGTTTGCCGATCCCTTATCGTAGGGGGAAACGGTGTCCTGTGTTTCACGGGGCTCGTGAAAAACCCTGCATTGCTCTCGGTATCCCCATCTCCATCAATCCCTTGCACAGCACCCCGACGCGACTTATAGTCCGCCCGTCGCCCATATGGCGTCCGGGTTTGGCGACCCGCAGTGGAATGCAAAAGCGTTTGCTTCGTTGCAGGCGTTTTTGCATGCGCAAAGTTGTCGTAATGGCAGCTGTGCGCGGGAGACCTTCGGGTCTGCCGGCTTCCACTCCGGTTCGCCAACCTGCGTACAGTTGCCACCCCTTCGTTTGGCGACGATTGGTTGGTAAACCTCTAAATAGTGGAGATTTACTCATGAATGAATACATGGCTTTAACAAGCAACGCCGACGACCTTCCTTCGCTTTACGTGAATACCACGCAGCCGCTCCATTCTCTACTCAGCACCGCCAGCTATAGAATTGGTGCCGTCACCCAAATGCTGGAAAATCTCGCGATGCGTGGTGACATCAACACCGACTCTGTAATCCTCAGTGACTTCGCTTTGCTCTGATGTATCCCGCTGCGCGACGGATGCGACGTTCTTGATGTCATCGCGCGGCGCATGGACAAAGAGCCCGCCTCTTCAAGAGAGTAGAGGGCTTCCGATAACATCAGGAAATAAACCCTGAGTTTTGCGTCTTGAGGTAAAGCAACCTTTGCCCAGGGTAAAACGCAGCGAGGCCTGCAGCGTAAAAGCCCGAACATACGACTGACTCGATCAACCTTATGTTTGGGCTTTCCTGCTATCGGACAAACTCAAAACCAGCCGTGCAGACTCGGCAGGAGCCGTATGTGGTAGTTCCGCACGTACGGATCTGTGCGGGGGCAGCAGGTAACTGCCTTCCCTACCGCGACCGGTGGTCGAAAACCCTATCCGCTGGAAACCATGTTGCGCATTCATTTGCTGCAAAACTGGCTCTCCCTGAGCGACCCGACGATGGAAGCGCTGTATGAAATCACGCCAATACGCCAGTCTGCACGCCTGACCCTCAGCGCGCCTACCTCCGAAGACACCACGATCATGACCTTCGGCTCCTGCTGGAAATACATAAATTGGCCCATGCGATCTTCACCATCATCAATGGTTATTTGCAGGAAAAAGGCTTATCCCTACGTCAGCTGTGTTAACGTTGTGAACGGTTTCAAGCACTTTTTCTCCTGTTTGACCGGATCGAACGCTGCCTTCCAGCGTTTTCTCGAGAACCTTCGCTTCATTGGTGGCCTGCCCACCCCCGGCCTTCTGTTTCACCGACAGATGCAGCCTTCATCACATCGCGCCATCGGTTAAGCCGATTTTAGTGCGCATCACTCAGAGCTTGATGGCCCGACCGATACCGGTACGAGCGTCACTCTTTTCCGCGTTCAGTCGTCGCTTGGGCCAAGATCCCGCGTGCGATGAAGCGCCTGAAGGAAGGAGTCTTTATGACTTTTAGAGTTGCCATTCTTGGCGCCGGCCCTAGCGGCTTGGCACAGTTACGTGCTTTCGAAGCCGCCCATTGCGACGACGCTGAATCCCCCGAGATCGTTTGTTACGAAAAGCAGAGTGACTGGGGCGGTATGTGGAATTACACCTGGCGCACTGGTTTGGATCTGTATGGCGAGCCCGTCCATGGCAGCATGTACCGGTATCTCTGGTCAAACGGCCCCAAGGAATGCCTGGAGTTCGCCAATTACAGCTTCGAAGAACACTTCGGCCGGCCGATTCCTTCCTATCCGCCACGCGCCGTGTTGCGTGACTACATCATCGGCCGCGTAGCCAAAAGCAACGTGCGCCAGCACATCCGCTTCAATACAGCGGTGCACTGGGTTGCCTATGACGAGAGCACCAGCAAGTTCGCGGTCACCGTGCGCGACCTCAACCAAGACCAACTGATCACCGAAGAATTCGATCACGTAATCGTTGCCACGGGACACTTTTCGACGCCCAACGCGCCTTACTTCGAAGGCTTGGAGCAGTTTCCCGGTCGCGTATTGCACGCCCATGATTTCCGCGATGCGTGCGAGTTCCAAGGCAAAAACTTGCTGCTGGTTGGCAGCAGTTACTCGGCAGAAGACATCGGCACGCAGTGCCACAAGTACGGCGCCAAGTCGGTTACTTTCAGCTATCGCACCAAGCCTATGGGCTTTGATTGGCCAGAGTCCTTCGCCGAAGTACCGTTGCTCACCCGTGTGGTCGGCAAGACCGCACATTTTAAGGATGGCACCAGCAAAGAGGTCGACGCGATCATCCTGTGCACCGGGTATCGGCATCACTTCCCGTTTCTGCCCAACGAGCTGACGCTGACCACGCACAACCGGCTGTACCCGGAAGGTTTGTACAAAGGCATCGTGTCTTTGGCTAATCCGAAGCTAATGTTCCTCGGCATGCAGGATCAGTACTACACCTTCAACATGTTCGATGCCCAGGCCTGGTATGCCCGGGACATTATGCTGGGTCGTATCAAGCTGCCAGCAGAACAAGCCATGGCCAGCGACACCCGTGAATGGGTGGCCCGCGAAGAGCAAGTGGCTGATCCCTTTGAAGCCATCGACTATCAGGGTGCCTACATACTCGACCTGCTTGAATCGACCGATTACCCACCCTTCGATGTTCTCGCCGTGTCTGATATTTTCAAGGAGTGGGAGCATCACAAAGCAGCGGACATCCTCGGCTATCGCAATAAAAGCTACCGCTCCACGCTGACCGGCACCATGGCGCCCGTGCATCACACGCCGTGGATGGATGCGATGGACGATTCACTGGAAGCCTTCCTGCACGGCAAGCAATCGAAGCCAGCAAAGGTATCTACATGAATCAGCCAAGCCTGAGCCAGGCGCGGTCGCGCTTTACCACCAGCAGCATCCGCTGGGGTTTTACGTGGGCGTTGTGGTGCGCAGTGCTCTGGGGGGCTTGGTACGTGCCAGGCTCCGCGGTTTGGTTCGAAGCGCCTTATGTAGACCTGAAGTACGACACCAATGCCGAGTTCCTGTTGGCGGCAGCCGTGTTGACCACCTTCAACGCCGTTGCCGTGTTGTTCTTCTTGTTCGTTTGGAACGGGGTACTGGGCAAGTGGGGCGAGTACGTTCGCACCATCAAACAGATGCGTTACATCTCTAAGTGGTTCTTCATCGGCGCCATCTTTGGCGGTCCGATGGCCATCTTTGGCTCGTATTTGGCGATCGGTTATATCGGCGGGGCCTTCGCGGCGATTTCTGCATTGATGTACCCCGTCATCGGCGCAACGCTGGCCAGGCTCTGGTACCAGGAGAAAATCACCCTGCGTGCAGCTGTGGGTATTTTCATCATCTTAACCGGCGGTGTGACGGTGTATGCACCCGGCATCATTGCTGAAATCACCGGCACCGGTGACACCGGCTGGCTGGGTTATTTAGGCGGTGCAATGGCTGCTATTGGCTGGGGTGTAGAGGGCGCAATCGCCGGTCGCGGGCTCGATGTTGCCGACCCGGATGTAGGCATTACAGTGCGTTTTACCGCTGAAGTGCTGTATTGGGTCGCACTGATTTTGCCTGCCATCTATTTGTTTACCGATCAGCCGGTAGTCGAACTCGTGGTCGCCACATTCAATTGGGCCGCCATCGGCTGGCTGACGTTAGCGGGCGTGACTTTCGCCTTCTGCTACGTCTCTTGGTACAAGTCGTTCCCACTGATTGGCGTCGGCCGCGGGCAAGCTATTGCCGCGCTGTATGGTTTGTTTGCGGTGATCTTCCTCGCCGCCTTCACGCTGAAGTTTCCCGAGTGGAACTTCCTGGCAGGTTTGGTGCTGTTTGTGGCGGGCGGGTTTGTGATGTTCACCGAAAGTGATGAGGTGCTCGAAGTCGTGCGCGCCGTATCAACCGACCGCAAAAAAACTGGCACTGCCGCTGATGCAGTTACCTCGTGATGATGGGAGCAAGCCATGAATAAACTGCATATGAAGGGCCGCATTCTCCAGTTGATCAACGATCAGCAGGACGTCGGTATCTGGGACTGGCAAATCACAGATACGCTGATGAGTGAGTACGGTATTAGCGGTGCCTACTGGCGCGGTAACACCCGTGTCACCCTGACGGACCTGTTCTCCAGCGGCATCATCGAAAGTGTTGAGGAGAAGCTAGATGATCAGGCCTATTTTGGTGCCGGCCGAGTGCTGTTCAAATTCAGGGTTAACGACTTTGGCCGTCAACGCATGCGCGACACTGCGCTGGCCTGATGGTTGTTGCTACTTACTATTATCAATAAGGAAGCACTATGTCTGAATTCTGGGGTTTTCCGGGGGCCGACATGCTCGCAGTCGCCCTTATTATCGTGCTTAGCAGCTTTGCGCTGTATCAGGCGCGGACTTTTGTGACGAAGCTGTAGTTTTGTAAGGCCGCTGCTGCCACTTTCCGCTTCCAAATGTGGTGAATCGCCCCCGGGCTTCTAGACACGCACGAAGCTTCGGAGATCTATAAGCGTCCGCCGAAGTTACCTTGCATGACTCAGGCAGATACCCAACGATGCGGCAGCAGTCGTTCAATCTCACTCGCCCGCTGCGCCGGCAGTCGCGTTAGCACCTCTTTGAGGTAGGCATACGGATCGTGCCCATTCATACGTGACGATTGGCACGTGCCGAGGAAGTTACGCGCATGCTCACCGGCCCGGCTCGGGCCGAAGTCATAAACCACAGCTTTAATCACCTTTGCGGTGCTGGGTAGATGACCTGGCCGGACGTACGATTTTCCGAGGTGAGCGCCAGGCCCAGTAGACACAGCAGATTTTCCGGCATCGCTTAAGGTTCCAGAACCCTCTGCGGCAGAATTACAAGCACTTGAAGGCGCTAGAAGCGCTGCTAGGCGTTCCGCCCGGGCACATCCATTCGGTAATCGCCTTCGTGGGCGGCGGCAGCTTCAAGACCGCCATGCCGGACAATGTCACCAAGGCGTCAGCTTCATCCGCTATATCAAGTCCTTTCAGCAGCCTCCATTGGCGGGAGCCCGATTCACTTGAGCTTGCGCCGGATGAAGTTGGCCGAGAAATTTTGCCGCAGCTTCGAAGGGCGAGCGAGTAGAAATCGTTGCGTACCGCACTACCTAAAAAGTCCAAATGCTGTTTTGGATCCAATCTGCTAGGATTTGACCACCTGCCTGACTCTGGCTCTTTACCATGCATGGATTGCTAGGCCAGGGTCGGGCGGGTTCTTGGGCTTTTCACGTGACGCGGAGGGCGTGAGTGCTCGCGGATGGGTGTCTACAGCTCTGATTTGTACAACGAAGGCCACATCAAAAATGAGAGTGGAAACATTATTAATCGCTTCACTAGGAATTTTATCGCTAACTCAAACATCACTGTCCTTCGCGGATAATGCCAATGGAAAAAATCTCTATTCGCAGAGATGTTCCATGTGCCACGGAGTAGATATCAAGAGGACAGGACCACTGGCTAATAAAAGCAATCCTCCTACACCTGATCTGACTACATCCGCATTCAAGAAACGACTGAATGACTATCCTGGCGTTATTGTGTCATCGATAATACTGCGTCCAAATGGCGACCTGATTCCACGAACGTTGCAAGAGAATGGTGTAAAGCTGTCGCCGTACGCCTGGAGGGTTAAAGATTTTCGGGATCTGAATCAATACATGAGCAGTGTGATCTCAAAAAATCGATGATTTTGAAAGGTGAGGTGGCAAGCGAATTTGGCGACGGCAGTCGGATGAGTGGCGACTCAACACGATGCCGATGCAGTTGTGGTTTACATGAACAGGCAGCTCCATGGCCGAGCCGCGAGGGGTGGAAACTCCCCCAATGCCTGCACCGAATTACTGTGTTTTTGCGCTCTTGATGTCGCTGATAATCTGCTGAGCGATCGCCTCGACCTGCTTTTGAGTCATTGCTGACATAACCCCCTCCCAAGCAGATGAAGAAGTGTCATAGGTGCGGCTACCGATTAACCGCCCGGACTTCAAATCCGAGTAATCCGCACTCGAGTTGATCCAGGAGTTACCAACCATCACGCCCGCAGCATAGCGCGCACCAGGTGTCAGGTATCGGAAGTTGGTGACGTTGATTTTGATGCCCACTCCGTCCTTCACTGCGGAGTCCGCTACATGAGATTCGGAGAGGCGGTAACCCGCACGGGTAGCTTCATCTTTGAGGGCCTGGTTCCATTCTTGCCTAAGGCGAATCCAGTCCTCGTTTTGCTGGACCTTGCCGTTACCCTGGATATTCACTACCAGGTTCTTCTTGGCGGCCTCGTCAATCGTCAGTGTTTCAGCGCCACCGCTTTTTACGGACGCTGCGCAGCCGCCAAGCAGCGAGACGGCGATGAGGCATGACAGGGCGAGTAGATTTTTGCTGTTTTTCATTGAATGTCCATATCCAGAAGGTTCTGCTGCTGAGGGGCAGTCAGTGTGAAAGTAGCAGCCGATCACTCAGCCTCGCTTCGCAAAATAGTCCCCGCTTTTACTTCACTTGCATAGTGGCTGATTTTTTCTTGCTGAGCCTTGAGTAATGCGCTGATCTTGATCAGCGCATTGGCTTCGTCTGGCGTTTTTCCGCAGCCCGCCATACGCGTCAGCTCACTCATCGACCAGCCGATCACTGCGGCCGCATCCTCCAGGTCATAAAATAGCGCCTGCTGCGCTGTCCTTGGTCCGTCGAGTCCCTGAATAAGATCTGCCAATTATTTCTCCCTCCGCGAGCGTGGTGTTTTTGATTAAGCCGTGGTCACTGATTCTTCGGCGCAGCATTTCCTCTTCCGCCGCCAGATTTATTTCCCGTAGTGCTGGGCAGATTGGCTACGGGCGCACTTTTCGGCTGTCCACCCGAACCTTTCCCGGCACCGCCTGAACTGCTTTTGGTTCCGCCAGACTTGGTCATGATCTTCTCCTCAGGCTTGTTATATGCCCTAGCCTTAACCATAGCCCGCTATGCTAATTTTCGACATTTCAGCGGGCTGGAAATCTGAACGGGTACAGTTTTTACCCTGCGACTTTCACCAATCCTGACCCGATCCAATTCCCTCCTTTTACCCGCACAGTTTTACCGAGCACCAAGTTTTCGGCTTGATTCGCCCTTGAGTTTTGCCGGGTATGACCAGAACTCATGCCCCCATTACTTTTAATGGTTACAGCCCCTCGAATCCCCAGTGTTAAAAAATCGCAAACACAGCTCATCAACAACAAAAAAGAGCGTTTGCAACCATGACTGATCCTCACCGCCGCGGCCTCGCCAGCGCTGTGCTGCGCTCTTCGAACCCCGATATCCGCCCCTCGGTCTTCACGATCCGCGTGCGCTTCTGATCACCCAAAAAATCCAAAAAGAGTAATGACTGATGAAAGAACTCGACCTGTACATCGGTGAAGGTTTCGAAGGCCCTGGCGTGAACGCCGCGCACATCAACATTCTGATCGGGCCGCGCAACGGGCCGGCGGGACAGGCATTTGCCAATAGCCTGGCGTCGCCAAGCCAAGGGCATTGCCCATTCATGGTGATCGCCCAGCCGAACATTCCGGTCAAGCCGATGACCCTTTACGTCAACAAAGCCGCGATCAGCAGCGACATGCACGGCAACGCCACTTGGGGCGCGTCCCAGGCCGGGATCGCCAAGGCTGTTCTGGAAGCCCTGCTGGACGGCACCTTGCCGCCAGAGGCCGAAGACGAATGGGCCATCGTTACTGCTAACTGGGTCAACCCGGCCTGCGATGACCTTGATGCCGTGTACTTGAACAACTACAACGCCTGCCGCACCGCGATCCGCGCAGCCTTGACCGGCAAGCCGGAGACCGCGCAACTGGCGGATGTGGTCGATCACATCAGCAACCCTTTCTACACCCCAAAAGTCTGAGGTCTGCGCCATGCAATACATTCGTTTGGGTAACTCCGGCCTGCAAGTCTCCCGCCTGTGCCTGGGCACTATGAACATGGGTACCCCGGACTGGAAACCGTGGATTTTTGATGAGAAGCAAAGTGAGCCGATCGTCGCTCACGCCCTGGACAACGGGGTGAATTTCATCGACCTGGCGGACTTCTATTCCGCTGGCGTCGGCGAAGAGGTGGTGGGGCGTATCGTCAAGCGCCTGGCTCGGCGTGAAGACCTGGTGATCACCACCAAAGTCGGCTACGGCACCCGCAACGGCATCAATGCCAGTGGGCATTCGCGAAAGCACATCATGGACAGCATTGACGCCTCGCTGAAACGTCTGAACATGGATTACGTCGATGTGTTCATGCTGCATTACTTCGACGTGAATACCCCGGTTGAAGAAACCATGAGCGCGATGAACGACATCGTGCGCTCCGGCAAGGCCCGTTACATCGGCGTGTCAACCATGCTCACCGGGCAACTGGCGAAGATCCTGATGGCTTGCGAACGCAATGGTTGGGTCAAGCCGATCAACATGCAGCTGCAACTGAACTGCGCCTACCGCGAAGAAGAGCGCGAGATGATCCCGTTCTGCCGCGATCAGGGCCTGGGTGTCTCGGTGTTCAGCCCGCTGGCCCGTGGGTTGCTGACCGGCGATGTGCAGTCGACCCGCAACCAGACCGACTTCTTCACCCAGCAGATGTACAGCGACGAAGCCTCGTTCGAGATTGCTCATTCGGTACAACGCGTCGCCCGTGCCCGTGGCGTGTCGAACGCGCAGATCGCCCAGGCTTGGGTCGCCAACCATCCTGGTGTCGATTGCATGCTGGTGGGCGCTGACACCACCGCACAGTTCGACAGTGCCCTGGCGGCGCTGGAAACCAAATTCGATGCCGAAGAACTGTATGAGCTGGAACGCAACTACACCCCGTGCGATGTGATCAACGATTACACCGCTGGCAAACGCATCCTGCGCTCGGCCCGTCCGGGGCTGGAGCGCTTCAATCTGACCGAGGCTGTGGCATGAGCGCGCTGATCCGTAACGGCAATTTCATCGACGGCCAATGGTCCAGCGGTGGTGTGACTTATCCGGTACTCAACCCGGCCAACGGCGAACTCATCGCCGAGGTGCAGAAGGCCGGCGCCGAAGAAACCAACCTGGCCATCGCGGCCGCCAATCGTGCCTTGCCGGCCTGGCGCAAGTTGACCGCCAAGGAACGCAGCCAGCGCCTCAAGCGCTGGAGCGAGTTGATGTTGAGCAACCAGAAGGACTTGGCCACCTTGCTCAGTCGCGAACAGGGCAAGCCGTTGGCCGAAGCCATGGGCGAAGTGGTCTACGCCGCAAGCTTCCTGGAGTGGTTCGCCGAAGAGGCCAAGCGCGCTTACGGCGATGTGATCCCGAGCCACAAGGCCGACTCACGCATCATCGTGGTCAAGGAAGCCATCGGTGTAGTCGCGGCGATCACTCCGTGGAACTTCCCGTTGGCCATGGTCACCCGCAAGGTCGGCCCGGCGTTGGCGGCGGGTTGCACGATGATTCTCAAACCCTCGGAAGAAACCCCGCTGTCAGCGTTCGCCCTGGCGGTGCTGGCCGAGCAGGCGGGCATTCCGGCCGGAGTGTTCAATATCATCTCAGGTGATGCGGTGGCGATTGGCGGGGCGCTGCAAGCCTCCAGCGTTGTGCGCAAACTGTCGTTCACCGGCTCGACCCGCACCGGAAAATTGCTGATGCGCCAAGCTGCCGAGACCTTGAAAAAGGTCTCGCTGGAACTGGGTGGCAATGCACCGTTCATTGTGTTCGACGACGCCGATCTGGACGCCGCCGTCAAAGGCGCCATGGCTTCGAAGTTCCGCAACACAGGGCAGACCTGTGTTTGCGTGAACCGCTTCTTCATTCAGGACGGCGTTTACGAAGCCTTTACCGGCAAGCTCGCCGAAGCGGTCGCCGCGATGCGCGTCGGCAGTGCGCTGGACGGTGAAACCGAGCAAGGTCCGCTGATCAACGCCGCAGCATTGGCCAAGGTTGAACTGCATGTCGGTGATGCTCTGGAGAAGGGCGCCACATTGTTGTGCGGTGGTCGTCGACATGCGCTGGGCGGCACGTTTTATGAGCCGACCATCCTCACCGACGCGAACAGCGAGATGCTGATCGCCCAGGATGAAACTTTCGGTCCGGTGGCGGCATGCTTCCGCTTCAAGGACGAAGCCGAAGTATTGCAACGGGCGAATGACACGCCCTACGGATTGTCGGCTTACTTCTATAGCCGTGACATTGGTCGCGTGTGGCGCATGGCCGAAGGCCTGGAAGCCGGCATGGTCGGGATCAACGAAGGGATCATTTCCACGGAAGTCGCGCCGTTCGGCGGCATCAAAGAATCGGGCCTGGGTCGTGAGGGTTCCAAGTACGGCCTGGAAGACTACCTGGAAATCAAATACCTGTTAATGGGCGGCCTCTAGAGAGAACAGCGGTAAACCCTGTGGGAGCGAGCTTGTTCGCGATGGGGCCGGCACATCCAACATGGATATCGGCTGAAAGGCCGCCATCGCGAGCAAGCTCGCTCCCACAGGTTTCATTTCTCCGTCAATAACAACAACTGGAGACGAACATGTCCGCTCAATCGATAAAGATCGACGACCTGCCCATCGGGCGCTTCCATCTCAAGATCGCCGGCCTGACCTTCGGCGCGCACTTCACCGACGGCTACATTCTCGGCCTGATCGGTATTGCGTTCACACTGCTCAGCCCCCAAATGCACCTCGATGCGTTCTGGCAGGGCCTGATTGGCGCCTCGGCACTGATCGGGCTGTTTCTCGGCAGCCTGTTCTTCGGTTGGATCGCCGACAGGGTCGGCCGACAGAAAATCTTCCTGGTCAGTTTTGTGCTGATCACGATTGCCTCGGTGATGCAGTTCTACGCCGAAACCGCGATGCAGTTGTTTCTCTGCCGGGTGCTGATCGGCATCGGCCTGGGCGGTGACTTCAGCGTCGGCCACGCGATGCTGGCCGAGTTTTCGCCGAAGAAACACCGGGGCGTGTTGCTCGGTTCGTTCAGCGTGATCTGGACCTTCGGCTACGTCGCCGCCACCTTTGTCGGCACGGCGATGCTCAATCTGGGGGATGATGCCTGGCGCTGGATGTTGGCCTCGTCGGCGATCCCGGCAGCGTTGATTCTGATCGCGCGTATCGGTACGCCCGAGTCGCCGCGTTGGCTGGTGAATCAGGGGCGCATCACCGAAGCACGAGCGATCGTCAAGAAACACCTGGGCGACAACGTCGAACTCGACGAAAACCGCTCTACCGAAACCCGTTCCGGCTACGCGGTGCTGTTCAGCCGCGAATACCGCAAGCGTACGGCGTTTAACTGCCTGTTCTTTGTCTGCATCGTGATGCCGTATTTTGCGATTTATACCTTCCTGCCGTCGATTCTGCAGAAGATGGGCCTGGCGGAAGGCTTTGGCACCGAGCTGATGCTGAACATGCTGCTGATCCTCGGAGCATTGATCGGGATCTGGTGCACCGTGAAGTTTTCGCGGCGGGGCTTCCTGATCAACTCGTTCATCATCCTCGCGGTAGCGTTGTTCCTGCTGGCAGTGTTGCCGGGCAGTGCGGCGTTCCTGATGGTGCTGGTGTTCGGCGTGTTCACGCTGGTGTTGTCGGCGGTGAGCAACCTGGTAGGCGTGTTCCCGGCCGAGAGCTTTCCGACCGAAGTGCGGGCCAGCGGGATTGGCCTTGCGACGGCGGTGAGCCGTTTGGGTTCGGCGGTCAGTACCTTCCTGTTGCCGGTGAGCGTGGCGGGGATTGGGTTGAGCCCTACCATGGGAATTCTGGCGGCGATTTTGGCGCTTGGTGCGATGATTTCCTGGGCCTGGGCACCGGAGACAAAATCCCTGACGCTGAGCCAGGCATGCAAGGCGCAAAGTCCGGTTGAGGGTGGCGCGCCTGTTGCGGTGAAGGTCGTGGCACCGGTCTAAAACTGACCACCAATACCCTGTGGGAGCGAGCCTGCTCGCGAAGGCGGCGTGACAATCAACATCTATGTTGACTGGCACTGCGCTTTCGCGAGCAGGCTCGCTCCCACAGGGGGCATCTGTGTTCTATGGATTGCTGACCAACCCCAACCAATCCGCAAACAACCGCACTTTCGACAATCCCTGCTTGTCATTCGCCACATCCAGCCAATACCCATACGGCCCGACCACCTCCACCGCAGTGATCGGCAGCAGGCTGCCATTGGCCAGTTCCTTCTCGATCATCTGCCGGTCAATCACCGCCAGCCCGCCACCGGCCAGAGCCGTGTGAATCACCTGATCCAGCGTGCTGAATTCCAGCCCCTGAGCGGCATCGATATCGTCACGGCCCATTGCCGCCAACCAATTCTCCCAAACTCTCAAGCGCTTGCCGTTGTGCAGGATGTGCAGCAGTGGAAGCTGACGCAAGTCCGGCGGCTGGCCGTTGACGAACAACTCCGGGCTGGCCACCGCCATGTGCCGTTCCATCACCAGCAACTGGCTGCTGCACTGGCTCGCGGCTTCGAGGCCGAAGCGGATGTGGCAGTCGATTTCCGCGAAACTGTCGTGGGCGCTTTGGTTAGTCACGCTGAGGCTGATATCCGGGTAGCGTTGGCAAAAAGCGCGCAGGTGCGCCGATAACCAGCGAGTGGCCCAGGTCGGTGGCGCGACGATGCGCAGGCGTTGGCGCAGGTTGGGCACGCGCACCGCTTGCAGCGCACGTTCGATGTGGTCGAAGGCATCGCTCAGTTGCGGTGAGAGGGCGAGGCCGGTTTCAGTCAGGGACAGGCCTTGTGGTGTGCGGATGAACATCGCCACGCCGAGGTAGTCTTCGAGCTGCTTGATTTGACGACTCACCGCGCCTTGGGTGACGTTCAATCCCAAGGCTGCCTGGCTGAAACTGCGATGCCGCGCGACTTCTTCAAAGACACGCAGCATGTTGAGCGAGGGCAGTTGACGCATGAAAGGGTGACTCCATACCTGTCGCCGAACGGGGGCAGGTTTATTGTTTTTGGCGAATGTTTTGTAGGGCGTATCTGACTCCTGTGGCAGGGGCTGATGCAAGTATTGTTTGGGCTACAGTCTTCGCGAGCAAGCCCGCTCCCACAGTGGGCCGCGTACAAATATGGGAGCGGGCCTGCTAGCGAAGAGGCCTTCAGGAGCGCCCAAAAATCGGGATCAGAAGTAATACCCAATGTTCATGTACAGCTGATTTTCCCAATGATCCGTCCCACCGGCGCCCAGGCTCTGGGTATAGCTGCTACCACCGATATACGGGTCATTCTTGCCGTACAGCCACTCCGTCGCGATCCACAGTTTGCTGAAGGAAAACGAGGTGCCGAAGATCATCCTTTGCGAGGTCTTGAACTCCTCGGCGGATTTGTCGAATGCACTGTAGTTGGCGTACAGCTTCACGCCGCTGACCAGGTCGAACACGTATTTTCCGCTGACGTCGTAGCTCAGGTCGGCTACGTACAAATTGCCGCGACTGGCGACGTTGTAGGTGCCGTCGTATCCGCCCAGGGTGACCACTTCATCGGTGCCGGCATTACGCGGCGACATCTGCTGCCGCGCCGCTTGCAGTTGCACGCCCCACGGGCCGTTCTTGCCCAGGTAGTGCACGGCCACGGCGTTGCGTCGGCCATCTTTGTCGGTGTCCTTGTTTTCCAGGGTCGAGGTCAGGCCGGAGATCCCCACTTCGGATTTCCACGGCCCCAGGTCCAGGGCCTTGGCCACCCGCAGCACCAGGGTGTGGCGTTCCTGGTTGTCGCTGCCGTCAACCACGTAGCTGTCGGCCCCGGACACCACGCTGGAATAGGTCACGCCTTTACTGGTGCCCTTGCCTTGCCACGCCGGGCGCAGGTAGTAGCCGGCCTGGATGTTCCAGTCGCCGTTTTGCTGGATGTACTTGGCGCCAACCTGTTGCACATCTTCCAGGCCGATGACGTTGCCCAGGGTTTCGTAGAAGGTGCTGCCGAAGTACGGCTGCAAACCGAACGGCACCGTGTTCAGGCCCACTTGCACTTGCTGGTCGGGGTTGAACTTGTAGCCGGCCCAGGCGAACTTGGCGAATTGGATATCGCCGTAGTCCTTGGTGTACTGGTAAGGATAGGAGCGTCCGTAGAAACGGTATTGCGCCTCACCGATCCAGGTGTCGGAGTTGTACTTGGCGCTAAGGAAAACCGTGTCCAGGCCAAACTTCTGGATATCGCGATCCGGGTCGTAGTCCCAACGCGCCCGCACGGCACCGCCGAGGTCGAGGTTATCGGTGACCTGCACCGCCATTGCCGGGGCCGCGAAGCCGCCGATCAGCGCAATGAGAGCGAGGCAATGGACTGCAAGAGGGGGGGTGGTGCGCACAGTGATACTCCGATTTCTGATTTTTATTGAGTAACAGCAACCCATGCCGCAGCGAACGCTGCGACCTGGGGAAAGGGTTATAGACTCAGCTGGCCTGAGGTCGGATCAGCCTCAGCGTCGGTTCAGCGGCAGGCGCTACCGGTATCGCCGAAGCGCCGGGTGCTGCTGCCAGCAAGGTTTGGGTGTAGGTGTTTTGCGGCTGCAACAGCACCTGCTGCGCCGTGCCGTACTCCACAACTTCGCCCTGGCGCATCACCGCGATGTAGTCGCTGATCTGCGCCGCGACGCGCAGGTCGTGGGTGATGAACAAAATGCTCAGGTTGAGGCGCTGTTGCAGCTGGGCGAGCAGCTCCAACACCTGTTTCTGCACAGAGACATCCAGCGCCGAGACACTTTCATCAGCGATCAACACTTCCGGGCGCATCGCCAGGGCGCGGGCGATGCCGATACGTTGGCGCTGGCCGCCGGAGAATTGCCGAGGCTTGCGCTTGAGGGCGTCACGTTTGAGCCCGACCTGTTCCAGCAAGTCGCCGGCTTCGGTCCAGGCATCCTTGGCCGACAACCCACGCAGTTGCGCGGCGCGGGCGATGATGTCGCCGACCCGATGCCGCGGATTCAACGAGCCGTAGGGGTCCTGGAAAATCATCTGGATACGCCGCCGATTGGCCGCCAACGCAGAGCCGCGCAACGCGAGAAAGTCCGTATCGCCGACCCATACATGGCCGCTGTCGCTTTCCACCAGCCGAATCGCGGCTTTCACCAGCGTACTCTTGCCCGAACCTGATTCGCCAACAATCGCCAGGGTTTTGCCCCGTGGCAGTTGCAGCGAGACATCCTTCAGCGCAGGCACCAACCGACCCCCGACGTTGTAAGTCTTGGTCAGGTGTTCGATGCGCAACGCCAATTCGCCATCCGCGCACGGTGCGTGCAACTCGGGGTGCAGCGCTGGCACGGCGGCGATCAACTTACGGGTGTACGGGTGTTTCGGTGCATTCAATACTTGATCGCGCTCACCGATTTCCACCAGCACACCGCCCTCCATCACGGCGATGCGGTCAGCGATTTCCGCCACCACGCCGAAGTCATGGGTGATGAACAAAATGCCGTGCTGACCACGACCGCGCAGGTCGCGCACCAGCTTCAGCACCTGGGCCTGAGTGGTGACGTCCAGGGCGGTGGTCGGTTCGTCGGCAATCAACAAATCCGGGTTCATCGCCAGCGCCATGGCAATCACTACCCGCTGGCATTGGCCGCCGGAGAGTTGATGCGGGAAGCTGTTGGCGATCCGTGGCGGGTCGGGCAACTGGGTGGAATCGAGCAGGGCGAGCATACGCCCCCGGCGCTCGGCAGCGGGCATGGTCGGTGCGTGAATGTCGAAGATTTCTTCGACCTGCTGACCAATGCGAATCGCCGGGTTCAACGCCGCCATCGGCTCCTGGAAAATCATTGCGATGCGGTTACCGCGCAACTGGCGCAGGGCGGGTTCGTCCATGCGGCAGATGTCGTTACCGAGAAAATCAATCACGCCTTCGCTGTGGCACAGGCCCTTGGCGTAGTCGCCCATGATCGCTGCCGAGAGCACCGATTTACCGGAGCCGGATTCGCCGATCACACAGAGTATTTCACCCTTGCGCACGTCGAGGCTGATGCCTTTGACGGCGTGGCTGCGGTCGGCGCCGAGTGGCAATTCGATGGAAAGGTTTTCTACTCTCAATACTTGCTGATGACTCATGCTCAACTCCTTGTGCCTTTCTGGGCGTGTTCGTCCAGACCGTCTGCTAACAGGCTCAGGCCCAGCATCAGGGTGGAGATGGCAATGCACGGGAAGATCACCAGGTGCGGGAAGGCGATGGCCATGCTGCGGCCTTCATTGATCATGCCGCCCCAGTCCGGGGTTGGCGGCGGCAGGCCGAGGCCGAGGAAGCCGAGGGCACCGATCATGATCGCGGTGTAGCCGATGCGCAGGCAGAAATCGACGATCAGCGGGCCGCCGCAATTGGGCAGGATCTCCACCAGCATGATCCGCAGCGAACCCTCTCCTTGGGTGATGGCGCTGAGCACATAGTCCCGGGAGCGGATGTCGATGGTCAGCGCGCGCATGATCCGGAAGATCGCCGGAGCGCTGGTGAAGGTCACCGCAATCAGGATGTTCAGCGCTGAAGCGCCGAGCGCGATGATGATCACGATGTACAACACCAGCACCGGGAACGACAGCACCGTGTCGGCGACATACGACAGCAGCGCATCGACCCAGCCATTGAAGTAGCCGGCGCACAGGCCCATGGCGATGCCAACGGCGAACGCGGTCAGGGTCGCCAGGATCGACCAGAACAACACGGTGCGCGTGCCCCAGATCAGCCGCGACAGAATGTCCCGGCCGATCATGTCGGTGCCCAGCAGGAAGCTCATTCCGTTGCCATCGGAGGTCATCGGCGTCAGCAGCGGGGCGAAGCTTTCCAGTGGGTCGTGGGGCGCCAGCCACGGCGCGAACAGCGCCATCAGCACCCAGCCGCCGACCAGCAGCACACCGAGCATCGCCAAGGGATGTTTGAACGAGTTGAGGAAGTTCATTGGCCACCTCCGCCAAGACTGCGCAAGGTGATGCGCGGGTTGAGCCAGGTGTAGGCCAGGTCCGAGAAGATCTTGGTCGCGCCCACCACGATGCCGCTGATCATCGCGCAGGCTTCGATCAGGTAGACGTCATGGTTCAGCGATGCGGTGTAGAGCAGCGAACCAAAGCCTTTGTAGGCGAAGAACACCTCGACCACGATCACGTTCGACAGCAGCCACGGGATGTACAACATGATCACGGTGATCGGCGCTATCAGCACGTTGCGCAACGCATGGCGCAGCACGATGCGTGAGGTGGACGCGCCTTTGAGGCGGGCGGTGCGGATGTACGGCGCCTGCATCACTTCGACCATCGAGGCCCGAGTAATCCGTGCAAGATAACCGATGCCGAACAGGCACAGCACCATCAGTGGCAACGCGAGTTCCACGGCGTTAAAGCCGTCGCTCATGCTGCTCACGCCCGGCAGCCAGTTGAGCCAAAACACAAAGATCGCGGAGACAAACACGGCGCTGGCGAAGTCCGGAATCGAGGTGGTGACAATCGACAGGAACGACACCAGCCGATCCACCGCCGAGCCCTGGCGAATGCCGGCCAGAATGCCCAGGGTCAGGGCCACCGGCACCATCACCAGCAGCGCCAATCCAGCAAGGATCAGCGTTTGCCCAAGGTTGGGCAAAAGCAGGTCAATCACCGGTTCACGAAAGTGCACCGAGGTGCCCCAGTCGCCGCTGAGAAAGTCCTTCAGCCACACCAGATAGCGCCAGATAAAGGGTTGGTTGTAACCGTGTTCCACCAGCCACGCGGCGCGTTGGTCGGCGGCGGAGTAAGGGCCCAGGACATTGATTGCGACGTCCTCGATGTTCAGCTCCAGGGCCAAAAACACGATCACTGACACTGACAGCAAGGTTGCCGCCAGCGCCAATAGCTTGCGTAATAGAAATTCAGCCATGCTCGCACGCTCCGGCTAATCAAGGGATGGCGGCCCGCCGCAACTGAGTGGGCGGGCTCGTTCGGGTCGCTTGAATCAGGCGCTCAACCAGACTTGATCCATCGGGTAGAAGTCTGATGGGTGAACCTGGAAGCCCTGGACCTTCTTGCTCGCAGCGGTGAACTTGTCGCCCCAGAAGGGCTGCACCATGACGCAGGCGTCTTGCAGGATCTGCTCGACGCTTTGCATGGCCATGGCCCGTTGTTTCGGGTCGATGATGCTCATGGCTTTATCCAGCGCGGCGTCGAACGCCGGGTCGCTGTAATGGCTTTCGTTCCAGGCCGCGCCGCTGCGGTAGGCCAATTCCAAAGACATCACGCCGAGCGGGCGATGCGCCCAGTAGGTGAGGCTGAACGCGGCTTTGTCCCAGATAGGCCAGTATTGAGTGGCCGGGATCACCTTGAGATTGATGCGAATGCCGGCCTCGGCGCAGTTCTGTTGCAGGATCTGCGCGCAGTCCTGTTCGTAGCGGCCCTGGGTGTTACCGACGATCAGGTCGATATCGATGCCGTTCGGATGACCCGCTTCGGTGAGGAGTTTCTTCGCGCCAGAGATGTCACGGGAACGTTTTGGCAACGGAAAATATTCCGGGTGGGACGGGGCGACATGATGGTCCTCGCCCAGGGTGCCCATGCCGCGATAGGCGATTTTCAGCATTTGCGCGTTGTCGGCGCACAGCACCACGGCTTTACGAATCCGTGCGTCATCGAATGGTTTCTGGTCGCAGGCCATGCGCATGACGATGGTTTGCGCGGATTTGCAGGTGAGCAATTGCGCGCCCGGCAAGCGTTTTGCCAGGTCGAGTTCGGCCACGGTTACCCGATACAGCACGTCTACTTGCCCAGCCTGCAACGCCGCGAGATGGGTGGAGATGTCGGTGCCCATGTCGACGTAACGCAACTCGTCCAGGTTGGCCGGTTTGCGCCAGTAATCGGCACGCTTGGCGAAGGTTGCCTGCTTGTTGACTGCGAACGACATCAGCTTGAACGGCCCGGTGCCGAGCGGGTTTTTTGCCCAGTCGTCACCGGCTTTGAAGCTACGGTGGACGATGGCGCAAGTGAAGGCGTTGAGCATTTCCGGGATCGCCAGCATCGGTCGCTTGAGCACCAGGCGGAACTGGAAGTCAGTGACTTTTTCGAAGGCTGTAATGTCCTGGAACGCCGTACGGTTGACCGACTTGGAATCGGCGGCAATCCAGCGCTCGATGTTGTGCTGCACGTCCTCGACGTTGAAGGTGTCGCCGTTACTCCACTTCACGTCCTGGCGCAGGTTGAACGTCCAGGTCTTGAGGTCTTCGGACGGGCTCCAGCTCTCGGCCAGGTACGGGTGAGTGATGTTGTCGGCATCGACCCAGGTCAGGAATTCCAGCGAGTTGCGCAGCAGGTTCGACGCTTCGATCCAGGTGATCAGCATCGGGTCCTGGATTTCCTGGATGGCGCAGGCAAACCGCAGGCTACCGCCCTGGCGCGGCGTCGCCGCATCGGCGGCGTGGGCCGGGTTGCCGAGCAGCGCGGAACCGATGAAGGTGCTGGCGCTGGCGGCGGTGATACCCAGCAGCGCAGCGGTGCGCAGGAACTGGCGACGATTGATCTCGCCACTTCTGAATTGGGTGCACAGGTCGTTTACCGCTGGATGCGGCAGGGCGCCGTCCAGTGTCGTTAAGTCTTTCATATGCCTCTCCGATAACGTGCAAAAGTGCGTTTTTCGACTGGCCGCAGATGAGGCGAGCGGTAGACGCGGTCGGTTTTCGATGAACCGAAACTGTCAGTGGCAAGCAGCGCGAAGGCGCAGGCGTGACAGGCGTGAAGCCGGCAGAAGAACAAGGCGCAACGCAATCAGGAGGACGAAGGCGGGATAGGACATAGGGCTGCTCTCATGTTGTTTTTATTTGAGATGCTCGCAGTTTTGTCATCTGGGCAAAGATCGACAAACGATAAATTCAACGCTGAAACGTTCGATAAATGCATGTTACTTACCGTAAGGAGGGCTGCCGCTTGAGCTAGACAGGCCGGACGGATGAAAGCGCAGGTACGAAACACTGCGCGATGGCCGAAAACGGCCCTTGTTCCAGGTGGGAACAAGGGGGGAAACGGACGGTATCAAAGGAGGTGATGGCACCGTCCGGGGCAACTCAACGCGGCATCAGCCGCGGATCGAACGGGTAGTCGGAAAGCAGTTCAATGCCGTTTTCGTGGATGTAGATCTGCTCTTCGAGCTTGACCCCTTCGCCGCCCTCGTCGTGGCCGATATAGCTTTCAACGCAGATGGTCATGCCGGCCTCGAACACACCGTCGTAGCCCAGCGCATCAATGTCCTCGCGGTGCACCACGTATGGGTATTCACCGGTCATGCCGACGCCGTGGGCCAAGGCGAAATAGCGGTTGGCCTTGTAGTTGTCCGGGATTCGCCACGCCAGCTCGGCGTATTCCTTGAAGCTGCGGCCAGCCTTGAGCATTTCCATGTTGGTCTGCACTTGCTCGTAGGCCAGCTTGTAAAGCTCCTGTTGCTTGGCGGTGGCGGCTTGTACGCCGCAAAGGAAGGTCCGCGAAAAGTCCGCGTAGTAGCCGAAACGCCCGACCACGTCGGTGTCCAGCGCCACCAGGTCACCGGTCTCGATGGGCCGGGTGCTGCATTCCTGGAACCACGGATTGGTGCGCGGGCCGGAGGACAGCAGGCGGGTTTCGACGTAGTCGCCGTCGGTGGCGATCACGTGCTGGTGCAGGTGCGACCACAGTTCGTTTTCGCTGATGCCCGGCACTAGCTTGCTTTCCATCAAGCGCACGCCGGCCTCGGTGGCACGCAGGCTGGCGCGGATCATCTTCAACTCGTTCGGCACTTTGATGCAGCGCGCTCGCTCCAGCGGTTCCTGGGCGTCGAAAATCTGATAGCCGAGTTTTTGCAGTTCGAACGCAGCGGCCGAGGTCGCGCTTTCGATGGCGACGCGTTTGTTTCCGCCGCCGTGCTTGAGCACCAGTTCTGCGATTTCAGCGGCCCATTCGGCGGTGACATTATTGAGGAAGCTGTCGCAGAAGTAATAAGAGATCGCTTTGGCCGGGCGCACTTCATCGACGGTGTTGAGCTGTTCTGCCAGGTGCAGACAGCCGCCGAACTCGAAGACCACCACTGGGCCTTCTGCCGGGATGAAGGCGTAACGTGCCGGGTTGCGCGCTGAGTACACCTGCATGTTGCGCGAGCCGGTGGCGTAGCGCATATGCGTCGGGTCGAACAGCACGCACGCGGCGTAGTCGCGTTTTTTCAGTTCATTACGCACCCTTTGCAAACGGTCGAGCTGGATCTGCTGGATCTCGTCGTGCGTTGGTTCGCAGTCGGCGGGGTTGCGGTTAGGGCCGGACAGACTCATGGATGTTCCTCGCAGGGCAAATACGGTTGGTTTTTTCCAGGAATTTTTGGGTGAATCAATCGAGCAACTGGTCGCTGCGCACCAGGTTGCGTTCGGCTTGCAGGTGGGCTTCGGACAGGCGTCCGTAAAGCTGCTTGGTGCGCTGGGCACGGCCGATGATTCCGGGCTTTTCGGAGTAGGCGAAGATTGCGGTGTTGCGCTCGGTGGCGCCCTCGACGCGGGTTACCCGGTGCACAGAAAAGCGGCCCTTGAAAATCTGCAAGTCGCCGGGGTTGAGTTCCAGTTCCTGCACGCGGCTGCGGTCGTCGCCGCGCACCACGTTGCCGACGGCGCCGAGGTTTTCCTGGGTGCGGGTGCGGATCATTGGCGCGTACTCGAACAGACCGCCAGCCTCGGGCTTCTGTGTCATCATGCTGACGATGAATTCGTTGGTATCGAAGTGCCAGGGCTGCTCCGTACCTTGTGGCATCACATTGATCACTAGTCCGGCAAACGGGTCGGCGTATTCGAAAATCTCCGGCTCATTGAGGCAGGCACCGATAAAGCGCTTCATCATCGGCGAGACGTACAGACGATGAATGATTGCGTCCGGCGCAATCATGTCCCGGGTGACGAAACCACTGGTGCGCTCCATGAATGTGCGGCGCGGGTCATCCTGGGGCAGGGCGGGGTCGTCTTCGGTGAAGTAGGCGTTGACCTTGCGCACCGAGTAAAAGGTTTTGCCCGACAGCGCCTGGCCTTCGACACGGGCCTGTTGCAGCGCCTCGGGCCTCAGGAAGTTCTTCAGCAGGCAGCAACCGTCCTCGGCCAGTTCGGCACGGGCGTATTCGATCAGCGCCTGCAGCTGGACATGGCCCGAATCATGTATGGGGTACAACTTGGTATTAATTATGTCGCTGATATCGCCCACTTCGGCGTCGGCAAGTTGAAGGCTCATGCACATCTCCTGAAACTTTCAATTAACAGTGTTTGGCGTTAAATCGATAGTTGCTTAAAGAGGTGCGAAGTGGAAATTACAAGATGTGATCGAATCCATCGGCAGGAGCGATAGTTATGTCAGGAGAACTGGATGGAAGCTTACTTAAAGTCTTTGTCGCGATTATCGAGTGCCACGGATTTTCTGCGGCGGCCGAGCGCCTGCACAAAACCCAATCGACCGTTAGCCAGAGTTTGCAGCGCCTGGAAGAGATAGTCGGCACGCCGTTGGTCCAGCGCACCAGTCGTTCGATAAGCCTGACGCCCGGCGGCGAAACCTTTCTGATTTACGCCCGGCAGATCCTCAAGCTGCACGCCGATGCGATCAACGCCGTGCACCGGCCAGACGAGCAGTCTTGCATTCACGTCGGCCTGCCCGAGGACTATGCGCAGTTCTGCCTGGCCGATGTGTTGCGCGATTTTCAGGCGCAGTTTCCCCAGGTACGCCCGGACATTTGTTGCGAGATGTCGACCGCGCTGGTCAGCCGCTTGCAGCGCGGTGAACTGGATCTGGTGCTGGGTGTGCAGCATGCCAATCTGCAGCCGGGTGAATACCTGTGCGACGAGCCGCTGGTTTGGGTGGCGGCTGAAGGTTGGTGCGTGGGCAAGGACGAATCGGTGCCGTTGGCGGTGTATGCCGAGGGCTGCGCCTTTCGGGCCAATGCGGTGCGGGCGCTGGCCGAGGCCGGGCGGCCTTGGCATGTGGTTTACACCAGTCAGAGCCCGCGCGGCATCGGGATTGCCATTGAACAGGGGCAGTCGGTAGGCGTCACTGCGCGGCGGCTGGTGCCGCCGGGTTGGCAGGTGCTCGATGAGGCCCAAGGTTTTCCGCCGATCGACCCGGCGCGGTTGATGGTCTGGCGTTCGGCTCAGTCTCAGGCACTGGCCGTCGGGGCACTGGTGGACATTCTCTGCCGCGAGTTGGGCCGTTCAGAGCTGCTGGCCCAACGCGGGCTCGCGGGATTGACGGCGGGCCATCAACCCCAGCAGTAACAGGCTGGCCGCGACCCAGCAGGCGATCCAGCCATGCACCAGGGCAAACTGCCCGGAGGCTTGCAGTAGCCAGCCGCATAGCCAATTGGCGGTGGCGCTTCCCAGGCCGTAACCGACCATGCTCAGACTCACCACTTGCAGGCTTTGCATCGGGCTTAATCGCGCACTGAGGTAGGCGGCAATCAAACCCCAGATCGGGAAATAGAACAGTGCGAACAGCCCCGCTGCGAGCCAGGTCAGGCCCAGGCTTGGTTGCCAGAGTAGGGCGAGCATCGCCATGCCGAAGGCGCTGATGCTCAGCGCCATGACCCGCAGCGCGCCCCAGCGATCCGCCAGCGCGCCGAGCAGCAAACCGCCTGCAACCCCGCCAATACCAATCAGTGTCCACAACGACCCGGTGACCTGCGCGTTGGCGCCCAGGCGGTCAATGGCAAACGCGGAGAGAAAGTTCAGGAAGGGTCCGCTGATAGCGCCGATAAACCCACTGAGCAGCAATACATGCAGCGCCACGGGATGTTCAAGGCACAGCTGAAACCATTGCCGCAGCACCCTGCTAAGCGACGGTGCGCTGGTGGGTTTGATGCGCGGATCCGCGTTGAGTGGTGCCAGAGTCCAGAACGTCAGCAGCGTGACAATGAGCGTCAAGCCTGCGCAGATCAGCCAGAAGCGCGTCAGGGAAACCCCTTGGAGCAGGGCGATCAGCAAACCGTTGAGGCAAATCGCAAACGCCGCCCCGGAAGATGCCAGCCCCAGCACCCGGCTGCGGTGGGAGGCCGGGATCACCTCGCTGGCCAGCGCCGCAATGGCATTCCAGTTCGACACCGCACAGGCCGAAACCAGCGCCAGGCACAGCGCAAACGGCAGCACCCACGGCGTGGCGATGGCCAGCGCCAAGAGCGCCGGGCTCAAGGCCATCGTCAGCCGCACCATGTTGCGCGGGCTGATCCATGCCGCCGCGATGCCACTGACAATCGACGCCCCCATATAGAACAACTGCAACAGCGCCGCAATGAACGCGGCCTGGCTGTAGCTCAGTTCGAATACCTGACGGATTTCGGGTAATAACGCCGAATACAGAAAAATACTGAAGCCGTGGGTAGTGGCGTTACACGCGGTGAAGATTAGGGCCAATACGCCAATACTTCTTGTGGGTGAATTTGCAGTGATTGGCATGTGTTTGGCTCGAACAGGTTAATTGCAACAGGATAGGGCGAAGTTGCAGGTTTCGCCCTATGTAAGTGCGTTGGCTTATTAAGGAGTTTAATGGAAGTCAGACTAGCGTTTATATAAGCAATGCAGCCAGTGCTTAATAGTCATGAGTGTGAGGCGAAATACGCATGCTATTTATGCGTGAGCGACAGGTACTGAGCTAAAACCGACGCAATCTGAATATTGCCGATTACCTGTGGCGAGGGCGCTTGCAACCTATAGGTTGCGAAGCACCCGCCAGCCAGTCGATGGTGTTGTGCCTGATTCGTTGAGGTTGCAGGTTTTCGCGCCGCTTCGCTGCCTAACCGGGGCAAGACCCTTGCCACAGGGTTGGTGCCAGGTCACGGAAATCGTCCTACACAACACAAAAATGCATGTTACTCGGGAAATTTCCCACAAGCCGTGGGATGCTTGGCACTCGTCAGCCTCTGCGCGAGTACTCTTTATGAAACGCAAAATGCCCGCGCTCAATGCGCTCAAAGCCTTCGAAGTGGCCGGCAGCACCGGCAGCTTTACCCGGGCGGCGGAGTTGCTGAATGTCACCCAGAGTGCGGTCAGCCGCCAAGTGCGCCAGCTCGAAGAGCAGCTCGGTGAAAACCTGTTGGAGCGCCGGCATCATCACCTCGAATTGACCAGTGCCGGCCGAGTGTTGCTGCGGGCGCTGCACCAGTCATTCGACAAGATAGAGCTGACGGTGCGCAGCATCCAGCAGAAGTCCCACGCCAATCGCCTGCACATCAATGCGCCGCCGACTTTCACCAGTCGCTGGCTGATGCCGCGACTCGGACGGTTGCGGGAAAAGCACCCGGAGCTGGAGTTGAGCATCACCACGCGCCTGCAAGACAGCCTGGCGGAGACCAGCACCCTGGACTGCGCGATCCGTTTTGGCGATGGTGAATGGGATGGTCTGGACAGCTCATTGCTGATCCAGGAACGGCACATCGCCGTGTGTGCGCCATCGTTGTACGCTCGGGAGTTGAGTGAGCGGGGCATCGACCTCAATCGCCTGACGTTGCTGCATGTACTGGCTCGGGAAGATCAGCGCTACCTGACCTGGAAACACTGGCTGGATGCGGCGAAAATCAGTGGGGTCGACACCCAGGGCGGTTATGAATTCGACCTGCTGGACCTGGCCATTCGCGCCGCCACTGATGGCTTGGGCATTACCATTGCCGACTGGCACATGGTTGCGCCGGAGCTGGCCAGCGGGCAGTTGACTCAGGTGCTGAACGTGCACGTGGAAGGGCATCAATCCTACTGGCTGGTGACCCGGCCGGAACAGACCTTGATGCCGCAATTGCAGGTGTTCAGCCAGTGGTTGCAGGAAGAGATCTGGTTGGCGCAACGGCAGCTCGAGCCCTCCACCGCTGCCACCTGAAACACCGCAAATCCCCCCCCCTGTAGGCGCTGCCGAAGGCTGCGATCTCTTGACTTGGCTTCGTTAAAAACAAGATCAAAAGATCGCAGCCTTCGGCAGCTCCTACAGGGAATCGAGTATTTTCGGTATAACATGCCTTTTTCGAATGTTCTCCCGCTCAATAAATCGTTTGTTCAACCCGTCCAGGATGCCAAGACTGCGGGGACTGGATAAAAACAACGATGGGCGATGCACATGCGACTTGAGCGAAATTTTGTAAACGGTCACTTCATTGAGCCTGCCAGCGATGCGCTGATTGCAGTCTACAACCCGGCGACCGAAGCCTTGGTCGGTCAGGTTTCGGCGGCTACCACCGCTGAAGCCACCGCCGCTGTCGAAGCCGCTGCTGCGGCGCAAAAGCTTTGGGGCAAGCTCACGAGCATCGAACGTGCCGAACATCTGCGCTCGTTCGCCGACGCCCTGGACGCCTGTGCCGATAACATCGGTAAAGCCCTGGCCGCCGAATCCGGCAAGAGCGTCAGCGACGCCAGTAACGAAGCCCGTTACGCCGCGCAGATCACCCGTTACCACGCGGAGTGGGCGCGTCGTATCGAAGGCGAGATCATCCCCAGTGACTCCCCCAACGAAAACCTCTTTCTGCACCGTGAACCAATCGGTGTGGTCGCCTGCCTGATCCCGTTCAACTACCCGGTCTACACCTTGCTGCGCAAAATCGCCCCGGCGCTGATTGCCGGCAACACCGTGGTGGTGCGTCCGAGCAACAACACCCCGACCTCGGCGTTTGAAATTGCCAAGGCTGTGCAGCAATCCGGTCTGCCCGCGGGCGTGGTTAACATCTTGACCATGGACCACGCCACCGCCGCTGCGGTGTGCACTCACAAAGCCGTCGGCTTGATCACCCTGACCGGCAGCGTCAACGCCGGGCGCATCGTGCTCGATTACTGCAAGGCCAATATTGCCAAACCATCGCTGGAACTGGGCGGCAAGACCCCGGCAATCATCGAAGCCGACGCTGACCTTGAAGCCGCCGCCAGTGCCGTCGTGGCTTCCAAGATCACCCACTGCGGCCAGTTGTGCACAGCGGTCGAACGGGTCTACGTTCAGGAAAGTGTCTACGAACAATTCCTCGCCTTGCTCAAAGCCAAGATCAGTGCCGTGAAGTTCGGCGACCGCGCCACTGATGCGAGCCTCATGGGCCCATTGGTCAACGCCAGTTCGCAACAGAATATCCACGCCATGGTCGAGCGCGCCATCGCCGACGGTGCTGTACTGGAAACCGGTGGATTTATCCCGCAGGGCGACGGTCATTTCTACCCGCCGACCCTGCTCAGCAACTGCCGTCAGGACATGGAAATCATCCAGGAAGAAGTCTTCGGTCCGGTGCTGCCGGTGCTCAAGTACCGCGACATCGACGAAGCGCTGGCCATGGCCAACGATCACCAGTTCGGCCTGTCGTCGGTGCTGTATACCGAGGACTACCGCACCACCATGAAAGTCGCCAACGCCATCGAGGCCGGCGAGTTGTACGTCAATCGTACCCCGGCTGACCCTTACCAGGGCTTCCACGCCGGCTGGAAACGTTCCGGTCTGGGCGGCGATGACGGCAAGCACGGCATGCTCGAATTCACTCAGACTCGTCTGGTGGTGATGAAGTATTGATCCACCCGAAACACGTCTCACGCCACACCTATAAAAACAATTATTTGGGGCATCCGGACCACCGGGCTGCCCGAGGTCTCACAGATGTCCAAGCCTGCAACCACAGTTGCCGCTGTTCAGGGTTCGAACGCGGGTTCAAAAAGCCACAGTGACAAGGGAAGTCGCTATTTCCAGTTGATGCTATTGGTGCTGGCGGCAGGTGCGATCTATCCGATCCTGTACCTGCGTCAGGTCTACCAGACCACCATGCTCGAAGTGTTCCAGATCAACCACAGCGAGTTGGGTTATCTGTATTCGATGTTGGGGACAATCTTCCTGCTCAGCTACTTGCCGAGCGGCTGGCTGGCAGACCGTATCGCGCCGCGTTTTCTGATTTTCTTTTCGCTGGTGGCTACCGGCATATTGGGGCTTTGGTATTCAACGGCGCCGTCGATGAGCGGTCTGATGATCATCTTCGGCTGCTGGGGCCTGACCACCGGTCTGACCTTCTGGGCCTCGGTGCTCAAGCGGGTGAAGATGATTGCCCATCACACCGAGCAGGGCCGGTTCTTCGGCATCCTCGATGGCGGTCGTGGTCTAGTGGAAGCCTTGCTGGCGACCGTTGCCTTGGGCCTGTTCGCCTTCGCCACCGAAACCCGTGGCGAGTCGGCGGCCGAAGGCTTCAAACACGTCGTCTACCTGTATGCCTTCACCTGTATCGCCATCGGCTGTGTGCTGGTGCTCATCAAGGACCCGAAGTCGATGGAAGATACCGCGCCAGTGGAGAAGGGCAAGTACAACCTGCTCAGCGACCTGACGACCTTGGTGAAAATTCCTGAACTGTGGCTGGTCACCGCCATCGTGTTCTGCGGATATCACATTTTCTGGGCCACCTACAGCTTCTCCGATTACTTGCAGGGCGGCGGCATGACCGCGGTCATGGCCGGTACCATCACGACCATCAAATTGTGGATGCGTCCGATTGGCGGCATCGGCGGCGGCTGGCTCGGTGACAAGTTCTCGAACATCTCGGTGCTTATCGTGGCGCTGTTCTGCGCGACGCTGGCGATGGTCGGCCTGATCGTGTTCCCGGCGCTTAACAGCATGGGCCTGCTAATCGGTACGGTGATCTTCATTGGCCTGATGACTTACGCGATTCGCGGTTTGTACTGGGCGATCCTCGATACCTGCAACATTCCGCTGCGCATCACCGGCCTGGCCATCGGCATCGTCTCGGTGGTCGGTTACCTGCCAGACGCCTTTATTCCGCTGATCAACGGCTACCTCACCGAGCACTTCCCCGGAGCCGTTGGTTACCAGTTGTATTTCGGTTACATCGCCTTCGTCGGCCTGCTCGGGACCCTCGCGGCCCTGACCTTGCGCGCTCGTATCAACCGTCAATCTTCTATCAAGACTTCTTTGAATTAATTTCTTTGAAATAAGCAGGTGCCTGAGATGAAAATCGTCGCCCTTGAAACCCATATTGTTGCCGTTCCACCACCGCACATCGGCGGCATGTACTGGCTGTTCGTCAAGCTCAAGACCGATTGCGGCATCGAAGGCGTGGGCGAGATCTACGCCGCTACCTTCGGCCCTAAAGCCATGCTGCCGATCATCGAAGATGTGTTCGAACGCTACCTGCTCAACCACGACCCGCACCACATCGAGCGCTTTTTCCGCCAAGCGTATTCCAGCGGTTTCACTCAGCGTCCTGACCTGACCATGATGGGCGTGGTCAGCGGCCTGGAGATGGCCTGCTGGGACATCATTGGCAAAGCGGCGAACAAACCGGTGTATGAGTTGTTGGGCGGCAAGGTCAACGAACGCCTGCGTTCCTACACTTACCTTTACCCGGTCAACAGTAAGGGCGAGTACGACTACGACGACCCGGACCTGGCCGCCGAATGCGCGATCGAGAATATGAACAAAGGCTTCACCGCCTTGAAGTTCGACCCGGCCGGACCCTACACCGCGTACTCCGGGCACCAGATCTCCCTGGAAGTGCTGGAACGCTGCGAAACCTTCTGCCGCAAGATCCGCGAAGCGGTGGGCGACAAGTGCGACCTGCTGTTTGGCACCCACGGGCAAATGGTGCCGTCCTCGGCGATTCGCCTGGCCAAGCGCCTGGAGAAATACGATCCGCTGTGGTTTGAGGAACCGGTGCCGCCGGGTCAGGAAGAGGCCATGGCGCAAGTCGCGGCCAAAACCAGCATTCCGATTGCCACGGGCGAGCGGCTGACCACCAAGTACGAATTCTTCAAGCTGTTGCAGGCCGGCGGGGCGTCAATTCTGCAAATGAACGTCGCCCGTTGCGGTGGTCTGCTGGAAGCCAAGAAGATCGCCAGTATGGCCGAGGCCTATTACGCGCAAATCGCGCCACACCTCTACAACGGGCCGATTGGCGCAGCGGCGAGTTTCCAGTTGGCGACCTGCACGCCGAACTTCCTGATCCAGGAGAGCATCATGACCTGGGGCGGGTTCCATTCCGAAGTTCTGACCAAGCCGCTGCAATGGGAGGACGGCTACATCATCCCGTCCACCGAGCCGGGCCTTGGAGTGGAATTGAACATGGACGTGGTGCGCAAGCATTCGCCGTACACCGGCGAGCGTTTGCACCTCCAAATGGCACCGACTCCGGCAGACGTCAAAGACACATCGCCGGCCAGAGGCTAATGGACGATCTGTCAGCAAGCACAGTCCATGTTGGAGCGAGCTTGCTCGCGATGAGGGCGTCACATTCGGTACAGATGTTGACTGACCGGACGCCATCGCGAGCAAGCTCGCTGCCACAGGGCGTTTTTTTGGATAACGACTTACGCGGTAACCGTGCATGACATACGACTACATCATCGCTGGCGCCGGCGCCGCCGGCTGCATCCTCGCCAACCGACTCTCGGCCTCGGGGAAATACACGGTGCTGCTGCTGGAAGCGGGCGGCAAGGACAGTTCCCTATGGTTCAAGATCCCCGTTGGCTTCGCTAAAATGTATTACAACCCGACCTTCAACTGGATGTACTACAGCCAGCCGCAAAAGCAGCTGAACAACCGCGAAATCTATGCCCCGCGCGGCAAAGTGCAGGGTGGTTCGGGCTCGATCAATGCAATGGTCTACGTCCGTGGTCAGGCCCATGACTTCGACGATTGGGCGGCCAACGGCAACGAGGGCTGGGGGTTCAAGGACGTGCTGCCGTACTTCCGCAAGCTGGAAAATCATCCGCTGGGCGATAGCGAATACCATGGTGGCAGCGGCCCGATCAGCATCACCCCGATGAAGGGCCAGACCCATCCGATCTGCGATGTGTTCCTTAAAGGGTGCAACGAACTGGGCTACCCGCACAGCGACGACTTCAACGGGCCGAAATTCGAAGGTTCGGGCATCTACGACGTAAACACCAAAAACGGCCAGCGCAGTTCCAGCAGTTTTGCGCATTTGCACCCGGCATTGAGCCGGCCAAATCTGAAGGTGGAGCATTACGCTCTGGTGGATCGGGTGTTGTTCGAGGGCGAGCGGGCCACGGGTATTTCCGTGACCCAACGTGGCGTGGTCCGCACCTTTACGGCGAAGAAGGAAGTGATTCTCTGCGCCGGTGCCGTCGATACGCCGAAAATTCTGCAACTGTCTGGTGTGGCCGATCAGGCGTTGCTGGCCAAGCATCAAATCCCGCTGGTCAAACACCTGCCGGCGGTGGGGCAGAACCTGCAAGATCACCTGTGCGCCAGCTATTACTACAAGGCCAACATCCCGACGCTGAATGATCAGCTCAGTTCTCTGTTCGGTCAGTTCAAGCTCGGACTCAAGTATTTGCTGACCCGCAAGGGCGCGCTGGCGATGAGTGTCAATCAGGCTGGCGGCTTCTTCCGTGGCAATGAGGCGCAGGCCAATCCAAACTTGCAGTTGTACTTCAACCCGCTGTCTTATCAAATCCCGAAAAACAACAAGGCCAGCCTCAAGCCAGAGCCGTACTCAGGCTTCCTACTGTGCTTCAACCCGTGCCGGCCGACCAGCCGCGGGTACATTGAAATCAAGTCAAAGAACCCTCGGGACGCGGCACTGATCGACCCCAATTACCTCAGCACGCAAAAGGATATCGACGAGGTGATCCAGGGCAGTCGGCTGATGCGCAAGATCATGCAGGCGCCGGCGCTCAAGGGCATCACCGTCGCCGAGGTATTGCCCGGGCCAGTGGTCGAAAGCGACGAGCAGATGTTGCAGTACTTTCGCGAGAACAGCGGCTCGATTTATCACCTGTGCGGTTCGTGCGCGATGGGTGCCGATGAACAGAAATCAGTGGTCGACAAACGGCTCAAAGTCCACGGTCTTGAGGGTTTACGCATTGTCGATGCGTCGATTTTCCCCAACGTGACCAGCGGTAATACCCACGCCGCCGTACTGATGGTGGCGGAAAAGGGCGCCGACCTGATTCTGCAGGACGCCTGACTCGCTGCCATACGATATTCCGGGAGGTAGTTGCCACGACTGGAACCGTGCGGGCTGCCGGGCAATAGCAGCAAGAGCAAGCCCGGCGCTGAACCGGGCTTAGCATGGGCATTCACCTTCAGTGAATAGTTTTGACCCTGCGACTTTCACCAATCCTGATCCGATCCAACGCCCGATTAAGTGCATCCAACGCATCAAGCAGCGCCTTGGCCTCCGCCTCTCGACCATCTCCCCAAAGCCGCTCAACCATTTTGTTCAACGCTTGGATCGATCGTTCAATATCGGCAGCAGTCACTACCGGCGCATCCGCTTCTTGCTTCTTTGACATGTTCAAAACCTCTTAAGCGCTTGAAGAACAACGCCTGAGATTCGGCAGTTTTCAGCATACATCCTGGGAGGATACGCAAAAATCGGCTGACACCCTCACGAATGAATCGGCAACGCCAACCCAAACACCACAAAAAATCCACCACACACCTTATTGAACCGCCGCCCCGTCCGAGCCAGCCAAGGCCGCACCCGATGCGCTGCACTCGCCACCATATACTCAACCACAAACTCTACCACCGCATACGTCAGGGCAATCGCTGCCGTTTGCGCAATGATGCTCCTGTGCGGGTCCAGGAACGGCGGAATAAACGCAGTAAACAGCAGCAGTGCCTTGGGATTTGAAAGCGCCGACACCAGTCCTTGGCGGAACAGCGACCAGCGTCGAAAGCTTGTAGCACCGGTCGGCTCAAGACTAACCGGCGCAGACCGCCACAGCCCCCAGCCCAGCCAGATCAGATAGAGCCCGCCCACCACCTTCAATACGGTGAACCAGGTCGCCGATGCCTGGATCAGTGCACCCAAGCCCAAAGCACAAAGCGCAAGCACCACTGCAAAGCCGAGTACGCCGCCGCTGATGGTGAACAGTGTTCTGCGGCTGCCGTGAAGCGCGCCATGGGTCAGCACCAGTAACGCATTCGGTCCTGGCACGACGGCGATGCCGAAGCAAGTAATGAGGTACAGCAACCAGGTATCGAATGGCATGGGCAGATCCACAAAGCGTTGATTTGGTCAGGATCTTGCGGGTGAAGCATTGTCATGAAAAGCGCATAATTCAGGTCTTAGCCATTCGATTAACGAATAGAGGATTTGCCATGCCTGCCAGTGATTTGCAGATCGATTGGCTCAAGTGCTTCGTGGCGGTGGTGGATGCCGGTTCGCTGTCGGGCGCGGCCCATGAGGTGAACCGGTCGCAGTCCGCTGTCAGCATGCAGATGAAGAAGCTGGAGGCCGCGCTTGGACGGCAGTTGTTGAGTCGTGGCCCAAGGCACTTGCAACTGACCGACGATGGTCAGACGTTGTTGAGCTACGCCCGACGCATGCTCGCATTGCATGCCGAGACCCAGGCGGCTTTTCACGGTGAGGAGTTGTCGGGGCGCATTCGCCTTGGCGTCGCGGAGGATTATGCAGCCAGGTATCTCACGCCGCTTCTGAAGCGTTTTTCGCCGCGCTATGCCGGGGTGGAAATTGAGCTGACCTGTGAGCAGTCGACTGCACTTATTCCGCGGGTTCGAAGTGGTGATCTGGATCTGGCGCTGGTGTCTAGGGACTCGGCGCAAAGCGGGACGGTTCTCTTCAAGGAGCCGATGGTTTGGGTGGGCTCACCCCAGTTTGAACTCTGGAGGCGCGACCCAGTGCCGATCGCCGTCTACGAAAGCGCAAGCCTGGCTCGGCTTTATGCCGTGAATTCACTGACCCAACGGGGCCGCCAATTCAAGGTGGTCTACAACAGTTCGAGTCTCGCGGGCCAGGTGGCGGCAGTGGAGGGCGGGCTCGCGATTGCCGCGATTACCCAGTGCACCGTGCAGCCATCGCTTCAGGTCTTGGGCCGCGAGCACGGCTTGGGCAGCATTGAACCGATGGAGGTGTCGATTCTGCGCAGCCGGGCTTCGCGTGGGTCGAAAGCGGTGAATGGCCTGCATGCTTTCATCATCAGTGCGCTGAGGCATCAGGCGTAGGCCCGCAGAAGATTTGTCATCCTCCACGAGCCCGGCGCCGGTGAATGGATCAGCTACGCATCACCTCATCCAGCGCGTGTTCCAGGGTGCTGACCGTGCGCTCGATATTGTGCAGCTTTTCGAGCCCGAACAGACCGATGCGAAAGGTCTGGAAGTCGGCTGGCTCGTCGCACTGCAACGGTACTCCGGCAGCGATCTGCAGGCCTTGGGCGACAAATTTCTTGCCGCTCTTGATGTCGGCATCGTCGGTGTAGCTCACCACCACGCCAGGGGCCTGGAAGCCGGCGGCGGCCACGCTCTTGATCCCCTTGGCGGTCAACATGGCGCGCACCCGGTCGCCCAGCGCTTGTTGTTCGTCGCGGACCTTGTCGAAGCCGTAGGCTTGCGTCTCTTTCATCACTTCGTTGAAGCGCGCGAGGGCGTCGCTGGGCATGGTGGCATGGTAGGCATGCCCGCCCTGTTCGTAGGCCTGCATGATCTGCAGCCATTTTTTCAGGTCGCAGGCAAAACTGCTGCTCTGCGTCTGTTCGATGCGCGCCAGGGCCAGGGGACTGAACATCACCAGGGCGCAGCACGGGGAGGCGCTCCAGCCTTTCTGCGGTGCGCTGATCAGCAGGTCGATGGCGCATTTGTGCATATCGACCCACAGCGCGCCCGAGGCGATGCAGTCCAGCACGAACAGGCCACCCACCGCATGCACGGCGTCGCCGACGGCGCGCATATAGTCATCGGGCAGGATAATCCCCGATGAGGTTTCAACGTGGGGGGCGAAGACCACCTGTGGCTTGTGCGCCTGAATGGCTGCCAGCACCTCGTCCAGCGGGGGCGGAGCATAGGCGGCCTGGCGACCCGTCTCGACCGGTCGAGCTTTGAGTACCGTGGTCGCCGCCGGGATGTTGCCCATCTCCAGGATCTGGCTCCAGCGATAACTGAACCAGCCGTTGCGGATTACCAGGCATTGCTGGCCGCCGGCAAACTGCCGCGCCACCGCCTCCATGCCAAATGTACCGCTGCCCGGCACCACTGCAACGGCCTCGGCGTTGTAGACCTGTTTCAGGGTGCTGGAAATGTTCTTCATCACCCCCTGGAAGGACTGCGACATGTGGTTGAGCGAGCGGTCGGTGTAGACCACCGAGTACTCGACCAGCCCCTCGGGATCGATACTGGGATAGAGCTTTGACATGGGTGACTCCTGTGGCAGAGATGTCAGTGGTATCGACCCTGCCCTAAGCCTTGGCAAATGACAAGATTGCACGAGGTTGAATTGCAATGCCCGCCGTACGGCGCCGGGTACCGTCTGGGCGCGGATCGGCGCCAAATGCTTGCGAGCCGCCCCCGTTGCCCTCGGTGTCAGGCCGTGTGGGCATTGGTCCCGGGCCGGATCGCTGCTGGAGAGAAAACCCTCGAGGTCCGTCGTTGGTATCCAGATTTAGCCCCCTCCGAGGATCTCCTGATTGTCGAAAACGGACGGTTTCTTCATGAGGAGGGTGACGAAGACCCTGACGGTACAGCCGTCGCGATTGTGCGAGTAAAAGCTGTACGTCCATTCGTCCAGGCTGACATGCAAGCGGCCTGTGCAAGTTATTTCGAGGAAGGCTGGCTGGCATGGGAGCTGAGTGACTTAAGACCGGTCACACACCCTGTGACCGTTCACGCGGCACGTGGTATCTACGAGGTAGATTTCCTCCTGCCCGAGACGATTTACCCATTGAAATAGGCGATCTGCCTTACGTGCCAGACTTGCTCAACTGCGCGCCTTTCGCAAGCTCAATGGCCGCCATAATAGCTGCACGAGCTTGGGGGCTATTTTTCCAGCAAGTCGACCCCGTGGCCGCCGACGCATGAGCCAGGATGTCAGTAACACTCGCCTCGCTGAGCACCGCCAGTGAGTCAATGCCCATCTGCTCAAGTCGACCGATAACGGCCGGCCCCACGCCCTTGAGGGCCAGCAAAGCATTGTATTCCGTCAATGGAAATGGCATCCGTAAACTCCTGTTATCGGCCAATGGGGACGGCGGAGTTTGCCCGACGGGAGAGGGCATCTCAATAGATGGACTTCTTCACTCCAGGCGTAGGCGAAATCCCCCCGCAAAAAGCCCGTAGGCTCCAATGCCGTTGTAGGAGCGAGCTTGCTCGCGAAGAACTTATAGGCGCCGCGTTTACTCAGGCTTCACGCGTTATCGTTGGCGTTTCTCGCGAGCAAGCTCGCTCCTGCAGTGGGTCGATGTTCCCGTTATTGAACAGCATTGCACCAGATGCGCAGGCTTATTCGTTTCAGCTTAAATCCCACATAATGGGTTTATAATTCACATATTGAACTAAGTTCTCGGCTGGTTTAAGGTCAGTCACAACCCAGTGACCCGACGCCGTCCGGCCACCGAGAATAAAGACAATAAGAGGAATTCCCCCATGACTGGTCCTTCGCTGGACAGCCGTCTGCACGCCAGCACCATGAAGACGCTCAACCTGAAGCTGATTCCGTTCCTGATGTTGCTGTACATGGTGGCCTACATCGACAAGTCGAACATTTCGGTGGCGGCGTTGACGATGAATGCCGACCTCGGCCTCAGCCTGCGCATGTATGGCATCGGCGTGGGGTTGTTCTTCCTGACCTACATCCTGTTCGAAGTGCCGAGCAGCCTGATCCTGACCAAGGTCGGTGCGCGGCGCTGGATTGCGCGGATCATGATCACCTGGGGCATCATTGCCGCGGGCATGAGCCTGATCCAGAGCGCCAACCAGCTGTACGTGATGCGTCTGCTGCTGGGGGCCGCCGAAGCGGGTTTCACGCCCGGGATCATCTACTACCTCTCCCAGTGGTTCCCGCGCAGCGACCGAGCCAGGGCCATGTCGTGGTTCTACATTGGCGCTGCGCTGGCGTCGGTGATCGGTCTGCCGATGTCGGGTGCCTTGCTGAATCTGGATGGCCTGTTCGGCGTTAATGGCTGGCGCTGGTTGTTCCTGCTCGAAGGCATTCCGGCGATTGTGCTGGGCTACGTGGTGTTGCGCTACATGCCCGAAACGCCGGCCTCTACCCACTGGCTCGACAGCGCGCAGAAGGACTGGCTCAGCCGCACCATGCAGGCCGAGCAGGCAACGACGGTGATCTCGCACAAGGACGCCTGGCATGTGGCTTTTCGCAGTCGCCAGGTGTGGTTGCTCAGCCTGTTCTGGTTGCTGCAGGCGTTTGGCACCATCGGCGTCACGCTGTTCCTGCCACTGATTGTGCAGTCGGTATCGAAGCAGGGCTCGTTCGTGGTCAGCCTGCTGTCGGCGATGCCATTCTTCCTGGCGTGCGTGTTCATGTACCTGAACGGCCGTCACTCCGATCGCACCGGCGAGCGGGGCTGGCATTTGGGTGGGCCATTGTTGGCGGCCGGAGTGCTGCTGGCCCTGGCGGTGTTTACCGGCAACCAATGGCTGGCGTACGTGCTGCTGGTGGTGGCGGTGGGGCTGAACTGGGCGGCGACGCCGGTGTTCTGGGCGACCACCACCGAATACCTGTCCGGGCCGGCGGCTGCCGTATCGATTGCCTTGATCAACTCCATTGCCAACATTGCCGGCCTGGGCTTGCCGCCGGTGATGGGCTGGATCAAGGACGCCACCCATAGCTATGACTATGCCTTGTTGCTGGTGGCCGCCGCGCTGCTGGCGGGGGGGCTGTTAGGGCTCTATTTGGGCGGCGGCAAACGCAGCCGCAAGGTCACTACCGTTTCTGTTCCGGGAGGCATCGATGAAATCAACCGTGCTTAAAGTTGCGCGTCTGCCAGACATGCTCAGCGAGCGGCTGTATGCCGACTATGACGTGCTTGAGGGCAGTGAGAGCGGCGAGGAACTGGAGGCGCGAACGCTGCGTGGTATTCGCGCGCTGATCGCCAATGGCGAGTCGAGGGTGAGCGCCGGTTTGATCGAGTGCCTGCCGGATCTGCAAGTGATCGTGGTGTTTGGCGTTGGTTATGACGGCATCGACGTCGAAGCGGCCCGGGCCCGTGGCATTGCGGTCACGCATACGCCGGATGTGCTGACCGACGACGTCGCCGATTTTGCCATGACCTTGCTGCTTGGCACGGCGCGGCGCATTGCACGGGCGGACCGTTTTGTGCGCGAAGGGCGCTGGCAACAGGGGCCTTTTCCGTTCACTCGCAAGGTCAGTGGCAAGCGTCTGGGAATCGTTGGGCTGGGGCGCATCGGCAAGGCGATTGCGCAGCGCGCGGCGGCGTTCGACATGCAGATCAGCTACCACTCCCGGCGTCCGCTCGGAGTGGACTACCCGTATTACGCTTCGGTCACCGAACTGGCGGCGGCGGTGGATTTCCTGCTGGTTGCAGTGGGCGGTGGGGACTCGACTCATCACCTGGTCGATGCCGGTGTGCTCGATGCGTTGGGCAGCCAGGGCATCCTGATCAACGTGGGGCGCGGCAGTGTGGTCGATGAGGCGGCGCTGGCACAGGCGTTGGCTGAGGGGCGGCTGTTGGGGGCAGGGCTGGACGTATTCGAGGATGAACCGCGGCCGCATGCGCGGTTGCTGGATCTGGACAACGTGCTGCTGGCGCCGCACATGGCCAGTGCCACCTGGGATACGCGGCGGGCGATGTCGGACCTGACCTTGGCCAACCTCGCTGCGCATTTTGCCGGCGAGCCGTTGCCGACACCGGTGCCGGATTGACCCGCCGGGTCAGTCTTGCGGCAGGTTATTGAAGATTTTTTCCAGCGTGGCATTCAGTTTGGTGATCTGGGCTTCAGTGCCGGTCACCGCATATGTATAAGCCCACACTAGAAGACCACCACACAGCCCCGTTCGTCCATAACCGGGCACTTGCAACGATGTGCTCTCTCTCATATACAAGCGCGGAATTCCCGCGCATTGCGAACGGAGAGCCAACATGGAAATCGACGAGAATGCCCCAGGCAATATTTCCCAGAAGGGCGTGTCGGGCGGCACTGACAACGAGACAGGCCATGATCCTATAAGAAGTGGAATCGAGGTCCCGCTTCCAGCTGACGATGAGGCGTCTGTCGACGAAGAAATGACCGACGTGGATGCCGCCAATTCGGTATCCAGCGAGCACCCCAACCCTTGATGGGCAGTCCACCCAAAACGCCCAAGCCAGTGTCGTAATGCTGTTGTAGGAGCGAGCTTGCTCGCGAAAAACGTATAGACGCCGCGTTGTTGATGGTTTTCGCGAGCCAGGTCGCTCCTACAAAGGTCAGTCGCTGTATCGGGTTTTTTGTCGTCAGTTTGGCATCACCCATGCGCAAGAAGCAGCCTACTCAACAGTACACGTCCACAAATGATTCATCCGGTAAGGCGCTCGGGTAAACCTCACATCCGATACCAGAACGATCCCGCGCTGCTGCAGCGCGGCGGTCAGTTGTACGAGTGTCTCTGCTTCAATAGTCATCGCTGGCTCCTGGTCAGAAATTACGGCGTTACGTAATTCGTGACCCAGCGGTCAACCAGACAATTCATTTTTTTTATCCCTCGATCCCCACTAGAAGCACTCAATCAACAACCACAAGTAAAAATCGTAGCGCTGCGATTATTTCTGGAATATGCTTTCAGTCCTAATTTGCAGCGCTGCGATTTTGCTTTCAAGCACCGCCAGCAGCGCCGCCACCCCATCTGAAACCGGAGGCACGCCATGTCCGACGTACACTCAACCCAGACCTTTGCCAGCCGCTTGAACGGCCCCAGCGCTCCCATTGGCACCTGGCTGATGTCCGGGTCTGCAAGCACCGCCGAAGCCCTGGGTTACGCCGGTTTTGACTGGCTATTGGTCGACATGGAACACGTGCCCATCGAATTTCGCGATCTGTGGCAAATCCTCCAGGCCATCCACTGCGGGGGCGCCCAGCCGATTGTGCGGGTTGCTGCCAATGACCCGGTGCTGCTCAAGCGAGCACTGGACCTGGGTTCGTTCAACGTCATGGTGCCGTTCGTGGAGAACGCCGAGCAGGCGCAGGCGGCCGTTAACGCGGTGAAGTATCCCCCGTTGGGCAACCGCGGTTTTGCCGCCGTGCACCGTGCCAGCCGCTATGGCACCTGGGCCAACTACGGCAAGGAAGCCAACGACGCAGTGACTTGCATCCTGCAGATCGAAACGCCAACCGCGCTGGCGAACCTTGAAGAAATTGCCGCGATTGCCGGGGTCGATGCGCTGTTCCTTGGCCCGGGCGATCTGTCCGCAGCATGCGGTCACATCGGTAATCCGGGGCATCCAGAGGTTCAGGCAATGATCAGCGATGCGATCGTGCGCGCCAGCCGTATCGGCATGCCGATGGGGATAGTCGGCGGCACGCCTGAACTGGTTCAAAGTTATCTGGAGCAGGGGTATGCCTTCGCCGCAGTGGCTTCCGACCTGGCGATGATGATGAAGAAGGCCAACGAGTTCCTCACGGTCCTGAAGGCTCATCAGGCGCCCGTTGCGGTCACCACGCCGTATTAATTGACCTCAAGCCGGGCGGCTTCAGGAACCGGTGAAAATCACTCGCAGTCTGGCCCTCAGGAGTACTCATGGCAGTTGCAAATTCCCCGACCTGTCGGCCCCCTGGCCTGTTCGAGACAGCCTGTAAATGATGAGCGTCTGGTCACATGTGGGGTTTCTGCTCTGTGTGGCGCTGGCCACGTTTGCACAGAACACCACGGGTTTTGCCTTCGGCCTGTTGCTGTTGGGGCTGACCGGATTGTTGCAGCTGGCGCCGGTAGAAACCGTCGCCAATGTCAGCTCGATCCTGACGTTGATCAACGCCTTTGTGTTGCTGCGCCGTCGCCCGGCCCTGGCGCCGAAGCTGCTGGCGCTGATCCTCGGGTGCAGCCTGCTCGGCGTGGTTGCAGGGGTTGAATTGCTGGGCTTGTTGGGGGCGCATGAGCGGGATCTGCTGCAGTTGGCGCTGGGGGTGACGATCGTGCTGTGCAGCTTCCTGCTGGTGGTTCAGTCGCGCCACCTCGAGCGACTTTCCGGGTGGCTCAGTTTCAGCGGGTTCGCCGGGTTGTCCGGGATCATGGGCGGATTGTTCTCCAGCGCTGGTCCGCCCCTGGTGTATCAGCTGTATCGCCAGCCGCTGGCAGCGCACGTGGTGCGCGACACCTTGATCGTGGTGTTCGCGCTGAACGCCTTGTTGCGATTGGGCCTGCAGTCTTACGCCGGGCGCCTTGAGGCGAGTGCGGGTTACCTGGCTCTGGAAGCGGCGCCCGTGGTGTTCGCCCTGACCTGGTACATGCGCCGCCGGCCACCCGCGATCAAGGCACGAACGCTGCGCATCGGCGTCTTCGTCCTGTTGCTGTTGGCAGGGGTGAGCTTGGTCATGCGGCCGTTGCTGTCCATCCACTTTTAAACAATCACCGACACCGTCGAGACCCATCTGGGAGACGGCCTTTTAGAGTCAAGCGGAAGCCATTTCATGTCAGATAAACACAAAAAACTGGAAGAGCTACGCAGCCAGCGCTGGTTCGCTCCGGACACCATTCGCGCCTTTGCCCATCGCCAGCGCATGCAGCAGATCGGGCTGCGACGCGAGGAGTTCATGGGCAAGCCGGTGGTCGCCATCCTCAACACCTGGAGCGAGTTGTCACCCTGTCATTCGCACCTGCGCGAACGTGCCGAAGCGGTCAAGCGCGGCGTTTGGGCAGCAGGCGGATTTCCGGTGGAGCTGCCGGTGCAGTCGGTGGGCGAGGTGATGGTCAAGCCGACCACCATGTTGTATCGCAACCTGTTGGCCATGGAAACCGAAGAGCTGCTGCGCTCCCTGCCCATCGATGGTGCGGTGTTGCTCGGCGGCTGTGACAAGTCCACGCCCGGCTTGTTGATGGGTGCCCTGAGCATGGACCTGCCGATTCTCTATTGCCCTGCCGGGCCGATGTCAAACGGCCAATGGCGTGGAGTGAAGACCGGCGCGGGTACCCATACGAAGAAGTTCTGGGATGAGCGGCGCCTGGGGCTGATCGATACGGTGGCCTGGGAAGAACTGGAAGGCGCCATGACCCGCTCGATCGGCACCTGCAACACCGTGGGCACCGCGTCGACCATGACCAGCATCGCCGATGCCATCGGCTTCACCCTGCCGGGCGCGTCGAGCATTCCGGCGGCTGATGCGGGGCATCCGCGCATGGCTTCGCAGTGTGGCGAGACCATTGTCGATTTGATCTGGCGCGACCGTCGGCCTTCCACCTGGCTGACCCCTGCGCACTTCGCCAATGGCGTGGCGGTTTACATGGCCATGGGTGGCTCGACCAATGCGGCCATTCACCTGATTGCCATCGCCCGTCGTGCCGGGATCGACCTGACGCTGGAGCAATTAGCCGAGACTGCGGCCAAAATCCCCGTGCTGCTGAATCTGTTCCCGTCCGGCAATGCACTGATGGAGGACTACCACTTCGCCGGCGGCCTGCGGGCACTGATGCGCGAGATCACGCCGTTCCTGGCGCTCGATTGCGCCGGGGCCACCGGGCAAACGTGGGACGCGTTGCTGGCCGATGCCAAGTGCTACGACAACGATATTATCCGCAGCCTCGATAACCCGGTGGTGGGCCTTGACCAAGGCGCCACGCTGGCGCTGCTGCGCGGCAACCTGTGCCCCGATGGCGCGGTGATGAAGTCTTCTGCCGCCAGCCCTGCATTGCGCAAGCATTCCGGGCCGGCGCTGGTGTTCGACGACCATGAAACCCTGAGCCGAATGATCGACGATCCGGGGCTGCAAATCACCGCAGACACCGTGCTGGTGCTGCGCAATGCCGGGCCCGTCGGCGCGCCAGGCATGCCCGAGTGGGGCAATCTGCCAATCCCGAAAAAGCTGCTGGAAGCCGGGGTGCGCGACATGCTGCGCATTTCCGACTCACGCATGAGCGGCACTCACTACGGCAGCTGTGTGCTGCACGTCGCGCCGGAAGCGGCGGTGGGTGGGCCGCTGTGCCTGGTGCGCAGCGGCGACATTATCGACCTGGATATCGACGCCGGCACCCTGAACATGCGCGTCAGCGACGAAGAGCTGGCTCGCCGGCGTGCTGCGCACGTGCCGGTTCATCGCCAGTACGGCCGCTCTTTCGCGGCGCTGTATCAGCAGCACGTGACCCAGGCCAACGAAGGCTGCGACTTCGATTTCCTGCAAGCGGGGGAAGTCGTACCCGAGCCACCTATTCATTGATCCGACTTTTTCCGATCTGCACAGGAGTTCGAACCTCATGCTCAACCTCAAGGATTCTTCGCTGTTCAAACAGTTGGCTTATATCGACGGGCAATGGGTCGGTGCCGACAGCGGTGCGACTTTCGATGTCACCAACCCGGCCACTGGCGAGTTGATCGCCAGGGTGCCGCAAATGGGTGAGGCCGAAGCCGAGCGGGCCGTGATTGCTGCACACAAGGCATTCAAGCAGTGGAAGCGCAAGACCGCCAAGGAGCGCTCCGAGTTGCTGCAGGCCTGGTACAGCCTGATGCAGGACAACCTCGATGACCTCGCGCTGATCCTCACTGCCGAGCAGGGCAAGCCATTGGCCGAAGCCCGCGGCGAACTGGCCAACGGCACTTCGTTCGTGCAGTGGTTCGCCGAGGAAGCCAAGCGGGTCTACGGCGACACCGTCCCGCAGCCGTCGGCGGACAAGCGCATTCTGGTCACCAAGGAACCTATCGGCGTGACGGCAGCTATCACGCCGTGGAATTTCCCCCACGCGATGATCACCCGCAAGGTCGCGCCGGCGCTGGCCGCCGGTTGTGCCATGGTTCTGCGCCCGGCCAGCCAGACGCCGTTGTCGGCCCTGGCGCTCGCGGCGCTGGCGGAGCGTGCAGGTATTCCGGCCGGGGTATTCAGCGTCGTGACCGGTAGCGCGACTCAGATTGGCAGCGTGCTGACGCGGCATCCATTGGTGCGCAAATTCAGCTTTACCGGTTCGACTCCGGTGGGTCGCCTGTTGATCGGGCAATGCGCCGACACGGTGAAGAAAGTCTCCATGGAGTTGGGTGGCAATGCGCCGTTCATTGTGTTCGATGATGCCGATCTGGACGAGGCCGTCGAGGGCGCAATGCTGTCCAAGTTCCGTAATGCCGGGCAGACCTGCGTGTGCGCCAACCGAATCTACGTACAGGACAGCGTCTACGATCAATTCGCCGAAAAACTCGCCGCCGGCGCGCAAAAACTGGTATTGGGCAATGGCATGGAGCAGGGCGTCACCCAAGGACCGATGATCGACGAGGCCGCCGTGCGCAAGGTCGAAGAGCACATCGGCGATGCCTTGGAAAAAGGCGCCCGTTTGGTCACCGGCGGGCAGCGTGCGGCGTTGGGTGGCAGCTTCTTCGAACCCACCGTACTGACCGGTGTTACCGCTGCCATGAAGGTCGCCCAGGAAGAGACATTTGGGCCGTTGGCGCCGTTGTTCCGCTTCAGCACCGAAGAAGAGGTCATCGAGCGGGCCAACGACACCGAGTTTGGCTTGGCCAGCTACTTCTACACCCGCGACATCGGGCGGGTGATGCGCGTCAGTGAAGAGCTGGAGTACGGCATGGTCGGCGTCAACACGGCGGCCATCGCCAATGAGATGGCGCCGTTCGGTGGGGTCAAACAGTCCGGCCTGGGCCGCGAAGGATCGCGCTACGGCATCGAGGACTACCTGGAAATCAAATACGTGTGCCTGGGTGGCGTCAATCGCTGACAGCGCCAGGCTGCAAGCGATGCGGGCGGCTGTGTGCCGCCTGCATCAATCTGGCACTGCGCAGGTGCTCTCGCGCACGATCAGTTCGAACCCCAGGTCCACGGTTTCCGGCTCGGCGGGCAGGGTGCCGGTTTCGATCCACTGCAGCAGGCGAGTGGCGACCGTACGACCGATCTCCAGCGGGTACGGGCGCACGGTGGTCAGGCGCGGCGCGCTGAGCTTGCTCAGGGGCAGGTCGCCGAAACCGGCAATCGCCAGCTGGCCCGGTACATCGATGCCGCGACGACGGGCTTCGAACAGCGCGCCGATCGCCAGCACATCGTTGGAGCAGCACAAGCCCTGAGGCTGGTCTGCAGTCTTGGCCAACTGGTCGAACACCTGGGTCAACACCACCTCGGAAGTACTCTCCTCCAGTGCGATGATCGTCGCCGTGCAACCCTTTTTTTCCAGCCAGGCACGAAAGCCCTCGGCACGTTTTTGTGCGCGATGATCAAGGTGCATGCGCGAGCCGACATAGGTGAAGCGGCGCACGCCGGATTGGTACAGGTGCTCGGCGAGCGCCGCGCCGACATCCTCGTGGAAGAACCCGACCTGCAGATGAAACGGCTCGTCACCCAGTTCCCACATTTGCGCCACCGGGATGCCGGTGGCTTCGAGTAGCGACCGGGCGGCTTGATGCTGGTTACCGGTGAGCACCAATGCCGCAGGGGACCAGGATAAATGTGCTCGCAGCAGCTCCAGTTCTCGGTCGGGGTCGTAGTTGCTGTTGCTGATCATCAGCTGATAGCCCCGCGCTTCGAACACGTCCTGCATGGCTTGCAGGGTCTCCGAGAAAAACGCGTTGATCATCGAAGGCACTATGACCGCTACGGTGCGGCTGTGGGAAGCGGCCAGGGCGCCTGCCAGGCGATTGATGGTGTAGCCGGTCTCGGCGATGGCTTCGCGGATACGCTCGGCACGCTTGCTGGAGACAGCGTCAGGATCGCGCAGGAACAGTGAAACGGTACTGGGCGAGACGTTAGCCCGCTCGGCGACTTCGTCCATGGTTACGCGATTGCCTTTGCGACGGCCCGGATTGCCGTTGGCGATGGTTGCCGGTAAGTCGCTCATCTGTTTCCTCGGGTGCAAAAGTCCAAGAGAATGAAAGCAGGGCGCTTTCAAGTCAATCACGAGCATGCCAGCTCGGCAAAATTCGAATGCGAACAAAAATGCGCGTAAAACGAAGGAAAAATCGTAGCGCTACGATTTTGCTTGGTTTATGCTCGGCGCGTACCATTTAGCAGCGCTGCGATTTTATCCGAGCGTCTACCCAACCCGTGTTGGAGAACAACTATAAAAAATGAATACGTCCCTGTTCACCTTCCTTAGCATGCTGTTCTTTACCGGCCTGGTGGCCGCCATTTCCTGGTCCTTCACGCGCAAGGCCAAGGATGTCGGTGCCCACGGCTACTTCATGGCCAGCGGTGGGCTCAACGGTTGGTTTATCGCCGGCTCGATGATGCTCACCAACCTGTCCATCGACCAGTTGATCGGCCTCAACGGTGACTCCTATGCCCACAATCTGAGCTCGATGGCGTGGGAGGCCACTGCGGCGGTCTCGACCATCGCCCTGGCGTTGTTCTTTTTGCCGCGCTACATGCGTGGGGGCTTTTCGACGCTGCCGGAGTTCATTGAAAAGCGCTACGACGTCACCACCCGTCGCGTGGTCAGCGCGCTGATGGTGGCCACCTACACGCTGGTCTTGAACCCCGCGTCGCTGTACCTGGGGGCAATCACCTTCAACCAGATTTTCGACCTGCAAGGCATTCTCGGCTGGTCCTACCCGGCCACCATCTCGCTGCTGATCGTCAGCACCGGCGTGATTGGCGCGGCGTACGCGGTACTGGGCGGCCTGCGCGCGGTAGCGGTGTCGGACACCATCAACGGCATCGGCCTGCTGGTTGTGGTCATCCTGATCCCGATCATTGGCCTGTGGACCCTCGGCCAGGGCGATGTACTGTCCGGCGCGCAGACGATCATGCAGGACTCGCCCGAGAAGCTGAATGCCATCGGCGGCCCGCAGGACAAGGTGCCGTTTGGTGCGATTTTCACCGGGATGATTGTTGCCAACCTGTTTTACTGGTGCACCAACCAGGCGATCGTGCAGAAGAGCATGGCGGCGAAAAACCTCGCTGAAGGGCAGAAGGGCGTGCTGTTGTCCGGTTGCCTGAAACTGCTCGTGCCGCTGGCCATGCTGATGCCGGGTGTCATCGCCTGGCACCTGTTCCGCGATCAGCCGCTGTCGAACTCCGACATGGCCTATCCGGCGCTGGTGTCGGTGTTGATGCCCTGGTGGATGAAGGGGTTCTTCGTGGCCGTGATCTTCGGCACTGTGATGAGTCACTTCAACGCGATCATCAACGGCACGGCGACCTTGCTCACCTACGATTTCTACAAGCCGTTGCGACCCCTGGCCGATGATCAGGCACTGGTGCGCTTCGGCAAGCGCGTGAGCATCCTCGCTGCCCTGGTGTCGCTGGTCGTGGCGCCGATGCTGATGTATGCGCCGGAAGGCATCTACGCGGTGCTGCGCCGCTTCACCGGGTTTTTCAACATGCCGATCATTGCCATCATGCTGTTCGGGTTCTTCAATGCCCGCGGCGGCGCGTTCCCGGCCAAGCTGGTGCTGGGCCTGCACGCCTTGTGCTACGCGGTCTTCGTGCTGGGCCTGAAAATCGATGTGCGCCTGGGCATCAGTTTTATCCATGTGATGGGGATCATGTTCGCCATCGAGATGCTGATCCTGATCGCTTTGCGCAACCGCTACGCCCGGGCCGAGCCTTACGTGGTGCAGACCTCGAGCCGGATCATGGACCTGACGCCATGGCGCCATGCGGGCAGCTTCAGCATCGTGCTGCTGGCCGCACTGGTCTCGATCTACCTGACTTTTTCTCCGCTGGGAGTGGCCAGTGCGGCCGGGCCGAGCAGTTGGTTCGTGCCGTTGTTGGCGACGGTGTGGGTCGCGGCGCTGGCGGCCATCAGCGTGGTTCGCCGTCGCTGGCGCCAGCGCGAACCTGATGCCAAATCCTCCCTGCCAACCTGCGAGGTGCAATCCTGATGACGTCTTCAACTTCACTCGCCACTGCCGCTTTCGTCCAGACCGAGGGTGACATCCGCCTGGTGGTCGATGGCCGCGTGTTGTTCTGTCACAGCGAGCGCAACCCGGCGATCTTCGTCGGCCAGGGCGAGGCGGACATCAGCATGCAGCGCGGCAACTTCTCCATCCGTGACTATGTCCAGGAACGGCTGGCCTTGCGTCACGCCTGGCTTGACCAGGCCGCAGCGCGCCTGGATTTGCGCGCCTGGGTCGACGGCCCGGTGCTGCTCAGCCTGAGCCTGCAAGTGCAGGACAACGTGTTGCGCCTGGTGCCACAGAATGTTGACGCGGGCATCAACCGCCTGTGGTTGCGGGTACCGGCAGCAGCGGATGAGCATGTCTGGGGTTGCGGCGAGCAGATGTCGTATTTCGACCTGCGCGGGCGCAATTTTCCGCTCTGGACCTCGGAGCCCGGAGTCGGCAGGGACAAGTCGACCTGGCTGACCCTGCAAGCGGACAACGAAGCCAATGCCGGCGGCGACTACTACCACACCAACTATCCGCAGCCGACCTACATTTCCTCCCAGCGCTACTGCCTGCATGCGGTGACTACGGCCTACGCCGATTTCGATTTCCGCCACCAGCAATTCCATGAACTGCAGTTCTGGGCGGTGCCCGAGGCGTTCGAATTCCTCCTGGCCGATGACTTCGTGCAACTGGTCAGCCAGGTATCGAGCCATTTCGGTCGCCAGCCGCGCCTGCCTGAATGGGTGATGAAAGGGGCGATTCTGGGCTTGAAGAACGGCCGCGAACACGCCCAGGCGCGTCTCGACGATGCGCTTGACCAGGGCGTCGCGGTGAGCGCCTTGTGGTGCGAGGACTGGGAAGGCCTGCGCATCACCTCCTTTGGCAAACGCCTGTTCTGGGACTGGCAGTGGAACAGCACGCGCTACCCCGATCACGCCGCCTGGGTCGCCAGCCTTGCAGCACAGGACATCCGGTTCATGGGCTACGTGAACCCGTACCTGTGCAACGACGGTCCGTTGTTTCAGGAAGCGCAGCAAGCCGGTTACCTGGCCACCCGAGTCGAAGGCGGCACCTATCTGGTGGATTTCGGCGAGTTCCTGTGCGGCGTGGTCGACTTCACCTTGCCGGCAGCGGCGCAGTGGTTTGAAGAGCGAATCCTGCGGCGCGAGATGCTCGACAAGGGCTTGTCCGGCTGGATGGCCGACTTCGGCGAGTACCTGCCCATCGACCTGAAACTGGCCGGCGATGCCGACCCGATGCTCGAGCACAACGCCTGGCCGGTGCGCTGGGCCGAGGTCAACGCACGGGCCATTGCCAACGCGGGCAAGACCGGCGATGCGCTGTTCTTCATGCGGGCCGGCTACAGCGGCGTGCAACGTCATTGCCCATTGCTGTGGGCGGGGGACCAGTCAGTAGACTTCAGCCGCCATGACGGATTGCAGACGGTCATCTGTGGTGCGCTGTCCTCGGGTTTGCTCGGCAATGCCTATCACCACAGTGATATCGGCGGCTACACCAGCCTCTACGACAATTGCCGCACCGGCGAACTGTTCCAGCGCTGGGCCGAGATGGCGGCGTTCACTCCGGTGATGCGTACCCATGAAGGCAATCGCCCGGACCAGAACCTGCAGTTCTGGCAGGACGCCGACACCTACGCGCATTTCGCTCGCATGACCCGACTGTATGTCGGCCTGCGTCCGTACCTGCAAAGCCTGGTGGATGAAGCCGAGGCCAGCGGGTTGCCGCTGCAGCGTCCGCTGTTCCTGCACTACGAGCAGGATCCCGAGACCTATTCGATCCAGGATCAGTACCTGTACGGCAAAGACCTGCTTGTAGCGCCCGTGCACGCCGAAGGTCAGCGCGAGTGGACGGCCTATCTGCCTCGTGGCGATCAATGGCAGCACCTGTGGAGTGGCGAGCGATATGCCGGCGGCCAGCGCGTAACGGTTGCAGCGCCGCTGGGTCAGCCTCCGGTGTTCATCCGCGTCGGCAGTCGCTGGCAGGCGACCTTCGAAACCCTGGCGGACCTCGATCTGTGAGTTGAATCCTTTCTCGCTACGCAGCGCCTTGTGCGCCTCCTTCACGGGAGGCGTCGGGCCTCCCTGCGCCTTGAGATCGCCAATACCTGTACCCGAGTAAGCGAACTTGAATAATAAAAATTACGTTTTTGCTGCTTTTGCCATGACCTGCTCCCTCCTGGGAAATTCTGCCAATGCGGCCTCACCTTTGGTCTTCAAGGCCGGAAACCTGAGCATCAACCCTTACGGGATTCTTGATCTGTCGCTGCAGGGCGGCAAGTTCACCGACGATCACCCGGGCCATACGATGGTCTCGGACGGCAACCTGCAGGCGTCGCGAATTGGCCTGAAGATCGACTACGCACTGGGCAACAGCGGCTATGGCGTGCGGGCGTTCGGTGAGCGCGGCCTGGTGCTGCGCAACATCTGGCGCACCGGCTACAACGAGGGCAGGATCTCCACCAACCGTGGTTATGGTGCAGGGGTGACCGGGCCATTCGGTTCGGTCGACATGGGCAGCCTGTACATGCCGATCTACTGGGTGTTCCTTGATTCGGACGTGGCGATGTATGGCCTGTCCAACATGGCCTCGATCATGAGCCTGGAACACACCACGACCTTGGGCAAAAGTGGCACCGGCGGCTTTTATGACACTACCGTGCGCTACCGAACCCCGGAGGTCCATGGGTTTTCCAGCGAACTGGGGTATTCCTACGGTAACTCCAGTATTGAAAACGGTCCGGATCAGAACCGCACCAGCGGCTTCAACCTGCGCTATCGCGATGGTGATACAAGGCTGGGCTACGGCTTCAACCAGCACGATTCGGCTCCCTCGCTGACGACCGGTGAGTTGTACCGGCAAAACACCCACGTGCTCTCCGGCACCGTGCGGCTCGGTGGAGTGCTGTGGGGCGCGAACTACGTCTACTCCGAACGCGATACCGACGTACGCTGGTTCGCCTCTGCGCAGATGGTCAACGCCCGCATCACTTTCGGCCCCGGTGACATCACGCTTGGCGTCTCGCACCGCATCGAAGCCGAGGGCGCACGGGCCTGGGCCACTCACGCGGGCTACCTGTATTCGCTTAATACCAATACCCAGCTCTACACCTACGTGTCTCACATCGAGAATAATGCCGACTCCGGGCAGGGGTTTGCGCTGTTGAGTGAAAGCTACCCGAGCGTGCCCAAGGGGTACGACCCGTGGGCCATGACAGCCGGTATCCGTTGGGGATTCTGAGCATTGATGAACAGTTGGAACAAGGCGCCACCCATGAACATTCTTGGTCTGCACAGCGGCGATCTGCAGCTCGACGTACTGCCACAACTGGGCGGTTCCCTGGCCGGTCTGCGGCACCGGGATTTTGCGCTGTTGCGGCCGTGGGATTGCACCCCCAACGTTCGCCGCTCAGCGTGCTATCCGCTGGTGCCCTATTCGAACCGCATCGCAGAAGGGCGCTTCCAGTGTGGCGGGCACGAATATCAATTGCCACGCAATTTCGGCGAGCATGCTCATCCGCTGCATGGCGTGGGATGGCAGCGTGAGTGGCAGGTGGTTGATTGCACCAGCCGTGAATGCCACCTGCGTCTGTCCCATGATCCTGCCGGGGAGGGCGGCGAGGATTGGCCATTTGCGTTTGAGGTCGATCAATATGTCAGCCTTGATGAGCAGGGGGTTTCCCTGTCGATGACGTTGCGTAATGCCAGTCAGCAGCCAATGCCGGCCGGTTTGGGTTGGCATCCGTATTTCCCCCGACACCAGGGGGTCGAGCTGTCATTTGCCGCATCGGCGGTATGGCTCAACGGTAGCGACTCGTTGCCCCAGGAGCGCCTGCCGGTGCCGCCACAGTGGGACTTTGCCCGGCGTCGGGCGGTGGGTCACGTCGCCCTGGACAACTGTTTCGAAGGCTGGCATCGCCAGGCTTCAGTGTATTGGCCGCACGCTGGGGTCGGCGTCGAGATCACAGCGCAGGAAGGGCTGGATCACCTGGTGGTTTTTACGCCACCGGCACCCCAGGATTTCATTGCGGTCGAACCGGTCAGTCACTTGAACAACGCCATCAACCTGCCTGCGCCCCAAGCCCACGGCATCGTTTTATTGGGCCCCGGGCAGGACATGACGCGCACCCTGCGCATGAGCATCAGGCTGGATGGATCAGGAGCAATCGTATGAGTTACACCGTCAAATGCGTGGTCGATCAAGTCAGTGAACTGGGCGAATGCCCGGTGTGGTCGGTCCGGGAGCAGGTGCTGTATTGGGCCGATATTCTCGCCGGCCAATTGCATCGGCTGGACCCGCAAACCGGGGGAGTGACCAGCCTGACGCTGGGCGAGCACCTGGGCTGTTTCGGCCTGCGTCGCCAAGGCGGCTTCATCGTCGCCCTGCGCACTGGCATCTACTTGCTGGGCGAGGACGGAACACTGGGCCGCAAGCTTGCGGACAACCCCTGCGGTCCAGGGGACAGTCGTTTCAACGATGGTCGAGTCGATCCTTGGGGGCGTTTCTGGGCCGGGACGATCTGGCAACCCCGGGACCGCAATGGCGCCGTCCTGATGCGCGTTGATGAGCACATGAATGTGCAAGTCATGGCGCACGACGTCATGGTGTCCAATGGCCTGGCCTTCAGTCCTGATCGGGCCTGGATGTACCACAGCGACACACCCAATCATGTGCTGTATCGCTACCCCCTTGATGGCCAGGGCCAGCCGGGGCCCCGGCAGACTGTTCGCACCTTCGAGCGCGGCCCGGGTGGGCGTCCGGACGGCGCCGCGTTCGACAGTGACGGGTGCTACTGGAGTGCGCAGTTCGACGGCGGCCGCATCCTGCGATTGGCACCGGATGGCACCCAACTCGACGAAATTCGTGTCCCCACGCGATGGCCGACCATGGTTGCTTTTGGCGGCCCGGACCTGCGCACGCTGTACATCACCAGTTCCCGGGAAAACCGCAGTGCCGAGGAGCTGGCGACCTGGCCGCTGTCAGGTTGCCTGTTTTCGGTAGAGGTCGATGTGGCCGGTTGCCCCGAGCCTTTGTTTGCCGGTTGAGTTTCCCTATTTTTGCAAGGATTGAATCATGAGCCAGCATACCCAAACGCGTTACCCGTCCCTGACCGGCAAAGTCATCCTGATCAGTGGCGGCGCCTCAGGCATTGGCGCGGCATTTGTCGAAGCGTTTCACCAGCAGGGCGCCCGCGTCGCTTTCCTGGATCTGGACCAGGCTGGTGGCCAGGCACTCGCTGCTGCGCTGGGCCAGGACCGGGTGAAGTTCCTGCCCTGCAACGTGCGCGATATCCCGGCGTTGCAGGCCGCCATCGCGGCAGTCGAAGCGCAATGGGGGGCGGTGGATGTGTTGATCAATAACGCTGCCCGCGACGATCGCCATCCCATGCAGGACGTCGACGTCGACTACTGGGATGAACGTATGCAAACCAACCTGCGCCACGCTTTTTTCGCCGCCCAGGCGGTCGCCCCGGGAATGACCCGGCGCGGAAGCGGGGTGATCATCAACATGGGCTCGATTTCGTGGATGAGGGGCCGTCCCGGCATGGTCTGCTATACCACTGCCAAGGCTGCAATCAATGGTATGACCCGCACCCTGGCGCGGGAACTGGGTGACAGTGGCATTCGTGTCAACAGTCTGGTGCCGGGTGCGATTCGCACTGCCCGCCAGGATGCCATGTGGGCCAGCGATCCGGCGGGACTGGAATTGGCCAGTCAGAATTTCATCGATCAGCAAATGCTCAAGTTCCGCCTCGACGCCAGCGATTGCGCACGCATGGCGCTGTTTCTGGCGTCTGATGACAGCCGCGGCTGCACGGGACAAAACTTCGTGGTGGACGCGGGGTTGTCGATTCAGTAAAAGCGGCGGATATCCGTCACATTCCGTAACCGGCAGCTTGACCGGCCTGGTTATCCTGCGCGCCCGCAATCAGGTGCAGCGGCATGTGCTGCACCTCAAGGGTGGTGACTTCAAACCCGCCCACCACCTGAGCCTCTCGCTCCACCAGGGCGATGATCTCCGCTTCCTTTGCCTTAGCCATTCTCGCGTGGTTCGCTGCGATTTCATTGAGAGTTGACACGATACGTCTCCCGGTGACTGACCAAGCGTAGTGCTGGCGTCCTTGTTCGTTGATAAATTGCCGTCGCGTCATAAATCCGTTGTTCTGGGGCAGCTATCGGCGTCCATTGCAATCCTTGAGCCAGTCGGGGCCGGGAAATCAGGAGAGGATCATCGACCGGATGATCGGTACTCGCGCTCGCGTCTCCGTGACAATTTTGAGCTTAGGCCAGATTGTGAAACACCCTGTGAATTTTGTAAAACGGCGTCATAGAAAAAACCGTGGAAGTGATTTTTATATGGCGTTATTTAGGCGCCAATAATCAGTCTTAGTGTATGTAACCAAAAGCAATTGGAATTAGCACAATTCATTTGCTCACGTTTAAAGAACATCGGCCATAAATAACAAAGTACCGGTGCAGAGCCTTTGGCAAGGATCACTACAACTAAAAAAATAAAAATTGACGACAAAAAACAGTCTCGTCCTCCCTATTAAGTCGGTGACTCATCATGATCAAGATCATGGCCTGCTTTTTAATAGGAGCTGTACTCGCAGGATGCAACGGCATGGTGAAACCCGATTTTTCGGGGCCCGCCAACGACTCATACTTCACCGTTTTTTCAGGCTTTCCTCTTCCCTATATGTATATGGCTTCGGCTGTGCAATGGAACGAGGAGTACGCCGTGACGACGCGTCACACTCCGCTGATCCCCAATGTGCAATACAGCTGCAGTACCGGCTGCGACTTGGTGTTCATCCGTCACAAAGCCAACGGCCGCTATCCCGCCTGGCGTGCGCCACGGGTAGGCGAGGCCATCACCGCCGTGGGCTCCAGCCCCTACATGGCCACCGCGACCGGCAAGGGCAAGGTGTATCAGGCGCCATTTATCAATACCGATGAGAACAGCGGCGATCTGTACGCCATCCACGATGCACCGTTGGTCAAGGGCATGTCCGGTGGGCCGGTCATCGGCAACGATGGCAACATTGTCGGTATCAACATGGGCTTTTATTCCACGACGTTACACGATGTCAGTGCCCATCCCGGAGTGAAAGGCGCCGAGCGCATCAGTGTGTTTATTCCGTATTCGATCATTCAGCGCGAATGGCTGTTATTACAGGCTAAACTTGAAACGCCGCGCGGTACCCGGTTAGCAGCCAAGTAACCAATTGCAGGCCCGGTCAATAGGGCGGGCCTGCACTTCGGCAGTCTAAAGATCTTTCTTGAATTCCTTGTCCAGGTGTTTGTCGCCCTTGGCCGCTCTTTGTCGAGGTGGGTAGCTTCGTTATCTATTTCTTCGTCAGCGTGCTTATCGGCTTTATCCATTTCGTCGGCATCATGATCAATGCCTTTGTCTATCTCACGATGGTCATGGCGGACGCGGCTAGCCCATGCCGGAACCGAACAACTGACGAATCAATTTAGGCGTGCTACCGGTCCAGCGCTTGAAAGAGCGCCGGAAATTTGCCGCATCGTTGAAACTCAGGTACTCGGCCACTTCTTCGTTGCTGAAGCCTTTGATTTGATACAGGTACAGCGCCACGTGCTTGCGCACCAGATCCACCTGTTGCTGGAACCCGGTGTGGTGTTTTTGCAGTTTGCGTTTGAGTGTCGCGGGGCTCACGGCAAAGGCGTGCGCGGCCTGTTCAAGGCTTGGGGCCTCGCGCACGTGGGCCTGCAGGTAGCGGTAGACGCAGTCGACAAAACTTGCAGTGAAACCCAGCTGATCGATTTGCCCCTGGGCTTCCTGCCGGGCGACCTGGCCGACCGTTGCCGAGCAGTTGGGCCAGGGCCGGACGAGGTACTCGCGGGGGATGCGCATCAGGTCCAGGGGACGTTTGAACTGCGTGTCTTCGCCCAGGTGCACCCAATACTGCTCGACGTAACGCGGCTCGGCGTGGCTGAAACTGCACTCCCACGGCAGGCGCTGGCCACTCTGGGAGCGGCTCATGGCGACGATCGACGTCATGCTCGCCTCCAGCAGGAAGCGCCACTGCTCGCCGGCGCCGCAGCTGTCCAGCCAGTAGAAATAGGCGTGCTTGTCGTCCATTACCAGGCGTGGTGCGGCCAGCGGGCTGAGCAACGCTTGTTGCTGCACCAGCGTATCGAGTGCCTGGTGCAGATTTTGTGCATGGCGCAGGGCGTGGCTGGCAGGGCCGTAGTGCCCGGGCAGCAGGCGCTGGCCGAACAGAAAGCTGCTGTCGTCGGCATCGAGCAGGCGCCGGCTGTTGTCGATCAGGGCCAGGAATTGCTGCGGGCTCAGGCGCGTCTGTCCGGCCAGGATGTCGTCGTGGAACAGCCCGGTGCCGCGCAGCAGGCGATGGCTGTCGATGTCCCGGGACAGCGCCAGGTCGATCAGGGTTGCCGGCTGGTAATGCCCGGGAATGAAACGGCTGTCGCTTTCGTACCAGGTATTTTTAACGGTCATCGCCGCGCCTCAGGCTGTTTTTGCCAGGGGCTGCTTGGCGCGCGCCAGTGCCAGGTTCAGGCGTTTGAGCAAAACGTCAGGTGCCTCATCCATGGCCATCACCACGGCGGTGCTGGCGGACAGTTGCAAGCGCTCGCCATGCTGATGGGTTTTGTGGGCCAGGCCATGCACCGCCTGTTGCAGTTCCAGGGCTAACAGCCGCGCCTGGCTTTCCCCGGTGTTGGGCAACACCACCACGAAACGGTCGCCAGCCAACCGGCACAGCAGGTCCTGGCGGCGCAGGTTGAGCAGCAATAAATGGCTGATGGCTTGCAACACCGCATCGCCTTCGGCATGCCCGAACGCCTGATTGATCGCGGTGAAGTTGTCCAGGTCCACGGCCATCAGCGACAGCGGCTGCTCCTGGGCAAAACTCTGCGCCAGGCTGGCAGTCAATTGACGCTTGAGATAATCGGCACCCCCCAGTGGCGTCAGCTTGTCGAACAGACGGTGTTCGCGGAACAGCTTCTCGCGCTTCTCCATTTGCGCGCTGATCGCCAGCTGCTCGCGATGCCAGTGATAGATGCCGATGGTCAGCAGAATCATCCCGACCGGCATCGGCCCGGATTCCAGCCAGTGATCCCAGGTAATGCTGTCGGGCAGGCGAATGAACTCGTCGAGGCTGTCGATCCACCAGGAGAAAAAGATGCAGCTCAGGCCCAGGGCCAGGTAGTTGGTCACGCGGCCAGCGGGGCGACTCTTGAGCACCAGCCCCAGCCAGACCAGCGCCAGTAGCGCCGAGCCGCCTTCGCCGATGATGTCCAGCCACACCCACTCGCTGACGCTTTTCAGTTCGCCGCAGGCCAGGTGCAGGAGCAACCCGAGATTGGCCGCCACCAGGAGCAGGACGAGTTTCCAGCGATGGGGTTTGAGCACAGAGAACATGGCCGCGATCCTTTGGCGAGTGACAGTGCGCGTCAGCACAGCAGATGTTTGTGACAGGCGGGTGACGGGGGCGGGGGGTCGAATCAGCTCAGTGATGCCGCCACATTTTTATCTGATCAAGAGTCCCTGTGGCGAGGCAGTTTGTGTTGCCACAGAAGTTGCGTCAGGCGCGGCAGGTCATTTCAGCTCATTTGCGCCCGCCGATTCGCGCAAAAGCGCGTTTTGAAGCCTTCCCTGCCACCCCCTGTCACAGAACCGTCATCACGCAACCCTAGCTTGCCCTCCCAGTTGCCGGGCCACTTGCCCGGCGTCAACGGACTCTTGGGGGAGGACATTCATGTACAAGCGCAGCAGCACAGCCGGGTTTGTCGGTTTCACGCTTACCGCTCTGGCCATGGCGATCGCCAGCGAACGGCTGAGTGCCGCCGAATCGGCGACCACCACCGAGCACGTGCAGGTCGTGGGGCAGGCCGCGAGCATCGACCAGGCGCTCAAGGAACAGCGCAGCGCCGACAGCATCAAGAGCGTGGTGCACGCCGACGGCATGGCTCAGCTGCCCGACGAAAACGTCGCTGAAGCGGTGCAGCGCCTGCCCGGGGTCAGCGTCGAGCGCGACCAGGGCGAAGGCCGCTTTGTCAGCGTGCGCGGCCTGGGCCCCGACCTCAACAGCGTGACCATCAACGGCACGCTGGTGCCCTCGCCGGAAAGTGAGCGTCGCGCCGTAGCCCTGGACGTGTTGCCCTCCGAGCTGGTGCAGTCGCTGTCGGTGATCAAGACCCTGACCCCGGACATGGACGCCAACTCCCTGGGCGGCACGGTCGATGTGCAAAGCCTCTCGGCCTTCGATCACAAGGGGCTGTTCTATACCGGCAGCACTGAAGCGAGCTACGACAAGAACACCCACCAGACCAGCCCGAAATTTTCCGGCGCCGCCAGTAACCGGTTCAGCCTCGGTGACGGCATCGACAACTTCGGCGTCGCCGCAGCATTGAGCTGGCAGAAGCGCGATTTCGGTTCGGACAACGTCGAAACCGGCGGCGCCTGGGACTTCGAGCAAGGCGCCCGGCTGCAGGAGTTCGAGCAGCGGGACTACGACATCAGTCGAGAACGGGCAGGCGGTGGACTCAACTTCGATTACAAGCCTGACGACCTCAGCAGCTATTACCTGCGCACGCTCTACAGCCGCTACAAGGACAGCGAGACGCGCAACTCCACGGCGTTCGAATTTGCCGACCCGTTGGCCGCCGCAGAGACCGGCGATGCCGAGGGCTCACGCAAGCTCAAGCAGCGCGAAGAGACCCAGGAAATCCAGTCCTACGTGCTCGGCGGCGAGCGCCTGTTCGGCCTTTGGACCCTGAGCGGGCAGGCCGGCTACAGCCGTTCCAGCGAAGACAGCCCGGGGCACATTGCCAACGCTGCCTTCGATGGCACCGATGATTTTGCCGACAGTGGGTTCTACGACAACGACAAGCCACGTCCGATCATCGGCCAGGGCTTCTACGACCCGGGCAATTTCAGCCTCGACAAGGTTGATTGGGAGAAGCAGCGCACCACCGATACCGAAAAGAATCTGCGCCTGGACCTGGCCCGGGATTATGACTTCAAGGGCTACGCCTCGCAGGTCAAGTTCGGCGGCAAGGTCAGTCGCCGCAACAAGGACAATGATCTCGACGCCTGGGTCTATGAAGACTTCGATGAGCTGGGTTTCAACGACCAGCAGCTCAACCTGGCGCAGTTCCAGAAAGGCACCGTGGACTACCGCCTGGGCCAGTTCGGGCCGGGCATCAGCCCCAGTGCGATCAAGAACCTGATCGGCGGCCTCGATCGCGACGATTTCTACGACGAGACCGAGTCGCGGGTCAACGACTTCAAAATCAGCGAAGACATCAACGCCGGCTACCTGATGAATACCATCGACATCGACGACTGGCGTTTCATCGCCGGCATGCGCTACGAAGGCACCGAGTTCGAAGCCAAGGGCACCGGCGCCACCGATGGTGAGTTTCAGGCGACCGACACCAGGCGTCGTTATCACCACTGGCTGCCGGGGCTGCATGCGCGTTATCAGCTGGACAAGAACACTCAGGTCCGCGCGGCCTGGACCAAGTCTGTTGTACGCCCGACCTTCGGCCAGCTGGCCCCGGGGTTTGTCATCGACGATGACGAGGCTACCTTCGGCAACCCGGACCTCAAGCCCTTGGAGTCGAGCAACCTCGACCTGGGCATCGAGCACTTCATGGGCCGCGCCGGTACCGTCTCGGCGTTCGTGTTCTACAAGGACATCCAGAACTTCGTCTACAACACCGACCTTGCCGGTACCGGTGCGTGGGTCGATTTCGCCGAGGCGCACACGTTCGCCAATGGCGACAGCGCCAAACTCTATGGCCTGGAATTGGCCTACTCGCAGAAATTCGATTGGCTGCCTGCGCCATGGAACGGCCTGCTGATCGGTGCCAACACCACCTTCAGCCGCTCCGACGCCGAGATCAAGGGCTTTGATGCCGCCACCGGCACTAACAGCAAGCGCAGCATCGACCTGCCCAGCCAGTCGGACACCGTCGGCAACCTGATGGTTGGCTGGGAGGACGACAAGCTGAGCTTGCGCCTGTCTGCCAACTACAAGTCCGATTACCTCTACGAACTGGCGTCCATCAACGACAAGGCCCACGACCTGCACGTCGACGCCCAGACCTTCGTCGATTTCAGCGCGCGCTATTCGCTGACCAAGGACCTGCAAGTGAGCTTCGAGGCGCAGAACCTCACGGACGAGTCGTACTTCGTCTACACCGGGCAGCGCGCCTACAACGGCCAGTACGAAGAGTACGGCCCGACCTTCAAGCTCGGCCTGACCTTCACCCACTTCTAAGCCCGGGATGGCCGCCGCTGCCATCAGGTTGTACGCACCACAAGGAACTTGCCTGTTCATGAGCATTTTTTTATCACCCTCCCGTTGCCTGCTGGCCGCCCTGATCAGCCTGAGCGTCACCCAGGCCATGGCTGGCCCGGCGAACCTGACACTCACGCCCTGGGCGCCGAACCTCAAGGTCGACGCCGTGGCTTTCCTGCCGACCGGCGCTGACCGCCTGGCCGTCAGTCAGCGAGATGGCTTGCTGTTACTCGACCCCAAAGGCGCGGAACTGGCGCGCCTGCAGGGATCATTCGCTAGCCTGGACAGCCGCGCCCTGGGCTCCCGCGTGCTGGTGGCGAGCCTCGACAATGCGCGGCAGCAAGCGATGCTGGTCAGCCTTGATGCTGACCAGCGCAGCTGGGGTCAGCCGGTATATCTGCCGACGCGTGACTACCCGGTGAACGGCCTGTGCCTGTACCGCGACGAGGCCAGTAACCTGTTCCTGTTCCTGGTGGGCGAGGAGGGCAAGGGTGAACAGTGGCTGGTTGGCAACGGTGCCCGTCTTGATGCGCAGGCGCAACGGGTACGCGGTCTGCCGTTGCCGCCTTCGGCAACGGACTGTCGGGTCGACGATGGCGCCCATCAGTTGGTCGTCAACGAGGAGAACGTCGGCTGGTGGGCTTATCCGGCACATCCCGAGGCCGAAGTGACGCGCAGCCCCGTTGCCCTGCGCGAGCCTTTCGGCGAGATCAAACACAGCGCTGGCGCCATGGCCCTGATCCCCGCTGGTGTGGTTGCACTTGACCCGAAGGCCGCGCAATTGCACCTGTATCAGCAGCAGGGCGAGCGCTGGGTGGCCAAGGCCAGCCTTGCATTGCCTGGGATGAAGGAGCCGGAAAACCTCGACGTGCGCGCGACGGCCAAGGGGCTTGAAGTGTTGTTGCGCGACGATGACGATGGCCGTCTGTATCAGGGCCAGCTCGATTGGCAAGCCACACCGGTCGCACGGCCCGCGGAGCTGCCGGTTGTGCCGGCGCAGGCGCAGACCGAACCGGTAGGACGGCAGGGGGACGCCGCCGATGATCCGGCGATCTGGATTCATCCGCAGCAGGCGGGCTTGAGTCGGGTGCTGGGCACCAACAAAAAGCAGGGTTTGCTGGCGTACGACCTGCAGGGCAAGTTGCTTCAGGAACTGCCGGTCGGGCGTCTGAACAATGTCGATGTGCGGCCCAACTTCAAGCTCGGTCAGCAAACGGTCGACCTGGCCGTGGCGAGCAATCGCGATCACAACAGCCTCAGCCTGTTCAGCATCGATCGCCAGAGCGGCGAGCTGCGCGAGGCCGGCGAGATCGCCACGCCCCTCAAGGAAATCTACGGCATCTGCCTGTTCCAGCCAGCCAGCGGGGAACTCTTTGCATTCGCCAACGGCAAGGACGGGACCTTCCTGCAATACCGCTTGAGCGCGCCGAACGGCACGGTCCAGGGTGAGCTGGTGCGCCAGTTCAAGGTCGCCAGTCAGCCCGAGGGCTGCGTTGCCGATGATCAGCGTCAACGGCTGTTTCTCGGCGAGGAGGATGTGGGCGTGTGGGCGGTGGATGCCCGGGCGGATCAACCGGCAACGCTCAGCAGCGTGATCAAGGTTGGCCCGCAATTGCACGCCGATGTGGAAGGCCTGGCGCTGTATCAAAGCGCCGGCAATGACTATCTGGTGATCTCCAGCCAAGGCAACGACAGCTACCTGGTGCTTGATGCCCAACCGCCATTCGCTGCCCGTGGCGCCTTTCGTGTCGGTATGAATACTGCCCTCGGTATCGACGGCGCCTCGGAAACCGATGGCCTGGAGGTCACTTCCGTCAACCTCGGCGGAGCCTGGAGCGAGGGCATGCTGGTGGTGCAGGACGGGCGCAAACGCATGCCCGAGCAAACCCAGAACTTTAAATTCGTGCCCTGGGCCGAGGTCACCAGGACGCTCAAGCTGCCCTGATCCGTCATCACCCTGTCATCTGACTTTCATCGAATAGCTCAACGGCCGTCGCGCATCGACGGCCCGCGAGCCCCGCACAAGGAGTTTCACCATGCAGGCCACACTCGAACACATGACGATCTGGGGGCTGATCAGCGACGCGAGTCTGTTGGTCAAGGCGGTCATGCTTATCCTGCTGCTGGCATCGCTGCTCAGTTGGTACCTGATCATCCTGCGCAGCAGCGTCCTCAAGCGCCGCGAGCGGCAGCTCAACGATTTCGTGCAGCGCTTTCGCGGCACGCCGGACCTGTTGGCGTTGTATCGCGAAACGGCGAAAAACACTGACAGCGAAGCCGGCGTCGAGCCCATTTTCCAGGCCGGCTTGCAGGAGTTCAACCACCTCAACCAACACTCGGGCAATGCTGCAGACGTGGTCCTCGAGGGCGTGGAGCGGGCGCTCTATGTCGCCATCAGCGAGCAGGAAGTGCGCCTGGAAAAAGGCCTGCAGTTCCTCGCCACGGTCGGTTCGGTCAGCCCCTACATCGGCCTGTTCGGCACCGTGTGGGGCATCATGAATTCCTTCCTCGGGTTGTCGCAGGTGCAGCAGGCGACGTTGTCCACCGTGGCCCCGGGCATTGCCGAAGCGCTGATTGCCACGGCCATCGGCCTGTTTGCGGCGATACCTGCGGTGATTGCCTACAACCGCTTTTCCTCGCGTAGCCAGACGTTACTGACGCGCTACTACGCGTTCGGCAACGAGCTGCAAGTGCGCCTGCACCGCAAGCTGCATGGCGCGCCGATCAACCTGGCCGCCGCCGCCTGAAAGGAGAGTGACGATGTTGGTCAGACCGCAAAGAAAACACGGACCCAAGGCCGAGATGAACGTGGTGCCGTACATCGATGTGATGCTGGTGCTACTGGTGATTTTCATGGTCACCGCGCCCATGCTCACCCAAGGGGTGAAAATCGACCTGCCCAAGATCGCCAGCGAAGCACTGGCCAATGACAGCCGGCAGCAGATCCTCACCCTGTCGGTGAAAGCCGAGGGCGGTTACTACTGGAATCTTGGCGGCGAACTCGACACCCGCAACCAGACCGACAGTGCGCTGAGCCTTGCAGACATGCAGGCCAAGGTAGCGCAGGTGGTCGCTGAGCGGCGAGACACCCAGGTCTACATTCGCGCCGACAAGGACGCCGGCTACGGCAGCGTGGTCGCAGCCATGGCGGCGTTGCAACAGGGCGGGGTCAGTAACCTGGGACTGGTAACCGAGGCCCCGCAATGACGGCGATGACCTTGCACAGGCCTTACCTGGCGGCTGCGCCGGTCGACCGCAGCGGGCTGTGGCGCAATGGCCTGGCTGCGAGCCTTGCGGTCGGGTTGCACGTGATCGTGCTGGGGTTGCTGGTGCGGGGTTGGGTGGCCGAGATGGCTCCGGTCGAGCAGCCGGCGGTCTTGCGTACCCAACTGGTGATCCTGGCGCCGGCGCCCGAGGCACCTGCGCTTCAGGCACCGATACCGTCACCCATACCGGCGCCTGAGCCGCTGCCTGCCGTGGTGCAACCGCCCGAGCCTGTGGCCGCGACGCCGGCGCCGAGCAAGCCGGCTGTCGACCCGCAGGTCCAGGTGCAGAAGTTGCAGCAGGCGGCCTTGGCTCGCAAGCGGGTCGAAGAGAAAAAGCGTGAGCTCCAAGCCGAACAAAACCGTGAGCGCCTGGAGTCGCAAAACCGCGCTCGCGAAGTCGAACAGCAGCGCCTGGCGCAACAGCAATCACAGCAGGCCGAGCAGGCGCGCCTGAGTGCCGAGCGAAGCCGTCAACAGGCGGCTGCCCAGGCCGCTGCCGACACTCGCCAGTACCTGCCCTTGAGCAAGCAAGCGCCCGACTATCCGCAACGCGCGCTGGATAAGAACCTGGAGGGCGATTGCACGGTGGAGTACACAGTCAACCCGCAGGGCAAGATCGAGAATCCGAAGGTGCTTGAAGGTTGTCACCCGATGTTTATGCGACCGTCTCTGGCCGCTGCCGATACGTTTCGTTATCAGCCGCGGATGATTGATGGCAAGGCGGTGTCGGTACCGGCAGTGCGTAATACCTTTCACTATCGGATCAAGTGAATCTTTTTATTCCAAAAAGGAATAGATGGATAATTATATATTCCTTTTAATGTTGTTCCGCTCGGTGCACTTTGGGGGCCTGCACATGTGTGCCAGCCAACAAGACTCAGACAGGAAGCCTTAACATGACCATCAAAGCGATCAACGTGCGGAACCAGTTCAAGGGTGTCATCAAGGAAATCGTCCAGGGCGAAGTGGTCTCCGAGATTGATGTGCAGACAGCTTCCGGGATTGTCACTTCGGTCATTACCACCCGCTCGGTGCGGGACCTGGAGTTGCGGGTGGGCAGTGAGGTGATTGCGTTTGTTAAATCGACTGAGGTTTCGATCGCCAAGCTTTGATGCGGGTTCCCACGGCCCGAATATCTACCCCTCTGTTGGAGGTGAAATTTTGGGAGCAGAGCTTGCTCGCGATGGCGGTGTGCCTGTCGACATCACTGTTGAATAGGAGTCAGTCATCGCGAGCAAGCTTTGCTCCCACAAGGTGCTGCCAACTGCCAACTGCCAACTGCCAACTGCCAACTGCCAATTTTCCAATCAGCCAATCAGCCAATCACTGATCCTTCTCGCAGTTCACCATCCACGCCACTCCAAACCGATCCTGCAACATGCCAAACCGTGCCGCCCAGAACGTCGATTCCAGCGGCATTTGCACGCTGCCATCTTCGGCCAATGCACTGAACACCCGCTCGGCCTCGGCAATGCTGTCGACGTTCAGCGATATCGAACAGCCCGCCATGTCATCCGTGGGTCGATCCGGGGTGGTGTCCGAGCCCATGATGGCCTGGTCACCTATCGACAGGCGGGTGTGAATGATCAGGTTGTGCAGGTCGGCGGGGACGTGTTCGCGGGCGGGGCTTTCACCGAAAGTCATCATGACGTCGATGCTGCCTTTTAACGCATGGGCGTAGAACGTGAAGGCGGCTTTGCAGTCGCCGTTGAAGATGAGATAGGGATTGATTTTCATGATTCAGCTCCCGGTCATTGAAGATGATTGACCCGGGTAGCAAAGCGCTAAATCGCGGCGATTGCCGAGGTTTTTTTAGATGTTTTATCTATGGATAGAGCCAGGCTTATCGCCTCACTCGAGCGACGCGGTGCCAGCAGCCTTTCGATGGCGCCGCTGACCATGTTCTCCAGCAGCTCGTCGCGCTCGGTTTCGTCCAGCGGGTGGTGAGTCAACCAGGTGGGGGCGCTGTTGAGCAGCGAGGCGATGGCATGCCCGGCGGCGAGCATGCCCTGTTCGCTGAAGCGCGAGCGCACCCCAAGCATTTTCAGCAGTTTGCGCTCGTACTGCTCGCGCAGCTGCTGCACTCGCACTTGCTGCTCATCGTTAAGGCAACCGCTGTCGCGCTCTACCAGGCGAAAATGCCAAGGCATGTCCTCATGCAGATTCAGGTGGGCGCGGATCAGGCTGTTGAGGCGCTCGCGCTTGGCCGGAGCCTTCTGTTCGACGCGGCCCAGGGTGGCCAGCAGCTCTTCGTAGAACTCCTCAATCAGATCGAGGAGCAAGTGCTGCTTGCTCGGATAGTGGTGGTACAGCGAGCCCGGGGCGAGCCCCAGGCAGGTGGCGAGTTCACGCATGCCGACCTGGCCGAAACCCTTGCTGGCAAACAGCTCCAGCACCTTGTCCCGGTATTCGGCAAAACGTGAACAACGCTCAGGCATAGGCATGGAAGCCACGCCCCGTTTTACGTCCCAGGTAGCCGGCGGCGACCATTTCCTTTAGCAGTGGAGCAGGGCGGTATTTGCTGTCGTTAAATCCATCGTAGAAGGCTTCGAGAATTGCCAGCACGGTGTCCAGGCCGATCAGGTCTGCCAATGCCAGAGGGCCGATCGGTTGGTTGCAGCCCAGGCGCATGCCGGCGTCGATGTCCTCGACGCTGGCCAGGCCCTCCTGGAACACCAGGATCGCTTCGTTGATCATGGGCACCAGGATCCGGTTCACCACAAAACCCGGGCGGTTGCCGGCAGTGATCGCGGTCTTGCCCAGGGTAGTCGCCATCTCGAGCGCGAGAGCGTGGGTCGCGTCGCTGGTTTGCAGGCCGCGGATCACTTCGATCAAGCCCATCACTGGCACCGGGTTGAAGAAGTGCAGGCCGATGAAACGTTCAGGCTTACTGACACTGGCGGCCAGTTGAGTGATGGACAGCGACGACGTGTTGGAAGCGATCACGCATTCGCTGCCCACTTGTGCGGCGATCTGTTGCAGCACCCGCAGTTTCAGTTCGAGATTTTCGGTCGCCGCCTCGATCACCAGCTGCACGGCCTGCAGGCTGCTGTAGTCAGTGCTGGTGCGGATCCGGGCGAGGGTCGCGAGCTTTTGTGCTTCGCTCAGCGTTTCCTTGGCCACTTGTCGATCGAGGTTCTTGCCCACCGTCGCCAGCGCTTTTTGCAGCGCGCTCTCGCTGATGTCGAGCAAGATCACATCGAAACCGGCCTGGGCACACACCTGGGCGATGCCATTGCCCATGGTGCCCGCGCCGATTACGCCAATATTTTGCAGATCCATGTTCCAGTCCTTGCGCTCAAAACCGTGCGATACCTTGGCCGTCGAGGCGGCCAAAAGCGTACTATTGGCGCCGAGTCTAGAGCGGGCAGGGCAGTTGTCCTATGCCGCAACTGTTCAACGCAACTGGTGTTTTTTGCCATTCGAATACTGGGGAGTGAAGCGTTCACATGCGGGAAAAGGATTCGGTCGCCGCCTACTTTGTGCAAGCCATGGTCCAGGAGCTGGGCGCCGATCCGTTGCGTCGCGAAGCGCTGCTGCTACAGGCCGGCATCGACCCGGTGCTGGTGCAGCAGCCCACAGCGCGAGTGCCTGCCAGCGCGTTTGCCGCGCTATGGCTGATCCTGATCCGCGAGCTCGATGATGAGTTTTTCCTGCTCGACTCCCATGGCATGCCGCCGGGTGCGTTCGCCCTGATCTGTCGGGCATTGATCCAGGAACCCGACCTGCACAAGGCGATGCGCCAGTGCCTGGCCAACTTCGGCCTGTTCCTGCGCGACTTTCGCGGCACGCTGATCGTACGTGGCAAGCGTGCGGTTATTAGCCTGGAGTCCCAGGCGAAGAACCCTGAAGTCAGTCGATTTGGCGAGGAGACCTTCCTGGTGCTGATGATCAGCCTGTTGTGCTGGCTCGGTGGCCGGCGCATTCCGATCGACCGTGCCGACTTTCGCCATGCCCGGGTAGCCCTCAGCGATGACCGACTGCTCTGGGGTCCCAACCTGACACTGGGGGCCGAGCGCACCGAGATCGAGTTCGCCAGCCATTACTTGCGCCTGCCTGTGGTCCAGGACCTGGCCTCACTGAAGGTATTCCTGCGCACGGCGCCGCAGTGGCTGGTGATCCGCTTCCGCAATCAGCATGGCCTGGCCTCGCAAGTGCACCAGCGCCTGCGCAACAGCCCATACAGCGACTGGCCGACCTTGCAGGCTTTTGCCCTTGAACAGCACCTGAGCCCCAGCACCTTTCGCCGCAAGCTGGAGCGCGAAGGCTGTTCGTACCAGGAAATCAAGGACGAAGTACGGCGTGGCGTGGCGTTCGAGCAGTTGCGCGAAAGCCGTGCAAGCATCGGCGACATCGCCGAACGCCTGGGTTTTCAGGAGCCGAGCGCGTTTCATCGGGCGTTCAAGAAGTGGACCGGGGAGAGCCCGGGCAAGTACCGGGCGCGTTTCCAGGGGGCATTGGCGAAAGATCTGACGGACGCTTCTGATTAAGCTCGGCACCGATGTTTTCCTGCGTTTCGGCCTGTACAGTCGTTGGACCTGCCCCCATGGAACTGGAGCCTGTCGACGTGACCGATATCGAAAACATTCCCCCGCGTACTGCAACCCCCGATCGTTTCAAACAGTTGAGCCAGTGCCTGCTGTGGCTCAACGAGCGCGCCTGGCCGCTGACCGTGGGCATTCTGCTGATGGCCGGGGTCTACCTGTACCAATACATCCAGGAAGAAAAGATCCCGCTGAGCATCACCTCGTCGGTGGTCATCACGGCGTTGCCGGTGATGTCGGCGATTCTGATCTTCATCATTTCGATTCTGGTGGCGTTTGTTTTGCTGCCGATCTTCGTGCTGTTTCACCGATTCAATGATTCGCAGCGGCGCCTGAGTGACGAGCTCACCCTCGGCCCGGCCACCGCGCAACAGCGCAAGCGCCACAAGCGCATGCTGGGACGTTGGGCGGCCAGCCTGGTGGTACTCGGGACGTTCTGCGCGTTGCTGAGCGTGATCGGTTCCCAGGTGTCTGCCACCTGGTACTGGACCCTGCTGGCGGTCGTGGGCACGGTGCTGACCATCGCCGCCTACTACTGGTTGATGACATTGGGTGTCGACGGCCCCATGTCGATGGACTTCCGATTCGCCTGCCTGATGTCGGCCTTCGTGCAGATGGGCGTGATTCTTAATGTCACCATCGTGGCGATCGACATCGCCGGCCGCTATGTGAGCAATCTGTGGTGGATGGTGCCGCTGATGCTGGTGGAGTTGCTGGTGCTGTGGATCATCCAGCTGCTGGGCGCCCTGTTCGTGGTGAAGATGCGCAGCCACGACAATCCGCTTGCCATGGTGGCGTGCGCGGTGATGGTGCTGGTCATGGTGCTGGGGTTTTACCCTGCCTCGGGCGCCAGGCTCGGCGGCTTCGCCTTCCAGGTGTCCGCCTCCGGCGCACGCAATTGCACGGTGCTGAATTTCGGCGCCGAGAGCAAAGGCTTCGAGTCGATCACTGATCCCGACAGGCCCGGTTTCAGTCGCCCGCTGCGGGTCATTGCCGAAGCGGACGGCACGTACTTCGTGCGGTTGTGGAAGTCCGATACCAAGGCGGTGCAGTTTGTCCCGCGGGCGGGTCTGGTGGGCGTGGACGTCTGTCCGCGTGAAAATGTAAAAACTGCGGCTGTTGCAGTGACCGCCCCGACCCCTGGCTGAAGTAACATGGCGCACTCACGCCATCACTACGCCGGATCCAGCACCGCATGCCAGTTGCCCTGAATCGCGTCACCTCCTTGCTCGACCAGGCCCGACGCGCCTTGCTTCTGGTCTGGGGCACCTCCCGCGCACTGTTTATCGGCCTGGTGATCGCCACCCTGATCGCCGGCATACTGCCGGCGCTTGCCGCATGGCTGGGCCAGCGCATTGTCGATGCGGTGGTCTTCGCCATGCAGTTGCATGCCCAGCAGGGCAGTGCACCCTTGTGGCCAGTGGTGCGTTACGTGTTGTTCGAGGCGGGTGTGCTCGCCCTGTTGTCCGCGACCCAGCGGGCGCTGTCGGTCCAGCAGTCGCTGTTGCGGGTGCAGTTGGGGCAGAAGGTCAACACGATGATCCTGGAGAAAGCCCAGACCCTGTCCCTGGTGCAATTCGAAAACTCCGAGTTCTACGACAAGCTGGTGCGCGTGCGACGCGAGGCGTCCACCCGGCCGCTGGCGCTGGTGATGAAGTCGCTGGGGCTGATCCAGAATCTGATCATGCTGATCAGCTTCGGCGTGCTGCTGGTGCATTTCTCGCCGTGGGCCCTGGCGCTGCTGGTGGTGGGGGCGTTGCCGGTGTTTTTTGCCGAGGCGCATTTTTCCGGGGATGCTTTCCGGTTATTCACCCGTCGCGCGCCGGAAAGTCGCCAGCAGAATTACATTGAGACCCTGCTGTCCCACGAGGCTTACATCAAGGAGGTCAAGCTGTTCGGCTTCGCGCCCCTGTTGTTGCAGCGCTATCGCGACACGTTCGCCCGTCTTTACGCCGAGGATCGGCGCTTGACTCTGCGCCGGGATGGCTGGGGTTTTGTCCTTGGATTGTTGGGTACCGCGGCGTTTTACCTGGCCTACGCCTGGGTGGTGGTCGACACCGTTCACGGCAGCATCACCCTGGGCCAGATGACCATGTACCTGGTGTTGTTCAAGCAGGGGCAGTCGGCGGTGAGCAGCAGCCTCAGCGCCATCAGTGGCCTTTACGAGGACGGCCTGTACCTGTCGAGCCTTTACGAATACCTGGGCGAACCGGTGGTGGCCGACAGTGGTCATTTGACCGAGGGCGAGGCGCCTGGCGATGGCTTGCGCTTCGAGAATGTCGGTTTTCGCTATCCCGGGGCGAGTCGCGCGGCCCTGGAAGGCATCGACCTGCACCTGGTGCCGGGCCACAGCGTCGCGCTGGTAGGGGAAAACGGTTCAGGCAAGACCACGCTGATCAAGCTGCTGACCCGTCTGTATCGCCCGGACCAGGGGCGCATCCTGCTTGACGGCAGCGATCTGCAAGCGTGGGAAGAACAGGCACTGCGACGGCGCATCGGGGTCATTTTCCAGGACTACATCCGCTACCAGTTCACCGTGGGGGAAAACATCGGGGTGGGCGATACCCGGGCCTTCAACGATGAACCGCGTTGGCAGGCAGCCGCCACTGAAGGCATGGCCGCGCCGTTCATCGAACAGCTGGACCGCGGTTATGCGACGCAACTGGGGCGCTGGTTTGCCGGGGGGCAGGAACTGTCCGGCGGGCAGTGGCAGAAAATCGCCTTGTCCCGCGCCTACATGCGCCGCGACGCCGATATCCTAATCCTCGACGAGCCGACCTCGGCACTCGACCCTGCGGCGGAAGCAGCGGTGTTCCAGCACTTCAGCGAACACACCGAAGGGCGCATGACCCTGCTGATTTCCCACCGGTTTTCAAGCGTGCGCAATGCCGACCACATCATCGTGCTCGAACAGGGGCGGATACTCGAACGCGGCGATCACACCAGCCTGGTGGCGGCCGAAGGACGCTATGCGCAGCTCTTCCAGCTGCAGGCCCAGGGTTACCGCTGAGCCTCAGGAATCGTGTGCAGCCCGGCCGACGGCAGGGCCGGCCACCTGCGCTGGAGTGGTTTTCATCAGGCTTTCCAGCGCCTGGCGGTACTGCGCACCGCCCAGGCTCATGCTGTTGTTATGCGTGCCACCGGGGATCAGCAGCAGGCGCTTGGGTTCATTGGCGGCGTTGAACAGCTGCTGGCTGAAGCGCGACGGCATGAAAGGGTCGGCCAGGCCGTGAACCACCAGCAACGGCATGTCGATGTCGACGATCTTGTCGATTGAATCGAATTTCTGCGACAGCAGCCAGCGCACCGGCAACCACTTCACCGGCAAATTGTTATCGGCCACCTGGGCGACCGCATCCCCCAGTGACGTGAAGGTGGACTCGATCACCAGGCCACGCACGGGCACCGGGGCGCGGTTCTTTTTTGCCTGGGCAGCCAGGTCGGCAGCCAGGTCAACGGCCACCGCACCACCCAGGGAATGCCCGTAGATCAGGCGTTTGCTGGCGTCGGGCTGCATCGCCGCAAACCGCTCCCAGGCCGCACGTGCATCTTCGTAGACACTGGCTTCAGAAGGCAGGTCGCCCTTGCTCTGGCCAAAGCCGCGGTAGTCGATGGCCAGCACCGAATAGCCCATGGCGCGCAGTTGCTCGATGCGAAACGCCTGGCCGGTCAGGTTCCAGCGCACACCGTGCAGGTACAGGATTGACGGCGCATCGCGGCGCGCCGCCGGCCACCACCAGGCATGCAGGGATTGCCCAGCCTTGAAACCGGAGGGCTTGATGTCAAACTCCTGAACGTCCTTGGGCAGGCCCCGGTACCAACCGGCGGTCCCCGGTTCGATGCGAAACAGCAACTCGCGCTCCTTGTGCTGGAGCACCCCGCAACCCACCGGCAAGCCGACAATCAGCACAGCCATGCACATCAGCGAGAGCCAACGGCGGCGCAGCAGGGGGAGGAGGGAAGAGCGCATAACGGTCGTTTACCATCAAAAAAACTGAAGTTCGGGTTTTAACAGATGCGTGGCGCAGGCGGGAAAAATATCGACAGCCGTCAACTGCCCACACATCCCTGCAGGAGCGAACTTGCTGCTGCAGGGGAACGTGGATTGATGCGCTATTGGAATATCAAGCCACCTGCAACACGATCTTGCCAATGTGATCACCAGCCTCCATCCGTGCATGCGCCTGGGATGCGTCGGCCAGTGCGAAGACCTTGTCGATCATCGGCACGCACCGCCCGGCGGACAATACCGGCCAGACGTACTCGCGCAACTGTTCGGCAATCGAGGCCTTTTCCTCGCGGGTGCGCGAACGCATCAGCGAGCCGGTGATGGTTGCGCGCTTGCCGAGGATCGCCATCAGGTCGACTTCGTTGGCTTTGGCGCCTCCCAGGAAACCCAGCATCACCAGGCGACCGTCCATGCCCAGTGCCGCGATGTTCTGGTTCAGGTACGAGCCGCCCATGATATCGAGAATCACATTTACGCCTTGGCCGGCTGTCTTGTCCTGAATGACCTGGACGAAGTCCTGGTCACGATAGTTGATCGCCTCGGCGCCCAGCTGGCGTATTGCCGCGCATTTGTCCTCGCTACCCGCCGTGGCGAACGCCTTGACCCCGAACTCGCGACACAGCATGAGGGCGGTGGTGCCGATCCCGCTGGTGCCGCCATGAATTAGCGCACGCTGGCCCTTGCTGGCGCCGCCGATGTCGAACAGGTTGGCCCACACCGTGAAAAACGTTTCCGGAACGGCGGCCGCGTGAATCCAGTCCATGCCGTCGGGAATAGGCAGGGTCTGGCTGGCCGGCGCCACACAATATTGGGCATAGCCGCCGCCATTGGTCAGGGCGCAGACCCTGTCACCGACGATGAACTCGTTGACCCCTGCGCCGATCGCGACTACTTCTCCCGCCACTTCCAGGCCAGGAATCGGGCTCATTCCAGGCTTCATCGGGTATTTGCCCGTGCGTTGAATGACATCGGGACGGTTGACCCCGGCTGCGTGAACGCGGATCAGCACTTCGCCGGCGGCTGCCACAGGCAGCGCTTCCTGACGCGGCTGCAACACTTCGGGGCCGCCAGGCTGGGTGATTTCAATGAGGGTCATGGTCTGTGGCAGGGGCATGGCAGTGGCCTGTTTTTAAGGATGTAATGGATAAGACCATTTTTTTCACGGTTTTACTGTAGGAGCTGTCGAGAGAAACGAGGCTGCGATCTTTTAACCCTATTGCCGTCACGGCATCTCCGGCAACTCCTGCGCCCGCAAATCAAACACCAGCACCTCAGCATCTACACCATTGCTCAACATCAACACCTGCTCATTACGCACCCGCACCCCATCGCCTTCCTGCAACCGCAGGCCATTAAGCTCGACACTGCCGCTCGCCACATGCACATAGGCATAGCGGTTGGCTGCAAGCTCCAGGGTGGCGCTTTCCTCGCCGTCGATCAGTGCCGCGTACACCCGCGCATCCTGGTGCACCTTCAGCGAGCCGTTGCTACCGTCCGGCGTAATGATCAGCTGCAGGCGCCCGCGTTTTTTCTGGGTACTGAAGTGCTCCTGTTGGTAGCGTGGTTTGGCCCCGGCGACATCGGGCACGATCCAGATTTGCAGAAAGTGCACCGGGCGGGTACTTGAGTGGTTGTACTCACTGTGTGCAACACCACTGCCCGCGCTCATCAATTGCACGTCACCGGGACGAATCACCGAGCCGGTGCCCAGAGTGTCCTTGTGCTCCAGTGCGCCTTCGAGCACATAGGAGAAAATCTCCATGTCGCGGTGCGGGTGCTGGCCGAAACCTTTCCCGGCCGCCACGCGGTCATCGTTGATCACCAGCAGGTCGGAAAATCCCTGCTCTTTCGGGTTGCGGTAGCTGGCAAACGAAAAGGTATGGAACGACTTCAACCAACCGTGATTGGCCATGCCGCGATCAGTGGCTTTGCGAAGGGTCAGCATGATGAATTCTCCTGGAGGGACGGTGATTCGTCCGAGTGAGGAGAAGGTTAATGGTTACTACTCGATGCAATAAGTAGGTGAAAATTGAAATACTGTCGCTTACAGGTTGACAGTAATGTGCGGATGATCACCTTTTCCCGCCCGACATCCAGGCTGAACCTGGTCATAATGCCCACCACCCGAGACCCAGCTTTGCTCCTACAGGGGAAGGTGTGTCTTTCCATGACCCCAGTGATATTGATCCCATGAAAACCGTGGCAATGGTGCTGTTCCCCGATTTCCTCCTGCTCGACATGGCCGGCCCCATGGAGGTGTTTTCCATCGCCAATCGTTATCTGGCAGCCGAGCACGCCTACGTACTCACCACCATCGGTACCGAACCCGGCCCGCTGCGTGCGTCCAACGGCGTCAGCCTCAGCGCCGATCTGCACATCGACCAGGCCTTTGACAGCTATGACCTGCTGCTGGTCCCCGGCGGCCCCGGCGCCTACAACGAAAGGCACCCCTCGTTACTCGCCTGGCTGCCGGCCGCGACAGCCCGGGCCGGCCAGTACGGCTCGATCTGTACAGGTGCCTTTGTGCTTGGCCATGCGGGCCTGCTCGACGGCTATCGGGTGACCACCCACTGGCACTACACCGAGCGGCTGATCAAGGGCTTCCCCAAGGCGACGGTCGAGACCGATCAGATCTACGTGCAGGACCGCAATCTCATCACCTCCGGTGGCGTGACGGCCGGTATCGACCTGGCGCTTTCGGTGGTTGCCGCCGACCACGGCAAGAAAGTCGCCCAGGACGTGGCCAAGGTGTTGCTGGTGGTGATGAAGCGCCAGGGTGGGCAGGCACAATTCAGTCCTTTGATGGCCGCCGTGGCGCCGCAGGAAACGGCCATCACCCGGGTGCAGAACCATGTGCTGGAACACCTCGACCAGCCTTTCAGCATTGATGGCATGGCCAGCCTGGCGGCCATGAGCCCGCGGCATTTCGCCAGGGTGTTCGCCCGGGAAGTGGGCATGACGCCCATGGAATTCCTTCAGCGTGCGCGCATCGATCACGCGAGAAACCTGTTGGAAACCAGTGACTTGCCACTCAAGACCATCGCCTTCAAAAGTGGTTTCGGCAGCGTGCGGCACATGCGGTTTCTGTTCAGTGAAAAGCTCGGCCTGACCCCCACTCAGTACCGCGAGCAGTTCAGCTGAGGCTGATTGTCCGTCCCGCGCACCCGGATGGCCGTGACACTCCCATCGCCGCAGTTGTGCTGTCACCAATGCCTGCCAAGATAGATGAGAACTAATTGCACTGGAGATGCGGGAATCCGCAGGGTCGGGTTTCAGCATGTAAACGGCATGAACAGTCTCAGAGATTTGCACAGCGATACGGTGCTGCACTTCGGGCCCTATGCCTTCTACCTGCAACAACGCCTGATCCTGGACGGCGAGGTGGCGCTGCGCATGGGCGGTCGCGCCCTGGACCTCCTGCAGCTACTGGTCGAGCAAGCGGGCACAGTGGTGAGCAAAGAGCAGTTGATCGCCCGGGTGTGGCCCACTTCGGTGGTCGAGGAAATCAACCTGCGGGTGCACATTGCCGCCTTGCGCCGGGCCCTGGGCGATGGGCAGAACGGCCTGAGCTACATCATCAATGTTCCCCAGAAGGGCTACTGTTTTGTCGCGCCAGTGGTGCAGGGGCCGGCGAGCACGCTAGTTGCCCTTGAAACTTGCCTGCCACCCCAGCACAACTTGCCCGCCCGGCTGACCCCGGTAACCGGCCGGGACTCGGTGGTCGGCAGCCTGGTGCGGCAGTTGCCGGTCCGGCGTCAGCTGACGCTGGTCGGCGCCGGCGGCATTGGCAAGACCACGGTCGCGCTGCGGGTGGCCGAGCTGTTGTTGCAGCACTATCGGGACGGCGTGTGGCGGGTGGATTTTTCCACCCTCGATGATCCGACGCGAGTGGTCGATCATGTGCTGCGAAGCCTTGGTCTGGAAGTTGGCTCGACCCTCGAGGCGCTAAAGGCGCGGCATGCCCTGCTGGTGCTGGATAACTGCGAGCACGTGCTCGAACGCTGTCGTCACCTGGTCGAGGCGCTGCTACTGGGCGCACCACGGTTATCGATCCTGGTCACCAGTCGCGAACCCCTGAAGGCCGCCGGTGAAACCGTCCAGCGCGTGGCACCACTGGTCGTTCCACCGGTGTCCGCGCTGCACAGCGTCGAGCAGGTGATGGGCTATTCGGCGGTGCAGTTGTTTGTCAGCCGGGCGCGGGCGCGTCAGCAAGGTTTTACCCTGCGCGAACAAGACCTCAAGGCCTTGCGTGAAATCTGTCGCCGCCTGGATGGTTTGCCCCTGGCCATTGAACTCGCTGCGGCGCAAATCGATGCCTTGGCGTTGGTGGGATTGCAGGCCCAGCTCGACAATTGCTTCCAGCTGTTGACCCAGGGCCGGCGTACTGCGGTGCCGCGCCATCAGACCCTCAAGGCGGCTCTGGACTGGAGCTACGACAAGCTCAGCAACCGCGAGCAGACGGTGCTGCAGCGCCTGGCCGTTTTCAAGATGTCGTTCACCCTCGAGGCGGCCATCGGCGTGATCAGCTGCGCGGTGCTGCGTCCCGCGCAATTGCTGACGCTGCTGGAGGGGCTGGTGGCCAAATCGCTGCTGTCGCTGGAACAGGTCAACGGCAGCGCGCGGTATCGCTTGCTGCACACTACTCGCAGCTATGCGCTGGAGAAGCTTGCGCACAGCGGTTGCCTGCGCTTGTTCGAGGTGCGCTACGGCCATCACATCCGCCGCGCCCGGCGTGAGTCAAGCGTGCTGGAGGTTGTCGAGTAAACGTCGCGCTTTTTGCAGGTCCGGTGTGGCGAAGCCCTCGGTGAAACGCGCGTAAACGGGCGCGAGCAGTTCCTGCGCCTGCAGCGGTCGTCCCAGACGCTGCCAGAGTTGCGCCAGGGCGGTGGCGCTGCGCAGTTCCCAGGCCAGGGCACCCTGGTTTCTCGCCACATTCAGCGCCCTGATCAGTAGCGCCTCGACCTCGCGCGCCGCTTCGTCTGAATCATTGCCCACCAGCAAGGTACCAGCCCTGGCGCGCATGATTTCCGCCGTACACCAACCGGCCATCCCGGTCTCCGCCCGCAGCACCAGTGCTTCATCGATCAGCCCGGCATCCAGCGTGAGCATGATCTCGCGGATCAACCCGGAACCTGCCGGCGCGCCAGTCGGTGCTGTGTCGAGGGCGATCACCTGCGCATACTCGCGCGCCCAGTTGTAGAACAGCAGCACCGAGTGTTTCTGCGCTTGCTGCAGCAGCAGTTGCAACAGTTCACGGGCGCTGCAAGTATCGCCGTTGTAGTGCGCGATCAGGCAGCCGGCGAGCGCCAGGGTGTAGCAGATGGACGTGCCGTGATTGATCTGCAGCGCTACGTCCAGCGCCTGCCGGGCCGTACGCCAGGCTTGTTCGGGCTGACCCTGGACCCAGAGGATGCGCGCCAGAATCGTCAGCGCCGCCACGCTCTGGTCGTATTGCACGCCAAAACCATGAGTGAAACGGTTGAGGTGCCCGCTCTGTGCCATGCGCTGGATCACCTCTTCGGCGTTGACCCGGGCCATGCGCTGATTGCCCACAAAGTGCAGGGCGAGCACCCGCAGGCGGTGCGCGCTCAAGTCCAGCAGCGGGTCACCGTGGCGGCCGAGGCGGTCGAATTGCTGGCTTTGCTCCAGGGCCATCTGATAATTGCCGCAACTGAGGTTGACCGCCATGTACCCCGATACCGCGCGCAATTCCCCGGCCACGTCATTGCTCGCCCTGGCCAGGTTCCTGGCGCTGACGAACGCTTTGATGGTCTCGGCAGTGCCGCCCTGGGTGTGATAGCAGGAACTGCCGAGTGCAAGGTTGAGGCTCATCTTCAGTTGCGGGCAGGGCTGCGGATCTGCGTCGAGCAATGCCAGCGCCTTGCGCACGTAGGCGCCGTGTTCCTTGAGCAGTGACAGCTCCTGCCACAGCGGCGTGGAAGCCGCCGCCAGGCTGATCGCCAGCGCCTGGCGGCCGGTGGCATGCAACCCCCAATCGAGGGCGCAGCGGATGTCCGCCACGCTGCGGGCATAGCGCTCGATCCACCGGCTGGTCGGAATCAACTCCCAGTCGGTCCGGGCCTGTTGCATCAGGGCCAGGCACCGTGCGCCGTGCCGGGCGCGGGTGTCCAGCAGATCACCGGCCTGTTCGAGTTTTTCCTGGGCATAGCCGCGGGTGAGATCGAGCAGGCGGTAGAACACCTCTTCGTCGCCGACTTCCACGTTGAGCAATGACTTGGCCACCAGTTGGGTGATCGAAGCAAACACTTCATCTGGCTCGATGTGTTCGCCCACGATCACCGCTGCGGCTGAGGCCATGGTGAAGCCGCCGCGAAATACGCCGAGTCGGCGCAGGCACACCTGCTCGCAGGGGCTTAACAGTTCAAAGCTCCAGTCCAGGGTGGCGCGCAAGGTCTGATGGCGGGCCAGGGTCAGGTCACTGCCGTGGGCCAGCAGGCGAAAACTGCCCTGCAGCTGGGTCAGCAGGCCGCTCAAGCCAAAGCGGCCAACCTGCGCCGCTGCCAGTTCAATAGCCAGCGGGATGCCGTCGAGTCGTTGGCAAATTTCGACCAGCACCGGCAATTGCGCATCGTGCAGCTCGAAACTGTCGTGGCTGGCCATGGCCCGTTCGACGAACAGTTGCAGCGCGGAAAAGCTCAGCGCCTGGGCGCGGTCCAGCACCGTGGAGGGCGGCGGGCAGTCCAGCGACTCCAGGCGCTGCACGAACTCGCCCTCGGCCCGCAGGCCCTCGCGGCTGGTGGCCAGGATGTGCACGTTGGGCGCACCACGCAGAATGTTTTCGCAGAGCAGGGCAACGGCGTCGACCAGGTGTTCGCAGTTGTCGATCACCAACAGCATCTGCCGCTCGCTCAGGAAGTTCACCAGGCTGCCCATTGGCTCGGTGTCGTGCACGGACAGGTCGAGCAGGGTGGCCAGGTGCGTGGTGATCATCGAAGGGTCGTTTATCGGCGCCAGGTCCAGCAGGCGAATGCCATCGCGGTATTGCCCGATCAATTGCTCGGCGACGCGCAGGGCGACGGTGGTCTTGCCGATGCCGCCGGGGCCGACGAGGGTGATAAAACGCTGGCGCGACAGTTGTGTCACCAGGCGCTCGACCAGAGCTTGGCGACCGATCAGGCGGGTGCGCCGCACGGGCAGGTTGTGGCGGCTGCGTTCGACTGCGGCAGGCGCCGGATGTTGCTCGAAGGCCTGCATCGAATAGGGCGCGACAAAGCTATAGCCACGCTGCGCAACCGTGATGATGTAGCGCTGCCCGGTCTGGCCGTCGCCCAGGGCTTTGCGCAACGCAGCCATATGGACCCGCAGGTTGATGTCTTCCACCACGCTGTCGGGCCACACCCCGGCGATCAACACCTGCTTGCTGACCACGTTGCCGGCGTGTTGCAGCAGGATCAACAGGATATCCAGGGCGCGTCGGCCCAGCCGCAACGGCTGGTCGCCCTCCAGCACCAGGCGCTGGCCGGGGTAGATCCGGTAGGGGCCGAAATGGATGGCCAGTTCGGGGGAAAGGGTCACGCGCTCACTCCTGCTTGCGTGCGTCTGGTACGCAGTTTGCGAGCATATTCCAGAGGTTTGCGCGTCAACGCAACGGTACGCCGGGCGAGTGCGCTTTGCGGTGCAGAATTAACGGCGTTTAACTCGACGCCATCGCGATTCGATTCGGACACTCTATGGCGTGACCGAGACTCGCAACGAGCGGCTCAACCCTGACAGACCGGCATTGATCCAGGCTTGAGGTTGGTCAGGGACCGCACCATCCGGCATCGCCACGCGAACGGATTGATGCCCTCGCTGCGGGTGAAGATATGGCAAAAATGCGCCTGGTCGCAGAAGCCGCATTCCAGGCTGATTTGCGTCAGTGTCATGTCGGTGCTCTGGATCAGTTGCTTGGCGCGGGCGAGGCGTTGCTGGCGAATCCAGTCCTGGGGTGATAGACCGGTGCTGCACTTGAACGCGCGGGAGAAATGGCTGCGCGACAGGGCGCATGCACGCGCCAGGTCGGCGACTTCGACGGTCTCGCTCAAACGGTCGAGGATCAACTGCTTGGCCAGGCTTTCACGCCACGGGATCAGGCCGCCAGTATTCTTCTTGCGCGGTTCGACGATGGGCGCGCAGGCGATAGTTTGCTGAGATTGAGCCATAAGCAATATCCGGGTTGGTACACCGCATTCTTGGACGGGAGGCTCTGCGTGGCGAGTTAATCGTTGTTAATTGCGTGCTAACACCAGGCAGCCTGGAAAAAAATCAGCCACAATCGAGAGTTCACCCTTCAGGGAATCGTGACCCATGAACCGTAACGATCTGCGCCGAGTCGATATGAACCTGCTGGTGATTTTCGAGGCCTTGATGTTCGAAAAGAACCTGACTCGCGTCGCTGAAAAACTGTTCATGGGACAGCCGGCAGTGAGTGCCGCACTGGGACGGTTGCGTGACCTGTTTGACGATCCGTTGTTGCTGCGCAACGGCCGGAGCATGGAACCCACTGCCCGCGCACTCGCGATTCTCAAGGAGTTGCAACCGGCGATGGACACCATCTCTGGCGCAGTCAGCCGAGCCAAGGAGTTCGATCCGGCGAGCAGCTGCGATGTGTTTCGCATCGGGCTGTCAGACGATGCCGAGTTCGGCTTGTTTCCTTCACTGCTGACGCGCCTTCGCGAGGAGGCGCCAGGCATCATCGTGGTGGTACGCCGGGCGAATTACCTGTTGATGCCGGCGCTGCTGGCTTCAGGTGAGATCTCCGTCGGGGTGAGCTACACCACTGATCTGCCGGCCAACGCCAAGCGCAAGACCCTGCGCGATATTCCCTGCAAAGTGCTGCGTGCAGACAAACGGCCAGGCGCGCTGACCCTGGATGAGTACTGCGAGCGGCCTCATGCCATGGTCTCGTTTTCCGGGGACCTGAGCGGCAACATTGACCTGGACCTGGCCAAGATCGGCCGCAATCGTCGGGTGGTCCTGGGCGTGCCGCAATTCAGCGGCCTGCGCGCCTTGCTGGCCGGTACCGAGATGATTGCAACCGTTCCGGATTACGCGGCCTGCGCACTGGTCGAAGGCTGCGCCCTGCGAGCCGAGGACCCGCCATTTCCGATCGAGGCGGCGCAGCTCTCCATGGCCTGGAGCGGGGTGCACGACAACGATCCGGCAGAACGCTGGCTTCGCTCGCGGATCAGCGATTTCATGTCACGGCCGCTTCCAATAGAGGCATAACCTCCATACCCCTGGAATCTTCACCGGGGAGCTCAGCAAGCCAGAACAGCACATACATCCAATTCCCTGCGCAAAACTCCCTGCACCATTCTCTTATTGCCGGCCAGGACATCTGGCGTTCAATGGTCGATTGTGCGGAGCTTTGCGCCATGTCTGAACCCACCACACGTCACACTCCCGCGCGCGGCTTCGAAGAAGTCGTGACCCTGGTGATCAAACACCGGGTCAAGGCCGGTTTTGAAGTGCCCTACGAAGCCTGGTTGCGCAACATCGTCACTATCGCCGGACAGCAGGATGGGCATCTGGGCGTGGACGTGATGCGCGGCAAGAACGCCGGTCTTGACCTGTACACCTGCGTGTTGCGCTTCTGCTCCACCGAAGCCATGCAGCGCTGGCTCGATTCGCCGCAACGGCGGGCGCTGGTCAACGAAGCCACTCCCATGCTGGCAGACGGTGACCAGACCGAGGTCAACCCGGTCAACGAATTCTGGTTCACCCAGGCCGACGCCGCCTCACCACCACCGCCACGCTGGAAGCAGGCCGTGGTGACGTTGCTGGTCATTCTGCCGCACACCCTGCTGGTGCCATTGATCTGGGGGCCACTGCTGCAACTCCACCCCTTGCTCTCCAACTACGTGGTGGCCACGTTCCTGATCACCCTCACCATCGTCGTCTCGGTGGTGTACCTGTTCATGCCGATGGCGACGCGGCTGTTCGCGCCCTGGCTGTCTCCCACCTCCGAGCCCAAGGAAAACCCATGAACGCCGATCTGATTCTGTTCAACGGCCAATTTCATACCGTCGACCGGGAGAACCCGCGCGCCAGTGCCGTGGCCATCAGCGAAGGCCGTTTCATCGCCGTCGGCACCGATGCCCAGGCCATGGCCCTGCGCGGTGCACACACCCAGGTCGTCGATCTCAAGGGCCGCTGCGTCATTCCGGGGCTCAACGACTCGCACCTGCACCTGATCCGTGGTGGCCTGAACTACAACCTTGAGCTGCGTTGGGAAGGCGTGCCCTCGGTGGCCGATGCCTTGCGCATGCTCAAGGAGCAGGCGGACCGTACACCGACCCCGCAGTGGGTCCGGGTGGTGGGCGGCTGGAACGAATTCCAGTTCGCCGAGAAGCGCATGCCGACCCTGGAAGAACTCAACCAGGCCGCGCCGGACACGCCAGTGTTCGTGCTGCACCTGTACGACCGCGCCTTGCTCAACCGTGCCGCCCTGCGAGTGGCCGGCTACACCCGCAATACGCCGAATCCGCCAGGTGGCGAGATTGTCCGGGATGCCAACGGTGAGCCGACCGGCATGCTGGTGGCGCGTCCCAATGCGATGATCCTTTACTCGACCCTGGCCAAGGGGCCGAAGCTGCCGCTGGAGTATCAGGTCAACTCGACTCGCCAGTTCATGCGCGAACTCAACCGCCTCGGCCTGACCAGTGCGATCGATGCCGGCGGCGGTTTCCAGAACTACCCGGACGACTATCAGGTGATCGAGCAGTTGGCGAAGGATCAGCAACTGACCATCCGCATCGCCTACAACCTCTTCACCCAGAAGCCCAAGGAAGAACTCACCGACTTCAAGAACTGGACCAGCAGCGTGACCCTGCACCAGGGCGACGACTTCCTGCGACACAACGGTGCCGGCGAGATGCTGGTGTTTTCGGCAGCCGACTTCGAGGACTTTCTCGAGCCGCGTCCGGACCTGTCGCAGACCATGGAAGATGAACTCGAGCCGGTGGTACGCCACCTCGTCGAGCAACGCTGGCCGTTTCGTCTGCACGCCACCTACAACGAATCCATCAGCCGCATGCTCGACGTGTTCGAGAAGGTCAACCGCGACATTCCATTCAACGCCTTGCCATGGTTCTTCGATCACGCCGAAACGATTACCCCGCACAACATCGAGCGGGTGAGGGCGCTGGGCGGCGGTATTGCGATTCAGGATCGCATGGCCTTTCAGGGCGAGTATTTCGTCGAGCGTTACGGTGCCAAAGCCGCCGAAGCCACGCCGCCGATCAAACGCATGCTTGCTGAAGGCGTACCGGTCGGCGCCGGCACCGACGCGACGAGGGTGTCCAGCTACAATCCCTGGACCTCGCTGTACTGGATGGTCAGCGGTCGCACCGTCGGTGGCCTGGAGTTGCACAGCGAAGGCCTCTCCCGGCAGACCGCGCTCGAACTGTTCACCCATGGCAGCGCCTGGTTCTCCTCCGAGCAGGGCAAGAAAGGCATGATCAAGGTCGGCCAACTGGCTGACCTGGCCGCCCTGAGTGCGGATTTTTTCAGCGTTGATGAAGAAGCCATCAAGTGGATCGAGTCGGTGTTGACCGTGGTCGGCGGCAAGGTGGTGTATGCCGCCGGTGACTTTGAAAAACTTGGCCCGGCGAGCGTGCCGGTGCTGCCCGACTGGTCTCCGGTGGTTAAGGTCCCCGGCCACTGGCGCCCGACCTCGCCAATCCAGGCCCAGGTGCATCACTGCAGCGGACCCTGTGGCGTGCATGCCCATAGCCACGACCGGGCGCGTTTGTCGAACGCTCCGGTGAGTGATTTTGCCGGCTTTTGGGGCGCCTTCGGCTGCTCGTGTTTCGCGTTCTGACGACTATCCACGCTGCGCCGAATTCCCCTTCGACGCGGCACGTAATGCCCATCCAACGAGGAGTTTCACATGAGCAATGTTCCCTACAAGCGCCTGAACAAAGATGACGCCGTGGTGCTGCTGGTCGACCACCAGACCGGTCTGATCTCGCTGGTCCAGGATTTCTCGCCGAACGAGTTCAAGAACAACGTGCTGGCCCTGGGCGACGTGGCCAAGTTCTTCAAACTGCCGACCATCCTCACCACCAGCTTCGAGAATGGCCCGAACGGCCCGATGGTTCCAGAGCTCAAGGAGCAATTTCCGGACGCGCCGTACATTCCTCGTCCTGGCCAGATCAATGCGTGGGATAACGAAGACTTCGTCAAGGCGGTCAAGGCCACCGGGCGCAAGCAACTGATCATCGCCGGCGTCGTGACCGATGTTTGCGTGACTTTCCCGACGCTCTCGGCGCTGGCGGAAGGTTTTGAAGTGTTCGTGGTGACCGACGCTTCCGGCACTTTCAACGAAACCGTCCAGCAAGCCGCTTGGGCCCGCATGGCTGCCGCTGGCGCGCAACTGGTCAACTGGTTCTCGGTGGCTTGTGAGCTGCAGGGTGACTGGCGCAACGACATGGAAGGCCTGGCCAACCTGCTGTCGCCGCGCATTCCCAACTACCGCAACCTGATGAACAGCTATTCGGTGCTGAGCTCGAAGTAAGCATTTTCAGCCAACACCGATTGCCTGTGGGAGCGGGCAACCCCGCTTCCACTGTTTCTTGCGTCAGCCTTGACGTTTTTGCAACCACCCCAGAAACCCGCCTTTGCGGATTGGCGCCGGCTTGGCCATCAGCGCCAACCGGCTGTTCTGCTGGCGCACCGCCTGCAATTTATTCAACGCCTGACCCACTTCCACACGCGCCTCCATGCATTGGCGGGCCAGGGACTTGTCGATCCGGTAAATGATGCACGAAGTCAACGTGGTGAACGTGGCCTGGGACGGTGAGTCCGTGAGGATGCTCTGCTCGCCCATCACCTCGCTCGGGCCCATGCGCCCGGCTTCGGTGTGCTCACTGCCATCGGGTACGCTGGCACTGACGACACCGGTGGCAATCACCATCAGGCTGTCCGGCACATCGCCCAGTTCCAGTACCACCTGACCTGCGGCGTATTGCTGCGCAACCATCGAGCGTGCCATTTCGTCGCGTTCTGCGTCACTCAGGGAGCGGAAGACTTTGACTTCATCCAGCAACGCCCGGGCCCGGGTAGTGGGTTCGATCACGCCGTCGAGCTGACGGGAAATCCCCGCCGCCTCAAGGTGTCGATGAGCCAGGTCGAACAGTTGGTTGCGCACCTCACTCTTCTTGCCCAACTCGGCAATGAAGCCGCTGGCGACGTACTCCGACATGGATTCGCCAGCTTCCTTGAGCACGGCTTTCGGCGCCGGATTGAGCAGCAGGCTGCTGCTGCCTTGCAGGGTGCGATCCAGGGCATCCAGCACGCGGCGCGGACGGATATGATTGGGCACCTGGATGCTGATCGACACGCCGTGCATGTTGCTCGGCCGGCTCAAGTTGACGATTTTCGCCTTCGCCGCCACCGAGTTCGGCACTACTGCCGTGCTGCCAGCACTGGTCAACAGGTGGGTGGCGCGCCAGTCGATATCGAGCACCTTGCCTTCCACGCCGTCGATCATGATCCAGTCATCGACCTGATAGGGTTTGGTGGTGTTGAGCACGATCCCGGAGAACACATCGCTCAAGGTGCTTTGCAACGCCAGGCCGACTACGATTGCCACCACCCCGGAAGTCGCCAGCAAGCCTTTCACCGGCAGCTCCAGCACATAACCCGCCGCTGCGACGATGGTGATCAGGAACACCAGGGCGCCAATCACGTCCTGCAGCAAACGTCCGCTGTGGCCGATGCGCCGCACCAGCACCAGGCCGATGACCTCGGTCAACACCCGCGCCGCGTATAGCCACCAGAGAATACCCAGGGCCGTTGCGCCCAACTGCAGCACGCTATCGTCAGCAAACAACGGAGCCTGCAACGGGCTGACACCGGCATTGATGATCAGCGCGCTGAACCCCATGAACAGCCCCAGGCGCACGCCGACACGCACAACGCGATGCTTGAATGGCGCGAAGTGCCAGAGCAAGGTGTCGATCACCAGCAGCACGGCACTCAATGACAACAGGTGGGCAAGGACAAAGGACATGGAGAACTCCGGAAGGCTGGACTGATAATGCGAAACCGCTTTTCGTAGCCGCCGGCTTGCTGGCGATGGCGTATTCCCGATCGCTATCGCCGGCAAGCTGGGCGCCTACGAAAATCGCAGAAGGTACATCCTCAATTCAGATGAGTCTTCAATTCCAGCGCCGCCTGCCGCACCGCCGCTTGCACCTCCGGGATCTGGCTCAGCGGGTTCAACAGCCCGAAGTCATGAATCATCCCGTTGTATCGCACCGCCGTGACCGGCACCCCGGCCGCGTCCAGGTGACGGGCATAGGCTTCACCTTCATCGCGCAGCACGTCGAACTCGGCGGTCTGTACCAGCGCGGCCGGCAAACCCTTGAGCTGTTCGGCGCTGGCCTGCAATGGCGAGGCGTGGATCTGCGCGCGCTCAGCGGGGTTGGTGGTGTAGCTGTCCCAGAACCAGTTCATCATGCCCTTGGTCAGGAAGTGGCCCTCGGCAAATTGCTGGTACGAGCCGCTGTCGAAAGCGGCGTTGGTCACTGGCCACATCAGCAGCTGGAAGCGCAGGGCCGGTGCTTTCTGTTCTTTTGCCATCAAGGCCACGACCGCCGCCATGTTGCCGCCGACGCTGTTGCCAGCCACGGCGAGGCGTTTGCCGTCGACGCCGATGTCCTTGCCGTGCTCGGCGACCCAGCGGGTGGCAGCGTAGGCCTGGTTGATCGCGGTCGGGTAGTGCGCTTCCGGGGACGGCGTGTAGTCGACATAGACCGCAACGGCACCGGAGCCCACCACGAGATCGCGGATCAGTCGCTGGTGAGTTGGATAATCCCCCAAAACCCAACCGCCACCGTGGAAGAACATGAACACCGGCAACTCACCTTTAAGCTTTTCCGGACGGACGATTTTCAGGTTGATGGTCTGCCCGTCGACCTTGATCGCCCGGTCGCTGACGGCGATACCCGACACATCGACCTTCACCGAATTCTGTGCGCCGGTCAGAACTGCCCGGGCATCCTTGGGGCTCAACTGTTCGAGGGGCTTGCCGCCACCTGCCGCGAGGGCTTCGAGAAAGGCCTGGGTGTTGTGTTCAACGCCTGGGCTGCCCGCAGCGAAGGCATTACCGAGGGCGAGGGCGAGGAGGGAAGCGGTCAGGGATTGGGTGACGATGTTCATGAAGTAATTCCTTTTCGTTGGGAAATACGGTCCGTAGGAGCTGCCGAAGGCTGCGATCTTTTGATCCTGGTTTTCACCACCCAGAATCAAAAGATCGCAGCCTCCGGCAGCGCCTGCATGTCCGGGGTGAGCACAGATTAATAGGATGTCAAAAAGGGAAAAAGCGGCTATAAAGTGCTTGACTGTCAACCAGGAAGTGACAATGAACCCTTTCGAAGATATGCGCATTTTCTGCCAGGTCATGGATTCCGGCAGCTTCACGGCTGCGGCCGATCAATTGGGCTTGTCCAAGCAGTTCGTCAGCCGTCGGTTGATGCAACTCGAAGAGCGCCTGGGCGTACGGTTGCTCAACCGTTCCACCCGGCGCCTGGATGTCACGCCCCTGGGTCAGAGCTACTACGAGTCGGCCCTGCGCCTTTTGGGTGAGGTCGAGCAGGTGGAGCAGGGCATTGCCGGCCAGACCACGGAGCCACGCGGCACTATCCGCGTGAGTGCGCCTTTGTCCTTTGCACTGGCGCACCTGGGGTGTTTGCTGCCGCTGTTCCTGCAGCGCTACCGCGAGGTCACGGTCGAGGTGGACCTGAGTGACCGGCCGGTGGACCTGCTCGGTGAGGGCTACGACCTGGCGCTGCGCATCGGGACACTGGAAGACTCAACGCTGATTGCCCGGCGTATCGCCTCGATCCGGCGCGTATATTGCGCCAGCCCGGCGTACCTTGAGGAGCGCGGCACGCCGCTCAGGCCGGAGGAGTTGCACGCCCATGATTGCCTGCCTTACGGCCACGGTCGCCAGGTGCAATGGCGCTTCGAGGGGCCGGGCAAGCCGTTGTCGGTGAATGTCACCGGGCGCATGCGGGTCAATAACGGGGAATTGCTCAGGGATGCGGCGATTGCCGGGATGGGGATCACCTATCTGCCGACGTTTATCGTCGATGCGGCGTTGCGGGAGGGCAGGCTGGTGCCGGTGCTGGATGAGTTTTGTCCAGATGCTTTGACGTTGTCGGCGGTGTATCCACAGCATCGCCAGGGGTCAAGGCCGGTGCAGGCGTTGATCGGGTTTTTGCGTGAGCGACTGGATAGCGCCGAGGGGGTTGTCTAGGGGGGGGCGTTGATCTTGTTTTCCTGTAGGGCAAACAAGATCAACGGATTGCAGGATCGTATCGTGAAGACGCGGTTGCAGGTTTTCCCGCGTTATCGTTGACGACCATCGCGAGCAAGCTTTGCTCCCACAGGATCGGTTTCTGTCAGGATCGTTTGTCGTCGCCTGGCTCGCCGCCGACGTGCACGCCATGGTCGTCACCGACTTCGCCGGCGCTGTGCACGCCGTGGTCGTCGCCGACTTCGCCGGCGCGGTGTACGCCGTGGTCGTCGCCTACTTCGCCGGCGCGGTGCACGCCGTGGTCGTCACCTGGCTCGTTATGGGTGCCACTGCGTCCGGACGAGGATGACGCGGAGTTGCCGGAATGACCCGAACCATGGTCGCTGCCGCTGTGGCCGCTGCCACTGTTACCGCCGCTGCCGCTGCCGCTGCCGCCATGACTGCCGCCGTTGCCGCCACTGCTGCCGCCACCACCATTACCGCCGCCGCTGCCGCCGCCATGACCACCGCCATTTCCTCCGCCACTGCCGCCACCACCATTACCGCCACCGCCACCGCCACCGCCGCCACCACTTCCTCCGCCACCACCACCATCCTTAGCCTGAGCGCTGGACATCCCGGACAATCCATCGGGAACCAGTACAGTCGATGCCGACAGAACTGCGCCAATAGCCACTGCGAGCAAAAGCTTCTTCATGTGCATATCGATCTCCGTCTTGTTGTGGGTGTATCAGTGAATACTCGAGGCCAGTTCGAAGATGGGGATGTACATCAGGATCACGATCACCCCGATCAACAGGCCAATGAACGTCATGAGCAGCGGTTCGAACAGTCGTACAAACCATTCGATCCAGCGGCTGATTTCTTCGTCATAGAAGTCGGCGCTGCGTTCCATCATCTGCCCGAGGTTGCCGGACTGTTCGCCTGCACGCAGCAAGCGCAGGGACACGGGTGTCACCAGGTGATTGAGCTCCAGCGCGGCGGACAGCGATTGACCCTCGCGTACCCGTTCGCAGGCCTGGTCCAGGCGTACGCGGGAGGGCACGGTGAGCAGGCCGCGGACCATGCCCATGGCGGTGACCAGCGGGATACCGCCCTGCAGCAGAATGCCCAGGGAGCGGTAGAAGCGTGCCAGTTCGTACATGAAAATACGTTGATGAACCGCCGGCAGTCGTTCGATCACGCGATCGACGCCACGACGAAAGGCCGGCTGGCGCTGGAGAAAGGCGAGGGCGACGACGATGGCCACCAGGGCACCGAAAAATTCACCCTGATGCGCATGCAGGAACATCCCGCAACTCATCAGCACCTGGGACAACCACGGCAGGTTCGACCCCAGCCCCTCGAACACCAGGCTGAAGCGAGGCACCACGTAGCCCATCAGGAATAACACCACGCCACCTCCTACCACCAGCAATAGCATAGGGTAGATCGAAGCGCTGACGATCTTCTGGCGAACCTCGTCCATGCGCTGGCGATAGCTGACATACCGACCCAGTGCATCACCCACGGCGCCGGTCTTCTCGCTGGACTGTACCAAGGCGACGTAGAGAGGCGGGAAAACCGCAGACAACTGGCCCAATGCCTGGGAGAAGGATTTGCCCTCGTAGAGCAAGCGCACCAGCTCGCTCAAGGTTTTGCGAGCCTGGGGCGCGTTTTCTTTTTCCGCCAGGCTTTCCAGTGCATCGATCAGTGGCAGGCCGGCATTGAGCAGCGTGGTCAGCTCCTGGCTGAACAACACCAGGTTGAAGGTTTCGCGTTTGTGCAGGCGCAGCGCTTGCCAGCGCCGGTCGGCCTGCAGGCTGACGACGCGCAAGCCCTGGTCCTCGACCATGCGCCGCGCCTCGCTGTCGCCCTGGGCCTCGACGGTCACCGACACGACGCCGGCCTTTCCCACTGCCTTGAGATGAAACCGCATGGTCGCCACTCCCGTCATTGCCAACTGGTGACTTCGGCGTTTTCGCCTTCGCCGCCAGGTTGGCCGTCCTTGCCCATGGACAGCAGGTCGTACTCGCCGTTTTCCCCGGGGTAGCGGTAGTTGTAATTACGTCCCCACGGATCCTGGGGCAGTTTTTTCTGCAGGTAGGGGCCGGTCCAGCGGGTTTCATCGCTGGGCGCGGTCACCAGCGCCTGCAAGCCTTGTTCGGTCGAGGGGTAATGCCCGACCTCCAGGCGGTACAAGTCCAGCGCCTTGCCCAGGCCTTCAATCTGCGCCTTGGCCACTTTCACTTCCGAGCGGCCGAGCTGGGCAAAGTACTTCGGCGCGACGATGCCGGCCAACAGGCCAAGCACCACCAGCACCACCAGCAATTCGAGCAGGGTGAACCCGCGCTGAGCTCGGGGGGTATAGCTACGCGCAATACAGCACTGACGCTGTTTCATGATGACCTCACACATAGACGGAAGGGTCGCGCGAAAGCCTTATGCAATTGCCATGCACAGGCCCGGTCATTGCCCTGCAACCCCCGTAATAAGGGGCTTTACAGTTACGGCACGGTGCTTGCGTACGTCTGGTTCACGACTTGTCATTGGGGCATTACCCCCATTTTTCGGGGCAGGTCAGGGGAGGTACCAATGATCAAGTCATTCACTGCGGGACTGCTGGGCGTGCTGTTGCTGGCCGGGTTCGCGCACGCCGATGTGTTCATTTCCGTCGACGCCAAGGGCAGCTACGTCCTGTCCAACGTCCACCGTCCCGGCCGCCACTATGAACGGGTGATCCGTGAGCCTGAGGTGGCCCAGGTCAGCCTCGACCAGCAGCCGCAGATGATTGCCGCGCGGCCCTATGCCGAACTGGTGTCGGCAGCGGCCACAGCCAACCAGTTACCGGCGGCGCTGTTGCATGCGGTGATCCAGGCCGAGTCCAGCTACAACTCCGGCGCCACCTCGCCCAAAGGCGCGGGCGGGTTGATGCAGTTGATGCCCGACACCGCCCGGGAGCTGGGGGTCAAGGATGTCTACGACCCCAAGGCGAACATTCAGGGCGGGGCCAAATACCTCAAGCGCCTGATGACCCTGTTTGACAACGACATCGCCCTCGCCGTGGCGGCCTACAACGCCGGGCCACAGGCAGTGATCAGCCGTGGCGGAGTGATCCCGCCGTTCGCCGAAACCCAGCGCTATGTGCCCAGCGTCCTGCGCCAATACCGGCGTCTGCAGGGGCTGGCCGTGGATGCTCCGCTGTGATTGGGGGATTCCCCAATTGTGGGGAATACCGACAGGCATCGGTTAACCCGCAAACCGGGGAATGGGTGGGGGATTTCCCCCGACTTATCAAATCGTCCGTATAACCTTCTGAAAAATAACAAAAAGTTTTATGGCATGGCGATTGCTGAAGTGATTTTTGACGAGACGTATTCCCAATGAGCACCCCACCGAGGCCCGTGATCATGACCGGCAAACCCAACGCTCATCACCTGCTTAATCTGCTGCTGTTTCTGGTGCCGATGTTCGGCCTGGAAGCGGCCCAGGCCGCTCTGCGCTGCGAGCGCAATCTGGTGGCAAACGTCGTGGCGCTGGACCAGCCGCTGATGTTCAACCGACTCGGCGCACAGAACGTCAACGGCATGATGTTCGCCCTGCGCCGCGATGTGGTCGACGACCACAACAGATCACTGGCCCAGGGTGGCACGGCAGTGCCAGGTAAGGTCTCGCTGCGGCCCGACAAGCGTCCGCGGCCCCTGGTGCTGCGCGTGGCAGCCGGTGATTGCCTGACCATCAACCTGCAGAACCTGCTGGCCTATCAAGCCAACCCCGGCCGTCATGACGGCGGGGAGGAAGAAGAAGGAGAAATCGAAGGCGAAGTTGAAATTGGTGCAGTCGATGACTTCAAGGTCGACGAGCAGGTCACGGACCGCCATGTCGGCTTCCAGGTTAACGGCATGCAGGCGGTTAACAGTATCGACGACATTTCCTCCTATACCGGCCGCAATGCCAACACCCTGGTCGCCCCCGGCGCAAGCCGCTCCTATACCTTGTATGCCGAACGCGAAGGCGCTTTCGCCGCCAGCAGCCGTGGCGCCACCTTCGGTGGTGAAGGCGCTGCCGGTAACGTCGCCAATGGCCTGTTCGGCGAAGTGGTGGTAGTGCCCAAGGGCGGCCGCTCCTATCGCAACACCGTGACGGAAGAAGAGATGCGCCTGGCCAGCACCGGGCGTACACCGACCGGACAACCGATCGTTGATTACCAGGCACGCTACCCGCAGCGCGAGCCGTGGATCCGTGAAGGCAAGGCCGGCACGCCGATTATCAATATGGTCGACGGCAGCGAAATCATTTCCAGCGAGAGTGACGCGATCGTCATGGGCAGCAACGCCGACGGCAGCTTCCCGCCTTCGACCTACCCCCTGGAAGCCATTGGCAAACGCAACCCGGCGCTGCCCAACCGGCTGGAACCGTTCCGCGATTTCGCCTCGCAATTCCAGGATGAAACCGCGGCCACCCAGGCATTCCCCGCTTACTGGGCAGACCCGGTGATGGCCCACGTGCTGGAACCGACTCGCGATTCGTTCATGATCAACTATGGCTCCGGCGGCATGGGCGCCGAAGTGGTCGCCAACCGCCTGGGCGTCGGGCCGATGCACGATTGCCTGTCCTGCGCCTACGAAGAGTTCTTCCTCAGCTCGCACACCGTCGGCGACGTGGCGATGCTGGTGGATGTGCCGGCCAACGCCGGCCTGGAAAACATTCGTCCCGGGGAAACCCCGCGCGCCGACCAGATCGGGGTCAAGGCCACCATGGCGCTGTACCCGTCTGAGCCGTCCAACGTCAACCACAGCTACATCGGCGACTTCGTGAAATTCCGCAACACCCACAACGGTCACGAGCAGCACATTTTCCACCTGCACGGGCACCAGTGGCTGTTCAACCCCAATGACGACAACTCCGACTACGTGGATGCCCAGGGCATTGGCCCGGGCGCCGGCTACACCTATGAAATCGCCAACGGTGGTTCCGGCAACCGCAACCGCGTGGCCGGCGATGCGATCTATCACTGCCACTTCTACCCGCACTTTGCCCAGGGCATGTGGGCCATGTGGCGGGTGCATGACGTGTTTGAAGAAGGCACCAAACTCGAAGTCTCGCAACAAGGCGACGACGGTTACCACAGCGAACCCTATGCCCTGCGTAGCGGTAAACCCGCGGCGGGTGCCCGGGCCCTGCCTGATGGCGAGATCATCGCCGGTACCCCGATTCCAGCGGTAGTGCCGCTGCCCGGCAAGGCTATGGCGCCGATGCCAGGCAAGGTCGCGGTCGTGCCGAAAATCGGTGAAACCCTGGTGGCCGGTCACGACGATGACGATGAAGAAGACGACGATGATGACCACCAAGGTGGCACCGGTGGTGCCCAGGCCATCGGTTCGCTGGCCCTGGTGGATCGCAGCGAAGCCAACCGCAATGCCGATGGCAGCCTGAAAAACCCTGGCTACCCATTCTGGATCGGCGGCATGGAAACGTCGGTCGGCCAACGCCCACCGACCCCACCCCTGGACATGCTTGATGCAGCCAAGGCCCAGGCCTTGAAAACCAGCGGCAATTCACTGTGGGCCAACCTCGACCCGGCGCAATCCGGTGGCTGGGATGGCGGCCTGGGCCGGCATTCGCTGGACGGCTTTTCTGCTGGCGGTGAAGCAAACACCATCACCACCTCGCTGGATTTCTCCAAGGAAGTGACCCGCGCCAAACCCATCTACATGCCGGAAGAGGGCACTGAGGTGGAACAGGCAGCGATGGCCTTCCATGCCAAGAAAGACCACCCAAGCTACGCGTTGCTGCCAGGCAACCAGATCGTGGCGCGAGCCTTCCGCACCAATGGCGCCTTGCCCATTGCCGGCGCGCCTTATTACGAACCCTGCATGGACGACCGGCAAAAACGCCTGACCAGCAGCGCCGGTACTGGCGAGTTTGCCAGCGGCGAGCGTATCGACGGCATGTCCTACACCGGTTCGTCGACCTTCACTGCCGACCGTCCAAGGGTCTACAAAGCCGCGAACATCCAGTTCGATGCGGTGTACAACAAGGTCGGTTACCACTTCCCGCAAGCGCGCATTCTGGCCCTGTGGGAAGACGCCTGGCCGGTGATCACCAAGCAGCGGCCACCAGAGCCTCTGGTAATGCGCATGAACACGTTCGACTGCGTGCAGTACCAGCAAACCAACCTGGTGCCGGCCACCTATGAGATGGACGATTATCAGGTGCGCACCCCAACCGACGTGATCGGCCAGCATATCCACCTGCCGAAATGGGACCTGACGGCGGCCGACGGCTCGGCCAACGGCTGGAACTACGAAGATGGCGTGCTCTCCCCAGGCGCCGTGCAGGAGCGTATCCACGCCATTCGCGAATTCAACCAGTGCCTGGGCGCCGATCCGCGTGACGGCACGCCGGCCTGCCCGAAAGCCAAGAACCATCCGTTTTTCGGTCAATACGGTCGGGCGGACTGGGTCGGTGCACGGACGGCAATGCAGCGCTGGTTCGTCGATCCGGTGGTTAATACCAAAGGCGTCGACCGTGGCCTGGGGACCATCTTCACCCACGACCACCTCGGCCCATCGACTCACCAACAGATTGGCCTGTACGCCACCGTACTGGCTGAACCTGCCGGCTCCACCTGGTTTCACGGCGAGACCGGCGAGCAGCTGTACAGCGGCGCTCGGCAAGACGGCGGGCCGACTTCGTGGCAAGCAGTGGTGTCCACCGGCGACCTGGACGGCGACGGCAAGAACGACAGTTTCCGCGAGTTCTTCCTTGAGTACAGCGACTTCCAGCACGCCTATGAAGCCGGTGTGTACGTGGGCGCCGGCCCCAATGGCGTGCCCAACCCGACGGCGTTCCCGGCCACTGCGGACAGCTTCCGCTACGCCATCAACCCGCCTGTGCGCAACAACGCCAGCAACCTGCTGGACGGCATCATCGAAGTGCAGGGCGGCATGGTCCCAGGCTGCCCGACCCGGCCGTGTCCGCAGGCAATCTCGGTGGATGACCCAGGCATGTTCGTCGTCAACTATCGCAACGAGCCATTGGCGTTGCGGGTGTATGACCCGAACAAACTCGGCCCTGACGGTAAGCGCGGCATGCAGGCGGACGGCCTGGGGGGCGACCTCGCGTACGCCATGCAAAGCCGTACCGACCGTGCCATCGCTGCGATGAACCTGCCGCCCAACCTGGTCACCTCGGCGACCGGCCCAACCGGCGGCACCACGCTGTTCCCACCGCACATCAACCGTGGCGGCGCCGAACCTGGCGACCCGTTCACCCCGATGTTGCGCACCTATACCGGTGACAACGTACGGCTGCGCCTGCATGCCGGTGGCCATGAGGAGGAGCACAACGTGACCCTGCACGGGGTGAAATGGCTGCAGAGCGGTTCCGGCTTCGGCATGAGCTCCAACTCCGGCTGGCGCGCCTCGCAAATGGTCGGCATCTCCGAGCAGATGGGTTTCAACGCACCGGTATCGATACTCTCCAGTTCGGCGGCAACCACGGGTGACTACCTGTACTCCATGGATGCCTCCATCGAGGGTTACTGGAACGGTATCTGGGGTGTTATGCGCAACTACACCGCCCAGCGCAGCGACCTGTTCGCCTTGCCGAACAACCCGAAACCGGCGGGCATGCGCAACACCGTGGCCTACGAAGGTTCCTGCCCACGGATCAGCGCCAACCCAAGCGGCATCGGCACCCGGCCGACCGTGCAACGCAACTATGAAGTGGTCGCGGCGCTGGCCAATGACATCCTGCGCAACCCGTTGAACCTGACCATCGGCGATCCTGCCGGCCTCGGCCAGCACGTCGGCGGGCCGTTGAATCCGGCGGGCGGCACCCTGGTGTTCAACTCGCGGACGGTCAACATCCCGCAGGTCACGGTGACCGATCCTGAAGATGGCGAAACCATCACCATCGGTGGGCAAAGCGGGCCGCTGCATGACCCGACCGCCATCCTGTACGTGCGCAAGTCCGACCTCGACCCGAACACCGGCAAGCTCAAACCCGGCGTACCGGTAGAGCCGCTGGTATTGCGTGCGGCGGCGGGTGACTGCATCAACGTCACCCTGGAAAACCGCCTGCCGCTGGTCATGCCCGACCTGACCCAGACTGCTGCGGTGCAAGGCCTGGTCAAGCGTGATCGCAACAGTGGCCAGGGCTCGACCATCTTCAGCAACAACCTGATCCGGCCGTCCAGCCATGTGGGCCTGCATGCCCAGCTGCTGGCGTACGACATCACCAAGTCCGACGGTGTCAACGTCGGCGCCAACCCGATCCAGACCGTGCCACCACGGGTCGGCAATACCGGAGCCTACCCGACTCGTACCTACCAGTACTACGCCGGGCACCTGGAGCGTGAGGGCAAGCCGGTGACGCAACTGGGTCGTAGTGTCGACAACATCAACGCTACGGCGGTGGAGTTCGGCGGCCTGAACATCACCCCGGCGGACGTGATCAAGCAAGGGCAGAAAGGCCTGGGTGGGGCAATGTCCATCCTGCCGATCGGCGCGACCTGGGTCGAAGACGCCCGCAAGACCAACGCCACGGTTACGGCGCCAGGGCAGGCGGTATACCGCGACTTTGCGATGGTCTGGCAGAAAGCCTTGAACATGCGCTGGGCCAACGGTCGGCCGGTGGAAGGCATTGCGGCCGAAGGATTCGGGGTGCCGAACGATCCGCAGGACAACTCGAGCATGGCTATCAACTACAAGGCCGAGCCGCTGTGGTTCCGCTTCGGGCTGGCGCCGGATGCACCCTTCGGTCACGCCGGTGGTGCCGGCTACGGCGACGTGCCTAACGCGCACATGGCCTACAGCAATGCGCTGATCGGCGGCGATCCACAGACACCGGTGCTCTATGCAAAACCGGGGCAACCGTTCCGTACGCACATCCTGTTGCCAACCGGTGGCAGCCGTGGCACGACCTTTCAGCTGGATGGCCACGTGTGGTCGGTCAACCCGTTCCAGTCGGAGAAGAGCGATACCGGTGGCTATCCGATGGGTACCCCGGGCGTGGGTTCGGTGCGGTTCGGCTACAACCCGATGTCGATGTACATCGGCGCCCGGGAAAGCATCCTGCCGGCCGCGCACTTCAGCTTCATGCACCCAAGTGCCGGGGGCAGTAACGCCATACCGGGTGACTACCTGTACCGCGACTACGGCGCCTACGGCAATACCTCCGGCTTGTGGGGATTGCTGCGGGTGACCAACGAACCGGAACCGGCGCCGCCAGCCCAGTAGGAGCGAGCTTGCTCGCGATGGAGTCATGGGCCACACCCTCAACACCAGGGTGGGTCCGCTGCATAAGCAAGAGCAACAGTGCACAGGCAGGCACAGATCTGTAAGGGGAGAGGGGAATGAACAGGAACATCAAGGTCATCGCAGGTGCATTGGTTGTCGGGGTGGCGCTGGTCTGGCTGGGGGTGTGGAAGACCATGCCGCCAGACATGCTCAGCCAGATCGCGCTGCCAAATACCTGGTCTGCCAACGCCAGTCCGCCCGCCAAGGCGGCTCAGCCCGCCAGCCAGAGTCTGGTCGCGACTAGCACTGCTGAAGACGGCCAGCAGATCCTCGAACGTGACGGCGTGTCGGTGGCAATGCAGGTTCGCCCCTTGGCCGCAGACGGTGTGCTGCGCGAAGGTGAATTTGCCGACGTGCGATTCCGGATCACCGACAGCGCTTCCGGCCAACCCCTGGCCGGCGTGGCCCCGGGGGCCTGGCTCGACCCGGAAACCGTGGCGGCGGACAAGGCCCAGGGCCGCGAACGCAGCTGCAAATCCCGGGTCGGGGTGTTCCTCAAATCGAGCATCGGCGCACGGCCCTTGCTTGACCTCAACAGCTACTTCCTGCTGGTGATGAACCGCGATGCCAGCGTCATGGTGGTCGATCCCTCGGTCTCGGTGGGGGGCATCACCAGCACCATGGCGCGCATCGACATCAAACAACCACCGATGGACTGGGTCACCCCGAAGGACAATAAACGAGTGTTCGTCTCGATGCCCACGGCCGGCGAAGTCGCCGTGATCGACAGCGAGCAATTCAAGGTCATCGACTCGGTCGCCGCCGGCAGCAACCCGGTGCGCGTGGCGCTGCAGCCCGATGAGCGCCTGCTGTGGGTCGGCAACAACGCCAAGAGCGCCGAGGAGTCCGGCGTGACGGTGATCGACGCACGCAGCCTGAAACCGCTCAAGCACCTGGCCACCGGCGCCGGGCACCACGAAATCGCCTTCAGCAAGGACAGCCGCCAGGCTTTCGTCAGCAACCGCGATGACGGCACCGTAAGCATCATCGACATTGCCACCCTGACCCTCAGCAAGCAGCTCAAGACCGGTTCGCACCCGTTGTCCGTGGCCTACTCGCCGTTGTCCCAGGCGGTGTATGTCGCCGACGGCAAGGACGGCACGGTCACGGTCATCGACAGCGCCAGCCTGGCCGTGCGCCGGGTGATCCAGCTCAAGCAGGGCCTGGGCCCGATGGGGTTCAGCAGCGATGGACGCTTCGCCATCGTACTCAATACCCTGGAGAACCAGGCCTCGGTGATCGACGCAGCGACCAACTCGCTGATCCATGACCTGGACGTTTCCGCCGAACCGTTCCAAGTGGTGTTCACCAAGGCCTACGCCTACATTCGCGGCCTGGCCTCGGCCAAGGTCACCATGATCAACCTGGCTTCCCTGGGCGAGGGTCGCAAGCCGATCACCCAGGGTTTCGAAGCCGGCCCCCAGGCTCCGCGCCTGGCGGGCGACCTGCCACTGGCGTCGAGCCTGGCGGTGTCGCGCGATGACAACGCAGTGTTCGTGGTCAACCCGGTCGACAACACCACCTACTTCTACGCCGAAGGCATGAACGCGCCGATGTCCGGCTACCCCAATCGCGGGCAGGTGGCACGGGCGGCGCTGGTCATCAATCGCAGCCTGCGCGAGGACGAACCGGGGCTTTACAGCGCACGCATCAAACTGCCGCTTGCTGGTCGTTTCGACGTGGCCTTCCTGCTCAACCAGCCGAACATCATCCACTGCTTCACCGCGCTGGTAGAGCCCAACGACAAGGTTGCCCGGCACGCTGGCGTGCCCAAAGTGGAATTCATGCTCGATAAATCCACCGCCGACCTGGGCGACTCCTATGTCGTGCGCTTTCGTATCGTTCAGGGCAAGCAGAAGACCGAGCGCAGCGGGGTCAAGGACGTGAAAGTGCGCTACTTCCGCGCGCCGTCATCCAAGACCCAGACCGTAGCGGCGCTGGAAGTGGGCAACGGCGTGTACGAAGCACCGGTAACCCTCGACCAGAGCGGCGCCTGGTACCTGCACGTGCGTGCGGCGTCCCTAGGCGCGAGTTTTGACGACAAGACCTTTGCCAGCGTCCGGGTGGTCCCGGGCGCTGCACACTGAAGAGGATATGGACATGAATCGATTCGTACCCTGCACACTGCTGACGTTGGGCCTGCTGGCTGCCGGTATCGGCCAGGCCATGGCCCACTCGGCGGATGAACACGCCGGCCATGACATGCCCGCCAGAAGTGCTACCTCTGAAAGTGCCCAGGTGAAGTTCGCCGACGTCGCCCTGGTGGACCAGACCGGCAAAGCAGTGCGCCTGGAACCAGACCTGGTGAGCAACAAGATCGTGGTCATGAGTTTCATCTACACCAGTTGCACCACGGTTTGTCCGGTGGTGTCGTCGATCATGGGCAAGGTGCAGAAGCAACTCGGCGCGCGGGTCGGCACCGAGGTGCAGCTGGTGTCGATCAGCATCGACCCGCAACGCGACGATGCCAAGCGGCTGAATGAGTACGCCCGCTCGTTCCAGAACGGCCCCGGCTGGAGCTGGCTCACCGGCTCGACCCAGTCGGTCGCCGAAACCCTCAAGGGCCTGGGCACGTTCAATGGCGACTTGAAAAGCCACGCGCCGCTGATTCTGGTGGGCGATGGCAACAGCCGGCACTGGACCCGCTACTACGGTTTCACCGACCCGGCCGTGCTCACCCGCGAAGTGGAAAAACTCAGCGGCGAACGTAATGCCCACGCCAAACACACCGCCATCGCCATGGAGCAGCACCCATGAGGACTTTCAACCGCATTGCCTTGAGCCTGTGCCTGGGCATTTTCAGTTCGCTGGCGCTCGCCCATGAGGGCCACCAGGAACCCGCACCTGCCAACCCTGCCAACCCCGCCACGCCCGCCACGCCCGCCGCGCAACCGGCCAGCGGCACGCGCGACGCCAAAACCTGGTTCACCGACACCCCGTTGCAGGACCAGAATGGCCAGACCCTGCGATTCTACAGCGATGCGCTGCAAAACCGGGTGGTGCTGCTCAACGTGATTTTCACCAGTTGCAATGATGCCTGTCCGCTGATCACCCAAAAACTCAAGGAAGTTCGCGAGGTCCTGGGCGACAAGGCGGAGGGCATCACCTTTATCTCCCTTACCAGTGATCCGCTGCGGGACACCCCGGCGGTACTCAAGGCTTACACCTTGAAACAAGGGGTAGAAGACCCCCACTGGCTTTTTCTGACGGGCGACAAGGCCCAGATGGACCTGGTACTGGGGCGCATCGGCCAGATCGTGCCCACCCCGGAACAGCATTCCACGCAGCTGATCGTCGGTGACGTGGCCAACAAGCGCTGGAGCAAGATCCGCCCCGATGCCCCGGCCGCCGCCATTGCCCAGCGCTTGCAGTTGCTGACAATGCCCCTGGTCGGCCGTTGAGCGCGCGCCATGAAAACGTCCCTTGTCCTCAGCCTGCTGCTTCTTTGCGGTGTGCACCTCGGCGTCCAGGCGCTGCCGCTCACCCCCAGCGAAAGTGCCGGTAAACGGCTGTATCGCGAGGGGCTGTCGGCCAGTGGCGAGCCCATCATGGCGCGAGTCGGGGCGGCGGGCATGCTGTTGCCCGCCACCAGCCTGCCGTGCGCCAATTGCCATGGCGCCGACGGCGTGGGACGACCCGAAGGCGGGGTGCGACCGCCGGATTTGAGTTGGCCGCGTCTCAGCAGCACCTATGGTCAGCAGCAGGTCAACGGCCGCGACTATCCGGCCTATACCGATGCCAGCCTGGCCAAAGCCATTCAGGAAGGCCGCGACCCCGGCGACAATCGACTCGACCCGGCGATGCCCAGGTTTGTCCTGTCGATGAACGATCAGCGCAACCTTACCGCCTATCTCAAGCGCGTGGCCGAAGACCGCGACCCCGGCCTCGACCCGGCCACCGTGCACCTGGGTACGCTGTTGCCAGGTTCCGGGCCGTTGAGCGAGGAGGGCACCACCGTCGCGGCGGTGCTCAAGGGCAGTGTGGCGCGTATCAACGAAGCCGGCGGCATCCACGGCCGGCAGCTGCGCCTGACCATTCTCGACCCGGGGCCGGACCGCGCCAGTGCCGAGCAGGCGCTGGATCGCCTGATCGACCAGGAACAGGTATTCGCCCTGATCGCGCCCCTGGTGCCGGCGCTGGACGCAGACCTGGCAACTCGCCTGGAACGCGCCGGCGTGCCGCTGATCGGTCCCTTGTCGCTGCTGGGAACAGCCCAGGCCAGCCGGCAGATTTTCGAGCCCTTGCCGGGTTTGCGCGAGCAACTGATCGCCCTGGCCGACTACGCCACCGAACAGCTCAAAGTGCTGCAGGGGCCCACGCTGATCACTTACCCGGACGAAGCCGGCCAGCGCCTGGCGGCCCAGAACCTGAGCCGGTATCTGCAGGATCACGCCTGGCAGAAAGTACGCCTGCAAGCCTACGACCCGGCCAGCGAAGAAGTGCCGCTAGGCTCGCGTTCGGTGTTTTACCTGGGCGGCGGCGCCGGTTTCAGTCGCCTGGCCGAGCGCCTGCAGGTGGCCGGGCAGGTGCCGTATCTGTTCGCCACCTCGAACCAGGTGGCGGGGGACCTGCTGCAAGTGCCCAGTGGTTTTTCCCGGCGAGTATTCCTGGCGTATCCGTTTGTGCCCAGCGACTGGACGGTAGCTGGCCGCCTGGCCCTGACGCAGGTGCGCGCCAACCAGGGCCTGGGCGGCCAGCACGCGGTGCTGCAAGTGGGCGCCTACAGCTCGATGCTCCTGCTCAGCGAGGGCCTGAAACAGGCCGGGCGCGACACCAGCCGCGAGAAGCTGGTCGACGCCCTCGAAGGCCTGCATGACTTCGATACCGGGCTGACGCCCTTGATCAGCTTTGGCCCTGGCCGCCGCCAGGGCCTGAGCGGCGCCCATGTGGTGACCGTGGATCTGCCTGACCAGCGTTTCTACCTGGTAGCGCCCTATAGACCGATAGCAGCGATGCCCTGAACGGAGGTTCATCATGAAACTCAACACCTGGTTGCTCCTGCTGACCCTGTCGGTGCCGGTGAGTTACGCCAGCACCGGCCCGATCGCGGCGAAGGTTAATGGCGAGGAAATATCCGAGTTTCGCCTCGAACGCTATTTCGCCGAGTTCCTAGAGGATCAGGGCCGGGCATTGGGCAGCATCCGCAATCCCAAGGCCTACAAGCAACTGCGGCAAAAGGCCCTGGATGCCCTGATCGACAAGGAACTGCTGTGGCAGGAAGCCGTCAAGCGCGGCGTGGTGATCAGCGACGCACAGGTGCAGGGCCAGGTCGACCAGGCTCGCCAGGCCATCGGCGGCCCCGAGGTGTTCGCCCGGCGCCTGAACGATGCCGGTTTCGATGAAGCGAGCTTCGTCGAGTACACCCGGCGTGACATGGCGGCGCAACAAGTGTTTGCCGAACTGACCACGGTGGCCGGGCCCGACGAGAAAGCGGTGCGGGCCTTTTACGAGGAACACCGCAGCGAAATGGGCCGGCCCGAGGAAGTACAGGCGCGGCATATCCTGGTGAAGGTACCTGAAGGCGCAGATACCGCGACAATTGAAGCAGCGCGTCTACGCTTAGTAGACATGCGGTTGAAAATCGTTAACGGTGCCGAATTTGCCAATATTGCCAAAAGTGCTTCAGAGGATGCTTCCGCCAGCAGCGGCGGGGACCTGGGCTATTTCCCCAAGGGCCGCATGTTCCCTGAATTCGAAGCGACAGCATTTGCCATGGCTCCTGGTGACCTCAGCGAGCCGGTACGCACCCCGGTGGGCTGGCACCTCATTTATTTACAGAACCGCAGCGAGCCCGCCGATGTCTCAGAAGAACAGGGACTGGAAATGGTCAGGGCTTACCTTGCTCGAAAGCAACAGGTTGCCATTCGTGGCGAAGTGCTTGCGAAGTTGCGCTCGAGCAATCGAATTGAACGGATTGACGACGATTGAAGATTGTTCCCCAATAATGGGGAAAAGCTTCAGGGTGAATCCGTGCACTTGCCCCGGCTTTGGGGGGCACTTCGCGGTGGTGTGCTCGGGCGAAAAAGGTTTTTCATGAATATCAACTACATGCAGTGGTGAAAACTTCCGCGCCGAGTCTGGCATGAAGTGTGCGTTAGCCTGATTGAGGCGGCACTCTGCCAGGTTCGAGATTCGGACCTGCGGTTACAAGGAGTCCACCTTGTTAAACAAAGTACTGGTTGTTGAAGACGAACAGCTCCTCGCACATAACCTCCAGGATTACCTGCAGGCGCAAGGGCTGGAAGTCCGGATAGCACACGACGGTGCCAAAGCCATCGGCGAAGCCGCTGATTTTGCCCCCGATGTGATGGTGTTCGATTACCGCTTGCCCGATATGGAAGGTTTTGACGTTCTCGAACAAGTCCGCCAGAACAGGAATTGTCATTGTGTACTGATTACAGGGCACCCAACCGCTGAAGTCTGTGAGCGGGCCCGGCAACTTGGAGTCAGTCACATCCTGTTCAAGCCGTTTCCTTTGGCGGAGCTGGCTCGGGCCGTTTGTGACCTTCTGGGGATGGAGCGCCGAACGAACATTGCTACAGGATTCGTCGAACGACGCCAGAGCAGGACCGAAAGTTTCCCGCTGCAGTTGTACGACGGAAGCTGGGTGCTGGTGGATCGCCGAAGAAACTCGAACTCCATGGCACCAGACGACGAACAATTGCTCACCGGGGAGTAATGACGCGACAAGTCGTTCCGGACCTCCGTAACTGCTCGCCGCGTCGACAGGGCTCAAAGCCCCCGGCGTTGGAGAGCATGCCATGGACCGTCTATCCCTAGCCGTAGAACCGGCGCTGTTGGACACCGTACCGTCGCGTTTTTCCAGTGAACAACTGGCCCAGGCCCGCTCCCGCGCGGCCACTTCCGGCGAACGGGTGCTGGAAGCGCTTGGGGTGTTGTGTGAACTGGCCCCCATGCCGTTTATCGAATGCCTGGGCACCACCCTGCATTACCCGGTGCTCGACACCGACACGCTATTCAAGGCCACCCCGGTATTCGACCGGGTCACCCTGGCCCAATGCCTCAAGCGCGAATTTATCCTGCTGCGTCACGAAGAGACGGTCATTGGCGTGTTCGCCGACCCCTTCGACAGCGCGCGCCTGGCCTGGATCGACGACTGCCTGCACGGCGCGCCGCTCTATCTGGTGCACGCCGACGACCTCAAGGCCTACCTGGCCCGCCACGAGGAAAGCTTCCATGCGGTTGAATCGCTCAATGCCCAGGCCGACTCAGGGGTGGAAATCGACAAGCTGCAGAGCCTGTCCCTGACCAGCATCAGCGAGGACGCCAGCGTCGTGGTCAAGCTGGTCAACTCTACCCTTTACGACGCGCTGAAGATGCACGCCAGCGACATCCACCTGGGCACCACCGGCAGCGGCCTGGTGATCAAGTACCGCATCGACGGCGTGCTCAACAACATCAGCAAGATCCAGGGCACTGAGTTCGCCGAGCAGGTGCTCTCGCGGGTCAAGGTTATGGCTGAACTGGACATCGGCGAAAAACGCGTGCCCCAGGATGGCCGTTTCAAAATCGGTATCAGCGGGCGGCAGATCGACTTCCGGGTGTCGATCATGCCCAGCATTTTTGGCGAGGACGCGGTGCTGCGGGTACTGGACAAACAGGACCTGGCCGACAAGGTCAGTGGCGTGCAGTTGCAGGCCCTGGGCTTTGAAGACGAAACCCTGCGCCAACTGCGCCGCCTGGCGGCCGAACCCTACGGCATGGTGCTGGTGACCGGCCCCACCGGCAGCGGCAAGACCACCACGCTCTACGCCATGATCACCGAGATCAACCACGGCGTGGACAAGATCATCACCATCGAAGACCCGGTGGAGTATCAACTGCCGGGGGTGCTGCAGATTCCTGTGAACGAGAAGAAGGGCCTGACCTTCGCCCGGGGGCTGCGCTCGATCCTGCGCCACGACCCGGACAAGATCATGGTCGGCGAAATCCGTGACCCGGACACTGCGCAGATCGCCGTGCAATCGGCACTCACCGGGCACCTGGTGTTCACCACCATCCACGCCAACAACGTATTCGACGTGATAGGCCGTTTCACCCAGATGGAAATCGACCCCTATAGCCTGGTTTCGGCGCTCAACGCGGTGCTGGCCCAACGGCTGATCCGCCTGGTCTGCGCCAGCTGCAGCGCGCCACATTTTCCCACTGACGACGAGCTGCACCTCTCGGGTCTCGACCCGCAGCAGGTGACCGATTTCCACTTCGTGCACGGCAAGGGCTGCGGCCACTGCCGGGGCACCGGGTATCGCGGGCGTACCGCGATCGCCGAGCTGCTGCACCTGGACGACGAACTGCGGCAGATGATCGTCGAGCGCCAGCCGATTTCGAAAATCAAGGCCCATGCCTGCAAACGTGGCTTGCGCCTGCTGCGCGAGTCGGCCCTGGAACTGGTGCAGGAAGGGCGGACCACGCTCGAGGAGATCAATCGTGTCACTTTTGTCTCGTGATCGTTTTGTCGCCGTACTCGGCGCCAGTGGCGTTGGCCTGGGCCGGCGCCAGGGCAGCGACACCCTGTGGCTTGGCAGCGTCGGTTTCATCGACGAAGGCTTCCATGCCTGGGCCGTCGCTCTGGAAACCCTGGACCGCCTGCTGGGCGAACATGCCGCTGCCGGTGCGCAGTTGAGCGTGGTCGTGTCGGGGCACTTCAGCCGCTTCTGCCTGGTGCCGTGGAGCGATCAGATCAACAGCCCCGAGGAACTGCGTGGCTTCGCCCAACTGTGCTTCGAAGACCTTTACGGTGTGCCGACGCAGCCCTGGAACCTGGTGTTGTCGGCCGAGCCTGCGGGTTACGACCGCATCGCTGCCGCGCTGCCGCAGGATCTGCTTGAGCGCCTGCGGACGCTGGCCAGCGCCCGGGGCCTGAAGCTGCGCTCGGTGCAGCCCTACCTGATGGCCGCTTTTAATCACTTCGATTCGAGCTTTGACGCCGGCGATTTTCTCTTCGTGGTCGCCGAGCCGGTGCGCAGCGTGTTGCTGGTGGCGCGGGAAGGGCGTTGGGCGTCGGTGCGTTCGGTGGGCAGCAGTGACAGCGATGCCGCACTGGCGGCGCTGATCGGTCGTGAAAGCCAGCTGCAAGCCTCCACCAGCGACCGCCCGCTGAATGTTTACCTGCATGCGCCGGCACGCATCGATTCGCACCCCGAGGTGCCGGGTGTTCACCTGCGCACCCTTGAAGAGGACCGGACAGCCGTACGCGACAGCCTGTACGTCATGTCCCGGGCGGTGGCCTGACATGCGCGCCCTGATGCTCGACTTCCAGCCACGTCGCCGTTGCGGTCCCTTGGGCTGGAGCCTGCTGGCCGCCGGCGTGGTACTGGCGCTGACTTGCGTGGCGCTCGGCCAGCACGTCAGCGACCAATCCAGCCAGCAGCAAGGTCATCTGCAAACGGCCCAGCGAGTACTGACCGGCGACACGGGTACCAAGCTCAGCCTGACCCCGGCGCAGATCCGCGAACAGGCGCAAAACCTGGCCGAAATGCGCAAGGTCTCGCAGCAATTGCGCCGCCCCTGGGAACACCTGTTCGCCACCCTGGAAAGCATGCCCCGGGACAACATTGCCCTGCTGACCCTGACCCCCGACGCTCGCAAGGGCCAGGTACGCATCACTGCTGAAGCGCGGGACCTGGAAGCGATGCTCGATTTCCACCGGCGCCTCGAAGCCAGCGACGAGCTGTCCGATGTGTCGCTGCTGAGCCACGAAATCGTCGCCAACGTGCCGGAGCATCCGGTGCAATTCAACCTGTCGGCTACCTGGGAGATCGGCGATGCAAATCCCTAGATTGATCGTCCACGAATACCTGCAAGGCCTCGGTGTGCCCGGGCTTGCCGGGATTGCCCTGGTGCTGCTGGCGCTGGTGTATGGCCTGGCAGGTTTGCTGCCGGACTGGCAGTCGCTGCAACAGCTCAGCCAGCAGACCCGGGAAGCCGGCGAATACCTGGCCAAGGTTGAAGAGGGCAGCGTGGCTGCGCCAGTGGTGCCGCAGCGCCAGCTCGATGACTTCCGCAGCAAGCTGCCGTCACAGCCCCAGGCAACGGTTGCCATCGACAAGATCTACGCCCTGGCCGCCCAGGAACGTATCACCCTGGCCCGCGGTGAATACTCCCTGGGCATCGATCCCAAGACCCACCTGGCGCGTTATCAGATCCTCCTGCCGGTGCGCGGCAGCTATCCGCAACTGCGGCGCTTCCTGCACGCCTTGCTCGGCCAGCTGCCGGCCGTGGTGGTAGAGGACGTGGAGTTCCAGCGCAAGAAGATCGCCGACACCGACCTCACCGGGCGGATCCGCATGACCCTTTACCTGTCGAGGTCGTGATGAAAAGCCAACGCGTAGTGGGCTGGCTGGCATTCCTCGGGGTTGCCGCAGCGCTCACCTGGGGGAGCGAGTTCTTCCAGTCGACTGAGGAGGGCGACGACACCGTCGCTGTTGTAGGCAGCCCGGCCAAAGCCAGGGTTAGCGGCGCCTTGCCGGCTGCACCCGCGGCTGGCAAACCCGTGCAGATCAAGGACCTGAGCCCGGCCGGCGACCTGTTCGCCGCCCGCAGCTGGAAAGCGGCGCCGACCCTCGCCGTCGTCACCGAACAACCCGTCAACGTCACCCCGGTGGTGCAAGCCCCTAGCGCACCGCCCATGCCTTTCCAGTTCGTTGGCAGGCTGGATGACCGTACCGATCTGCAGGTATTTCTGCAGAACGGCGAAAAAATATACGTCGTGCGCAAAGGGGACGTGATCGACGAAACGTGGCGGATCGAGGGCATTTCCGATGTGGAACTGAGCTTCGTTTACCTGCCTTTGCATTTGTCTCAGACGCTGTCTGTGGGGAGCACGCAATGAACCGATCCCGTTTGCTGATAAGCCTTGTCTGCCTGTGTGCAGGATTGGCCGCGTGCAGTTCCGCGCAGGTAGCCAAGCAGGAGGCATCCGACCTGATTGAGTCGGGACAGTACGAAGCCGGCCTGGCCCGAATCGAGGAAGGCCTGCGCGAAAATCCTCGTGATACCGAGCTGCACCTGGCCTTGAACAGCAGCCGCGCCCGGGCGGTGACGGCGCTGCTGACCCAGGCCGACATGGACCGCGCCCAGCGTGATTTTGCCTCCGCCCGCATGGGCTATGGCCGGGTACTGACCATCGAACCGAACAACCGGCGCGCCCAGGAATCCCTGAGCCAGCTTGAACACATGCGCAGCCAGGATGAAAAACTCGAGCTGGCCCGGGGCGACCTGCGCCGTGGCGACATCTACGCCGCCGACCGCCAGGTCAAGCAGATCCTCGAGCTGGACCCGAAAAACGAAGGCGCCCTGGAGCTGCAAAGCAGCATTCGCCTGGTGCAGAGCCGCAACGTCGTGCAGTACCCGCAGTTGCGTACTCGCCTCGATCGGCCGGTGACCCTTGAGTTTCGCGATGCCAACCTCAAGACCATTTTCGAAGTGCTGTCCCAGGTCGCCGGGCTGAATTTCATCTTCGACAAGGACCTGCGCCCGGACATGAAAGCCACCATCTTCGTGCGTGACGTGCGCATCGAAGACGCCGTGGCACTGCTGCTGCAACAGAACCAGCTGCACCAGAAAGTGGTGAACGAAAACACCCTGCTGATCTACCCCGACTCGCCGCAGAAGCTCAAGGACTATCAAGAGCTGGTGATGCGCACTTTCTACCTGACCAGCATCGATGCCAACACCGCGCTGAACATGATCAAGACCATGCTCAAGACCCGCGACGTGTTCGTCGACGAACGCCTCAACACCCTGACCATGCGCGACAGCGAAGACGCGATTCGCATGGCGGAAAAACTCCTGCAATCGCAAGACCAATCCAACCCCGAAGTGGTGCTGGAAGTGGAAGTCATGGAGGTCGCTCGCCAGCGCATCCTCGATCTCGGCTTGCAGTGGCCCAATACCTTTGGCGTGCTCACCAGTGACGGCCAGGCGGTGTCGGTGCTCGACCAGCTCAGAGGCATCAACTCCAGCCGGATCTCGATTTCGCCTTCGCCCCAAGCCAAGATCAACGCCCAAGACAAGGATATCAATACCCTGGCCAGCCCGGTGATTCGGGTCAGCAACCGCGAGCAGGCACGCATCCACATTGGCCAGCGCGTGCCGATCATCAGCGCCACTTCGGTGCCTTCGACCCAGGGCCCGGTGATCACCGAAAGCGTGACCTACCTGGATGTCGGTCTCAAGCTCGAAGTGCAGCCCATCGTGCACCTGAACAACGAAGTGGCGATCAAGATCGCCCTGGAGGTCAGCAACGCGACCCCGCTGGAACCGACCCGCCAGGGCACCATCCCGGTTCAGGTTGACACCCGTAATGCCCAGACCACCTTGCGCCTGCACGACGGCGAAACGCAGATCCTCGCCGGGCTGGTGCGCAATGACCATGGCAGCAACGGCAACAAAATCCCCGGCCTTGGCGATATTCCAGGCCTGGGCCGCCTGTTCGGCAGCAACCGCGACGACGTCAGCAAATCGGAGCTGGTGCTGTCCATCACCCCGCGCATCGTGCGCAACCTGCCATATCAGAGCCCCTCGGACATGGAGTTCCCTACCGGCACCGAAACCAGCATGCACATCCAGGCCCCGGACCGCTCGATGGACACCGCGATCCGCACCGAAACCATGGGCACGCCGGTGGTCGCCACCCGTGTCGTCGTCGAGAAGCCTTGATCATGAACGCCTCGCAACGCGGTTTTACCCTGATCGAAGTCGTGGTGACGCTGGCCCTGATCGGCCTGCTGGCCGGCATGGCCGCGCCGCTGACCGAGACCGTGGTGCGCCGGGGCAAAGAGCAGGACCTGCGCACCGCGCTGTACCAGATTCGCGATGCCATCGATGCCTACAAGCGCGCATTCGATGCCGGCTACATCGAGAAGTCGCTGAACAGCAGCGGCTACCCACCGAACCTGCAAGTGCTGGTGGAAGGCGTGCGCGATGTGCGCAGTGCCAAGGGTGCCAAGTTCTACTTTTTACGGCGCATTCCTCACGACCCTTTGGCGTCGGTCAAGCGTGACGACGAGGGCGGTTGGGGTTTGCGCGCCTATGACAGTTCGGCCCAGAACCCGCGTGAGGGGGAGGACGTCTTTGACGTCTATTCCCAGGCTCGCGGCAAGGGACTCAACGGCGTCGCCTATAGGGAGTGGTGAAATCATGCGTCGGCAAAAGGGATTTACCCTGCTGGAATTGATGGTGGTCATGGCAATCATCGCAACCCTGATGACCATTGCCTTGCCCCGTTATTTCAACAGCCTGGAAACATCGAAAGAGACCACCCTGCGCCAGAGCCTGTCGGCGATGCGTGAGGCACTGGACCACTATTACGGTGATACCGGGCGTTATCCCGACTCCATCGAGCAACTGGTCGAGCAGCGTTACCTGCGTAACCCACCGATGGACCCGATCGTCGAGCGCAAGGATGCCTGGGTCATGGTCGCGCCGCCGGAGGGTGTGGCGGGCGGTGTTGCCGACATCAAGAGTGGAGCCACAGGGAGGGCACGTGATGGCAGCCTTTATTCCGAGTGGTAGGCCGTCCGCAGAGGGCGGTTTCACCTACCTGGGCGTGTTGTTCCTGATCATGGTCATGGGCATGGGCCTGGCCAGCGCCGGCGAGCTGTGGTCGACCGCATCGCGACGTGACCGCGAGAAACAGCTGCTGTGGGTCGGCACCCAATATGCACAGGCGCTGCGCAGCTATTACCGCAGTTCGCCGGGCCTGGCGCAGTACCCCAAGGAGCTCGAGGACCTGTTGGACGACCAGCGTTTTCCAACGCCCAGGCACCATATCCGCCAGCTCTATCCAGACCCGATCGGCGGCGGTGAGTGGAGCCTGCAACGGGGCTTCGATGGACGCATCACCGGCCTCAACAGCCCGTCTACCGACAAGCCGCTCAAACAGGTCGATTTCCCCAGCCAGTGGTCCGACTTCACCGGCATGGCCAGTTACAAGGACTGGCAGTTTGTCGCCGAGAAAGCCTTCCTCGATGGCGCGTCGGGTCCGGCTAAAGGTCAGTCCAGCGCACCCGGGGCGTTGCAGCCATGAACCGCCAATGGCTGGCCGCCTTGGCCCTGGTGCTGGTGCTGCCGTTCGCCTCGGCAGGGGAAGAGGACGAAATGATGGGCTTCATCGTCGATGACACGATCTCGCACATCGGCCACGAATTCTACTACTCGTTCAGTGAACGCCTGCGAGCCACCAGCCCGATGGATTTCAACCTGGTGGTACGCGAACGACCTTCGGCACGCTGGGGCAGCCTGGTGACCGTGGAATACCAACAGAGACTGGTTTACCGGCGCTTTCTACCGCCGAACACCGTGGAGCTCAAGGACGAGGCTTATGACGCCGCCGACTGGGTTCGCGGACAGATTGTCCAGCGCAAGCTGGAAGCCTTGTTGCAAGACACCACGGACCTTGAGAGGGACGAATTATGAAGACGACATTGTTTTCGCAGCGCAGCGGCCTCGCGTGGGCAGGCATGTGGCTGCTCGGGATTACCAGTTGCGGTGTGGTCCAGGCCACTGAACTGGTGTACACGCCGGTCAACCCCTCGTTCGGCGGCAACCCGCTGAACGGCACCTGGCTACTTAACAACGCCCAGGCGCAGAACGACTACGACGACCCGGACCTCAAGGATCGCACCGCGATCGCCGGCACCTCGGCCCTCGAGCGCTTCAGCAGCCAGTTGCAATCGCGCCTGCTGGGGCAGTTGCTGGACAACATCTCCACCGGCAACGCGGGGAGCCTGTCCACCGACGCTTTTATCGTCAACGTCATCGACGACTCGGGCGCACTGACCATTGAAGTGACGGACCGAGCGACCGGCGAAATTTCGGAAATCCTGGTGAACGGCCTGGCTCCTTGAGCCAAGGACTGATGGGGAGTAACGGACATGAAAAAAATAATTGTGCTAGGGATGCTGTTGGCGGCCTTGCAGGGTTGCAGCCTGCGCGAACCGATGCCGGCCGAGCAGGACAGCGAAACCCCGACCCTGACACCCAGGGCGTCAACCTACTACGACTTAATGAAGCTGCCGCGTCCCAAGGGCCGCTTGATGGCCGTAGTCTACGGTTTTCGCGACCAGACCGGGCAGTACAAACCCACCCCGGCCAGCTCCTTTTCCACCAGCGTGACCCAGGGTGCGGCGAGCATGCTGATGGACGCCATGCAATCCAGCGGCTGGTTCGTGGTGCTGGAGCGTGAAGGGCTGCAGAACCTGCTGACCGAACGCAAGATCATTCGCGCTTCGCAAAAGAAACCGAACACGCCGATGAACATCCAGGCGGAACTGCCGCCGTTGCAGGCGGCGAACATGATGCTCGAAGGCGGCATCATCGCCTATGACACCAATGTGCGCAGCGGCGGGGAAGGGGCCCGTTACCTGGGCATCGACATCTCCCGCGAGTATCGGGTCGACCAGGTCACCGTCAACCTGCGGGCGGTGGACGTGCGCAGCGGCCAGGTCCTGGCCAACGTGATGACCAGCAAGACCATCTACTCCGTGGCCCGCAGTGCGGGAGTGTTCAAGTTCATCGAGTTCAAGAAACTGCTCGAGGCCGAAGTGGGCTACACCACCAACGAGCCGGCGCAGTTGTGCGTGTTGTCGGCCATCGAATCGGCGGTCGGCCACCTGTTGTCCCAGGGCATTGAACGCAAAATGTGGCAGGTCGCCGGCGACAACTCGGCACCGCCACAGAACGAAACCATGGAACGCTACCTGTCGCAGAACCGCGTAGTACCGGAAGGCGAGGAAGAATAACCGAAGCAGCCCCAGTCTTCCCTGACCCCACAGTCACAGTACTGTGGGAGCAAGCCTTACCCGCGATGACAGAGTGTCAGCCAACACATCTTTCAACTCAAAGACCATCGCGGGCAAGCCTTGCTCCCGCGCGAATTTGCAGTGCACACGCGACTCCTACGCGACCAAACTGTAGGAGCTGCCAAGTGAAACGAGGCTGCGATCTTTTGATCTTGGTGGTGGCTCAACCAGATCAAAAGATCGCAGCCTCGTTTCACTCGTCAGCTCCTACGGTCAGCTCCTACAGTCAGTGCTTACATTCAGCTCCTACATTGAGCTCCTGGAGAATGGTCTGCCCTCCAAAAGTCATGATTGATGTTCGACATTTTGGGGCAGACCAGAACCGCGCAAGCAAAAAAACCGCGACCTTCAGGCCGCGGTTTTGGTACCCCCCTATCAGTTATTGCTGCAATACAGTCGCCTGGTTAGCCCCCCCAAACTGCTGCACCGTCGCCATCTGCGACACGCCGCTCTGATCAACATTGGCAATGTTCCCGGTTCCGCCCTGGGTCACATATGCCACGTTCATGCTGTCTGCCTGTTTGACGGTGATCTGGTTGTCACTGCCATACATCTGCGTGGTGAATGCCTGGTTGCCGCTGCCCGACTGGTCGAACTCGCTGCTGTTGCCGGTGCCGGTGGAGGAACCCTGGATCAGGTTGGTGGTGCCGCGCTGGTCGGCGATGAGGATGTTGTCGGTGCCGTTCTGGTCGAAGTACAGCTCGTTGTAGGACTCGGCCTGGCTGACCGTGGTCTTGTTGCCCAGGCCGCTCTGGTTGGTGGTCATGATGTGACCGGCGCCGGTCTGGGTGAAGTTGGCGATGTTGGCATTGCCGGTCTGGTTGACGGTGGCGCGCTGGTTGGTGCCGAACTGGCCACCGGATTGTGGGCCTTTCCAGTTGCTGGCGTAGACCTTGTTCTCGTTACCTACGGAGCTGGCATTGAGTACGTGGCTGTCGCCGCTCTGGTAGGTGAAGTGGATGTTGTTGCTGCCTTGTTGGTACAACGCCAGGGTCGAGCCGATGGATTCGAACTGGTCGGCGTAGAGGGCGTTGAGGTCGCCGACTTGCACGACCTGGGCGTAGTTGTTTTGCCCAAAGCTCTGGTCGACGATGGCTTCGTTGGCCTGCCCGTATTGATCGACGATAACCTGGCTGGCGGCTTGACCGAACTGCCAGACTTCACTGCCGTTCATGTCGCCGAACTGGCTGATGGTCACGGTGCCGCCAACGCCGCTGCGCTGATCGCCGTAGGCATAGTTGTCGCCGCCATTCTGGTTGATCGCAATTTGGCCTCCCGAGTGACCGACCTGTTCGGCGGTCCCATAGTTGGCGGTGCCGTACTGCACCACGGTGGCGACATTCGCATCGCCCACTTCCATCTGTTCGATGTAAGCCACGTTGCTGTCACCGTTTTGAAAGGTCTGGCCCGAGGCGCCTTGCTGGCTGTCCTGGTAAATGAACGAAAAGTTGCCGTTACCCTGTTGCTGTTGCAGCGCTTCGTTGCCGGTCAAGCCAACAGACTGGCTTGCATGGGTGTTGTTGAACGTACCCACCTGCCGTTGCACGATGGTGCTGCCGTCCTCGAACAGTTGCTCGGCATAGCCGGCGTTGTAATCACCGACCTGATTCTGGTCGATGCTACTGCTTGCAGTGTCCTGCACCGCCATCGCGTCGTTACCCTGCCCGAACTGCTGCTCGGTTGCGGTGCTGAACGGGGCCTGGGTCTGCTTCACATTGGCGATGTTGGCATCACCGAATTGTCTCTGGGTCGAGACACTGTCGTCGGCCATGGCCTGGGCACTGACAATGACCAGGATGGCGGCGGTGAGGGGCGTCAGTTTGAACATGATGAAACCTCCGGGTAGTGCAGTGCTTTAGCGATATTGTTTGACCGAAACGCTCATGCCATTACCCGACTGGGTGACGGCGCTGGAAAGCCCCGTGCCGGCCTGGTCGATGGTGGCGTCGTTGTTGTTGCCGTTCTGGGAGATCTGCGCGCGGTTGTGGCTGCCGGTCTGGGTGATGCCGGCGTTATTGCCCGAACCTTGCTGGGTGATCAGGGCCATCAGGTCGTTACCTTGCTGAAGAATGAACGCCTCCTGATTACTGCCCGACTGGACGATGCTGCCGAGCAGCGACTGGCCGTTCTGTTGCAGCAGCGCAACGTTGGCCTGGCCGTTCTGGTCGATCAGCGCCTGCTGGCCAACCGGCGGTGGCAGCTCGCCGAGGTCGGTGGCGGGGGCCAGGTCGTCGTTGTCCATCAGGTCGTCTGCGCGCGCACCAGCGCCACTGCAGAGCAGAAGCAGGCAGAGCAGGGTGGCGGTCGACGTTTTCATGGAGTTGTCCTGTGAGAAGAGGCTCGCCCCGTCAACTCGAGGAGTTGACGGGGCGAGGGCTCAGTTCGCCGTCACCGACACCGTACGCACGGTGCCCTGGGACGAGGTGATGGTGGCTGTCGGGTTCGCCGACGGGATCACCGTGGTGCTGTTGCTGACCGTCAACCGCCAGCGACCGGTCACCGGCACCGTGGTGGTACCCAGGGTCACCAGCCCCGTCGGGGTGCTGACCTGGACGGTGATGGTGTTGCCGGTGATCACCGAGCTGGTGCCGGCAAAGTCCCAGGTGAAGCGGTTGTTGGAGCGTGCCGACACCGTGGCCGTGGTCACTGTGAAGTTCTCCGCCGCAGGCCGTGGCGAGACTTGCACGGTGACCGTCGCCGGGGCCGCTGAGACAGCACCGAAGCTATCCCGGACGGTGTAGGTGAAGGTCGTGGTGAAAGCCGTGGTCACGGTGGCCGGTGGGGTGTAGGTCAGTACCGTGCCGTTACTGGTGACACTGCCGCGAGTTGCTGGTGGTTGGGTGAAGCCGGCGACTGCCAGGGGCAGGTTGCCTTCCGGATCGGTATCGTTGGCCAGCACGTTGATCGGCACTGCCACGCCCAGGGTGGCGATGGCGTCGTTCACCGCCACCGGTGCCTGGTTAGGCGCAACGGTGATGGTCACGGTCGCCGGAGCGGTCGAGGCCAGGCCTTTGATGTCTTGGGCCTTGTAGGTGAAGGTGGTGGTCAGCGGGGCATTGACCACCGCAGGGGGGGTGTAGACCACTGCAGTTGCGCCGCTCAATGCCACGGTGCCCTGGCCCGCAGCCGGTTGGGTCAACGCTGTGATGCTCAGCGGCACGTTGCCGTCGGGGTCACTGTCGTTGGTCAGCAGGTTGAGGGTGATGGGTACGCCGAAGCTGGTGCTGCCACTGTCGGCGACGGCCAGCGGAGGCTGGTTTTCGCCGGCGTTCGGCGCGCTGCCGACCACCACGACTGGCTCGGTGTCACTGCCGCCGGCCGCGGATTTTACCGTCACCGTGGCGGGCGGCTGAGTCAGGTCGGCAATGGTGATTTTCTGCAGGGTGCCTGATTTCGACAGGCGTCCGTAGCCTTGCGCGACCATGTCCGGAATGGCCACTTCATCGGTGGAGGTGGCCTCGATCAGCAGGCTGTGGTTAGACCAGTTGTAGCGTGCGGTCTGGATTTTCACCACGTCGGTGAGCTTGCTCGATACGGCTGTCGGCCGGGTAGTGCCTGCCGGGTTGGAGGCGGTGACCACTATGACCGGAGGCACCGGCCCAATGGCCTGGCGTTGACCGAAGAATAGCCCGGTGTTGTCCCCAAGCAGGCTGGTCTGGCAGGGCGACAGCGGTGGTCCAGGAACCAGCGCCACGCTTTCTCGGAAGCACAGGGACGAACCGTTGCCGGCCTTGGCGAACACTTCGACGCGCACGTTGCTGCTGCCACCTGAGGTGGTGCGCCGGTAAGTCGCGCGGTCCAACTCGACCGGAGTTTGCGCACGAGCGTCAAGTACCTTGCCTGCCACGGTGAAGAGGTTGGTCTGGATGGTGCCCGCAGGCCCCGTGACCCGCAGGAAGTTGGTGTCGTTCGGGCTGCCGGTGACTTGCTCGGTTAGGTTCGGGTCGCCGACGAAGGTTTCCACGCCACCAGTGTCCGGGTTCACCTCGGTATAGGGGCCGTTGATGCTGCGCAGGAATGGGCCGATGGCGCCATTCACCGCACCGGTGAAATTGCCCGGTGCGCCGATGCCGATGTCGCGGGTGATGTTGATCGCACGACGGCCAGGCGCCGTCACGTTGACCGTTTCCACACCGTAAGGGTGGGTGATGGTGTAGACACCCGCCGTGGGAATGTTCACCCGGATGCGAATCCGCGCAAAGCTTTGCTGGTCGCCATCGATGGGGTTCTCTGAAGCGAATGCCGCTTCGATCCCGGCCACGTAGGCGTCTACGCCATAGCCGGCGCCGTTATCGGGGATTGCGGTTTCGGCGAGAAACCAGAAGGCTTCCGGTGGCCAGTTGTCCGGGAACACCATGGGTTGGGTGTCATCGTAAATACCCGGTTCCGGCAGCAGGGTGCACATGTAGGCCGGCGGTACCGAGGCCGGCACTCGCGAGCTGGCGGCCCGGGACTGGCACAGTTCCATCGAGAGTTGATTGTTGTCCTGGTACCACATGGGGAATTTCCCCGTGGCAAAGGTATAAGGGCCCGGGTCGACGGCGGCGAGTTGCGCGAACGCGCTGCCGGACAGCGATAGAGTCAGTCCCAGGGCGTTGAGCGCCAGGCGTGGCCAATTGTTCATGATGCCTCCTGATGAGGATCTGGGCATGTGAGCGTTCATTGCACGATGACCACTTCTTCGGTGTCGCTGCCGCCATTGGATGACGTCACACGAACCCGGGACGGTGGAATCGGCGAGATACCGGTGGCCAGGGTTTTCACCGCGCCTTCGCCGCTGAGGGCGCCGATAGCGGCACCACTGCCTGACGTTGCCGTGAGCACTGGCGGCGAGGTTTCATCGCTGGTGGAGGCTACGAGGGTCAGTTGCCCGGAACTCAGGCTGTACTCGGCCCGCTGGATCACCACGAGGTCGGTCAGAGCCATGGGCAGGGTGGTCGGCGTGCTGCTGGGAATGGCCAGGTGGTTGTCGGCGGTCACTTGCAAGGTGGTCGGCAAGGTCGGGTTGGCCGACGACTGCGCGTACCAGTTGCCGGTGGTATCGGCTTCACTCAGGTTCAGGACCGGGGTGCTGCTGGAGAGGGTCACGCTCGCCGGTGGCGGTGGCGCCATTACGAACACGTCCTGCTGGGCCACCGGCGCGCTTTCACCGGCGGTGCGTGAGTAGGTACTCCGCTGGGCGATCATGGGCGTTGGGCGAACCACGGTCGACAGTTTGCCCGAGATCGAAAACAGCGTTGTACGAAGGTCCAGGCCGTTAGGGCCTTCGATGCGCACGAAGTTGGTGTTGAACGGGCTGCCGGTTACGGCTTCGGTAAGGTTGGGGTCGCCGACGAACTGTTCGGCGCTGCCGGTCAGCGGGTTGGTCTCGGAGTAGGGGCCGTTGACGCTGCGCAGGAAAGGCCCGACATCGCCCTTGAGGGCGCCGTCATAGGTTTTTGGCGAGCCGATGCCGATGTCCCGGGTCATGTTGATCGCACGCCGCCCGGGGGTGTCGATGTTGAACACATCGACGCCATAGGGGTGGGTGATCACGTAGGTGCCGGCGAGGGGCACGTCGACGCGAATCCGCACCCGGGCAAAGCTGACCTGGTCGCCTTCCATCGGGTCTCCGGCAGCGAAGGCCGCTTCAATGGCCGTGCCAAATGACAGGTTAATCCCCCGTGCGGCGTCGACGATTGCCGTGTCGGCTGTAAACCAGAAGGCTTCGTCCGGGAAGTTGCTGGGGAAGACGATGGGCTGCGCATCGTCAAACACACCGGGGGTGGGCAGCAGGCTGCACATGTAGGTCGGCGCGCCCGGCGCGCCGGGAACCCGCGAACTTACCGCCTTGGACAGGCACAGGTCGAGGGTTCTACCGTGCGTGTCCTGATACCAGGCGGCGAAGCCACCGTTGCCAGGTAGATAGGGTCCGGGATCGACTGCAAACAGCGCCGCCTGGGCGACGCCTTGAGCCAGAGCACTGACGACCAGGGCGGCCGCAGTTTTGGACAGTAAAGGGTGCATGAGTATTCCCTCTATTGGAGACCTGTCCCCTGGGGATGGGTCAGTTGAGAGGGGTTTCGGCAACTTCCGTACCAGAAAGCGAAAATGCCCCGCATAGGCCCGGCGCACGGGCGTGCAGGTGAGAGAGGGCGGCGTCTTGCGCAAAATCCCATCGGGCCCCTGCCCCCAGAGTTGGGGGTAGATGGGGGCGGCGGGGAATGGGGGGCAGCCACCCCCAGGATCGGGCAAAGATTGGCGGGTGGGCTATAACCCTATAGGGGAATTCGTGCGGAACGCTATCCATGGCCAGGTCGACTCAAACACTCGCGTCCCACCAGGGCGATGTTCGCCTGGGCTCGCGCAAACAGCCGTTCAACCTGCTGCGCTGGTTTTCGCTGATCAGCATGGCGGTGATCGGCACGGTGGCGATCGCCCTGGGGGCAGTGTCGACACGCTTCGTGATTACCGAAAGCGTCCAGCGTGACGCCTTGCTGACTTCGCAGTTCATCCAGGCAATCGCTTCTGCCGAAGTGCGCCACGTGTCCATCCCGCATGTGCGGACCATGGGCGAGCTGCTTGACCCGCGTCAGGATCGCAACTTTTCCGACGTCGACCCTCTGGCCCGGGCCAAAGCCCGCGGCGAATTCCTCGACCATATCGAGCACTTGCCGGACGTGATTCTGGCCAACATCTATGCCCCCGACCGCACGGTGATCTGGTCGACCAACCCGTCCCTGATGGGCACCACCATCCACACCGACGATGACCTGGACCAGGCCTTCAATTCCAGAATTCCCGTGTCCGCCAGTTATCACGAAGTGGACAAGAGCCGCACGGAGCAGAAATTCGTCACTCCCCCGGAATACATTTTTATCGAGAACTACATTCCATTGTTCGATGCCGACGGCGACAAGGTCACGGCGATGGTCGAGATCTACAAGGAGCCCAAGGACCTGATTGATCGCATGCAGCGTGGCCTGTTGCTGATCTGGCTGGCCACGGCCCTGGGCGGTGGGCTGATTTACCTGGGGCTTTACTGGATCGTGCGGCGCGCGGCGAATCTGCTGGCGACCCAGCAGAAGCAGTTGATCACCAATGAAACCTTTGTGGCCCTGGGAGAGATGTCCTCGGCGGTTGCCCACAGTCTACGCAACCCGCTGGCGACCATACGTTCCAGCGCCGAGCTGGCCCTGGAGTTCGACACTGGCGCGGCGCACAAGAACATCAACGACATCATCGGCCAGGTCGACCGCATGTCGAAGTGGGTGCGCGAGTTGCTGCAATCGTTGCGCCCGCTGAGCGAAGAAGCGGAACCGGTGAACCTGGTAGCGGCGTTGCACGACAGCCTGACGGCGTTCGAGCAGCAGATCGCCAAGGGCGAGATCAATGTCGTGTTCGAGCCCACACAGACGCCGATGGTGCGCAGTCAGCAGGTGCAACTCAACCAGATACTTAACAGCCTCGTCTCCAATGCCCTGGAAGCCATGGACAAGGGGGGCACCCTGACCGTGCGGCTGGAGCCCGGTGATGCCCGCAGCGTCAGCGTGGTAATCAGCGACACTGGCAAGGGGATGAACGCCGAACAACGCACCATGGCCTTCCGCCCGTTTTTCACCACCAAGCAGGGCGGGCTTGGCGTCGGGCTGGTGTTGGTCAAGCGGATAATGGAGCGTTTTGGCGGCTCGGTGCAGCTGGAAAGTCGGGAAGGCGAGGGCACTAGCGTGCGCCTGTGGTTCAAGCTGATTCCCTGAACCTGGGGATGAACTTTCCCCGCTAGCGGGTGCCATTCCCCAGTCACTTCGGTCAGTCATGGCACATTGATGTTGTTAAGCCATTGTATTGAATGGCGTTAGTTCTTTTGTATTAATCTGTTACAAATATGGCGAGCTCCTTGCAACTCCACCAGTACCCCTTCTGACTGTGAGGCGGCTGGTGATGAACAGGCAATCGACGTACCCCTTCAAACGAACCTGCAAGTGGTTTACGCCCGTGGGCATCCTCCTGATGACCCTGGGTGCATCTTGCTTGCGTGCCAGCCCGATCGACGACGAGCGACAGCCCGAACCCTCGGACCCTTCGGCGTATTACGACGAACCCGAGGACAGGGCCGGCGCCTTGAATGCGATCCTCACCATGCCGGAGGCCAACGAAGATTCCTTCGATTTGCCCGATGGCGTTAAAGGCAGCCGCGACACGCCGCGTCAGGAAAACATCCTGCCGCCGACGGTGCAGACCAGTTTCAACTACCCCACGAATGGCAAGCCCAGCCCACTGTTTGGCGCCCAGCCATTTACCCAGCAACTGTTGTTGTTCGAAGAATTCGGCCCGGAAAAGCTCGACCCGACCACACCGGCGGCGCCCCTGCCGTTTCCGCCCGTGGCTATCGGCCCGGCGCCGCAACAGGACCCCGCCAGTGCAGCGCGCAGTGCGCCTCCGAGCGCCGCGCTCGATGCTTTCCTGCGTCAACCGGGGCTGACACCGTTCCCCAGTCAGTTCGCCAACGTCGTGGACCGCAACCCCTGGCAGGCGCAGATCGAATATTTCCTCAACCGGCATATCGGCTCGTCGGCGGAGGGGCGCCCGCCTGGAAAGGGCTGGTCCCACCAGCGCTGGAACGAGTTCTACCCGCAACTGGCCTACAAGACCGTGCAGACCGGTGCCCGGGTCAATGGCGGGCTGCGTGACAGCCGGCAGATGCATGGTTATGCGCTGGGCGAGTTCGGCCCCGGTGGGCTCTACCACAACGTGGCCGGCGTACCGGCCACCGACGGCACCGCCAAGGGCGTCGACCCGCGCTTTCACCCGAACATGCCGGTGCAGAACCACAATTCGATCTGGACCTTCGACGGCACCCTGCCGCCCAAGTTGTTGATGGTTCGCTACGGCCAGCCCGTCCTGATGAGGCACTACAACGGCCTGCCCATCGACCCGGCGGCCAACATGGGCTTCGGCCTGCACACCATCAGCACCCACGAACACAACGGCCACGCGCCAGCGGAAAGCGATGGCTATGCCAATGCATTCTTCTTCCCCGGCCAGTACTACGACTATCGCTGGCCGATCCAGTTGGCCGGCTATGACAGCATCAACACTGACGCCCAGGATCCGCGCGCGGCGTTCCCCTGCTCGCCGGGCGAGACCCTCTGGACCAACGACCTGGCCCCCAGCCGCAAGACCTGCGACCACGGCACGATCAAGATCCGTGGCGACTGGCGCGAAACCATGAGTACCCACTGGTTCCACGATCACATGCTCGATTTCACCGCGCAGAATGTCTACAAGGGCAACGCGGCGATGATGAACTACTACAGCGCCCTGGACCGCGGCAACGAGTCGGTCAACGACGGCGTCAACCTGCGCTTGCCCAGCGGCAGCGCCTTGCCGTGGGGCAATCGCGACTACGACGTCAACCTGGTGATCGCCGACAAGGCCTGGGATCAGTCCGGCCAGTTGTGGTTCAACCCGTTCAACACCGACGGCTTCCTTGGCGACCAGATCCTGGTCAACTGGCAGTGGAAACCCACCCTCGATGTACGCGCCCGCAGCTATCGCTTGCGCGTCCTCAACGGCTCGGTGTCGCGTTACTTCAAGCTGGCCATCGTGCGCGAAATCAAGGGCAGCAGCGGCGAGTTCCAGGGGCCGAAAAACTCCGGGGTGTCCTACAGCCGGGTGCCGTTCCACATGATTGCCAACGACGGCAACATCATGGAGCACAGCGTGCCCTTTGACGGCAGCATGGACCTGGATGCCGACGGCGATAAACAGAACCACAATGCGATCCTGCCGACCCAGGGCATCGCCGAGCGTTTCGATATCATCGTCAACTTCGCGAAAAACGGCATCAAGCCGGGGGACAAGCTGTTCGTGGTCAACCTGCTGGCCCACGACGACGGCAAGGGGCCGAATGAGCCAATCCCCCTTGGCGATGTGCTGTCGGAAAAATACCTGGCGGTGCTCAAACAATCGAGCAAGGGGCCGCAGTGGGACAAGGGTGACCCGGGCGTCGGCAAAATCCTCCAGTTTAACGTCAAGGCCTACACCGGCCAGGACCTGGCCATGGACCCGGCAGCCTACGAGCCGGCCAAGCCGGGCAAGGCGGAAGGTTTGGTGATGATTCCGCTGAAGATCCATCGTGACAACGCCGCCGACAAGGTACTGCTGGCCCAGGCCCGACACCGCACCTTCACCTACGGCCGCTCGGACGGCACTGATGCCGCGCCCTGGACGGTCAAGACCGATGGCGGTTTCGGCTTCCACATGGACCCGCGGCGCCTGAATACCTCGATCCAGCTTAAAACCGGGCCTACCGACGCTGGAGTCAGCGGTTTCGGCACTCTGGAAGTGTGGAATATCAAGGCCGGCGGCAAGGGCTGGAGCCACCCGGTGCACGTGCACTTCGAGGAAGGGATCATTCTCAGTCGCGGTGGCAAGGCGCCGCCTGAATGGGAAAAATGGGCGCGCAAGGACGTGTACCGTATCGGCTCGGAGAACGACGGCCTGGACAGCGTGGAGTTTGCGATCAACTTTCGTGAGTTCGGCGGCACCTACATGGAGCATTGTCACAACACCCAGCACGAAGACAACTCCATGCTGCTGCGCTGGGACCTGGAAAAACCCGGGCAATTGCAGCTGATGCCGACGCCACTGCCAAGCTGGGACGGAGTGCGTTATGTCAACTCCGCCGCACTGCCAACCTTCCGCACCGGCGACGGTTTCGGCCCGCAAGTGACGGTGAAAAAATGAACCGCCTACCGGTCGACCGGCCACTGTACACGCCGCGCTCCCGGGCCCTGGGCATGCACCTGGTGCTGCTGCTGGTGACCTGCGTGCTGGCCAGCCGGTTGCTGCTGGCACACGAGGCGGCGTCCGCGACGAATGGCTCGGTGACGCCCTGGGGCGGCGATTATTTCCCCAACACCCTGCTGACCAACCAGGACGGTCAGCAGGTGCATTTCTTCGACGACCTGATCAAGGGCAAGGTGGTGGTGATCAACTTCATCTTCACCTCTTGCAGCGATTCCTGTCCGCTGGAAACCGCGCGCCTGCGCCAGGTGCAGACGCTGTTGGGGGATCGGGTCGGCAAGGACATCTTCTTCTATTCGATCAGCATCGATCCGCTAAGCGACACACCCGCCGTACTCAAGGCCTACGCGCAACGCTTCAGGGTCGGGCCGGGCTGGCAATTTCTGACCGGTGAATTCGACGATGTCACCGAGCTTCGGCACAAGCTCGGGCTGTTCATCGAAGGCGTCGATAACGGCCGCAACAAGGACCACAACCTGAGCCTGATCGTCGGCAACCAGGAAACCGGCCGCTGGATGAAGGCCTCGCCCTTTGAAAATCCGTGGATCCTCGCGGATCAACTGGCCAATACCTTGCAGAACTGGAAGCAGCCGAGCATTGAACAAAGTTATGCCGACGCGCCGCAGATCCGCCCGCCGAGCACCGGTGAAGAACTGTTTCGCACCCGCTGTGCTTCGTGTCACAGCCTTGGCCCGCAGGATGGCCAGGGCATTGGCATGCGCAGCATTGGGCCGGACCTGATCGGCGTGACCCGCCAGCGCGACCCGGCCTGGCTGAGTCGCTGGATTCGTGAGCCGGACCGGATGCTGGCGGAGGGAGACCCGATCGCCACAGCGCTGTTCGAACGCTTCGAAAAAATCCCGATGCCCAACCTGCGGCTGGATGAAAACTCGGCCCAGGCGGTGATTGATTTTCTGACGCAAGAGACCGAACGCCAGCAGGCGCTGGCGGCACAAACACAATAGCGGCGATTTACCATCATTGGGCCGTCGGAGGCAATGATTGCCACCTACACTGATTGGGAAAGCGCCCCTGTAGAGCGGGATAGGCCCATGCACAGACCACAACAATTAAAAGCATCTGCGCCGCCTTTGGCCGCAATGCGGGAGGGCTGGCCTGGTCAGTTCAATCTGCTGCGTTGGTTTTCCGTGGGCAGCTTCGTCATCATCGCCGCCGTGGCCCTGGGCCTGGGTTATATCTCCACGCGTTTTGTGGTCGAGGAGAGCATCGAGCGTGACTCCATGCTGACTGCGCAATTCATCCAGGCCATCGGTGACGCTGAAATCCGCCATGCCTCGATCAATCCGCGCCGGACCATGGGCGAGATGCTTGACCCGCGTGATGACAACGCTTATCCAGATGTTCCCCCCGAGAAGCGCGCTGCGGCTCGCATTGAATTTCTCGACCACGTGGAGCACCTGCCGGACATCCTGCTGGCCCACGTCTTTGCGCTGGATCGAACGGTGGTGTGGTCGACCAACCCCGACCTGATCGGTGAGCGCATCACCGGTGACGAAGAGCTGGACGAATCCTTCATGATGAAGGAGGCGGTGTCCACCAGCTATCACGAGGTCGATGATGAGCGTCCCGAGCAGCGGTTCCTGCGCGAGCCGGCTTATCTGTTCGTCGAGAACTACATCCCGATGTTCAACGCCGACAGGAGCAAGGTCATTGCCATGGTGGAAATCTACAAGGAGCCCGTAGACCTGGTAGCGCGCATCCAGCGTGGGTTCAAGGCCATCTGGCTGGCCACTGCACTGGGCGGCGCGGCCATCTACCTGGGCTTGTTCTGGATCGTGCGGCGCGCTGCCAGGCTGCTGCAAACCCAGCAGAAACTGTTGATCGCCAACGAGACCTTCGTAGCCCTGGGGGAGATGTCGTCCGCGGTGGCGCACAGCTTGCGCAATCCCCTGGCGAACATCCGCTCCAGCGCCGAACTGGCACAGGACATTGCCAGCCAGAGTGCACAGAAAAACATAAGCGACATCATCAGCCAGGTCGATCGCATGTCGCGCTGGGTCCGCGAATTGCTGGTGTCCTTGCGCCCGGCCAATGACGACTCCGAAGCCGTGGACCTGTTGCTCGCCGTCGAGGACACGCTGAACGCCTTTGAGCCGCTGATCCGGCGTTCGAACGTCGAGGTGCGCTTCACTGCGCGCTTGATCGAACCGGTCGTCAGTCAGCGGGTGCTCCTCACGCAAATTCTCAATAGCCTGTTTGCCAATGCCCTGGAGGCCATGCCCAAGGGCGGCGTGCTGACGATCGGCTTCGATTCGTCGCAGCCGGGGCAGGTGAGCCTGACGTTGAGCGACACCGGCAAAGGCATGACCGCGCAGCAGCAGCAAATGGTCTTCAAGCCGTTTTTTACTACCAAGCAAGGCGGTTTGGGCGTGGGCCTGGCCCTGGTCAAAAGAATAATGGAGCGTTTCGAAGGCTCGGTCGAACTGACCAGTCGGGAGCTGGAAGGAACCCGCGTATGTCTCAATTTCAAAGTGGCAACGGGAGGGGAATATGGAGCACAGCATACTGCTGGTCGAGGATGACGAACTTCTCGCCGAGAATATTCAGACCTACCTGGAGCGCAAAGACTTCGAGGTCACGGTCTGCCACTCGGCGGAAGATGCACTGGAGAAATTGCGCACGTTCGCGCCTGATGTGGTACTGACCGACAACTCGTTGCCGGGCATGAGCGGTCACGATCTGATCCAGAAGCTGCGCGTCAGCGCGCCGGATCTGAAAGTGATCATGATGACCGGCTACGGCAACGTCGAAGACGCCGTGGTGGCGATGAAAGAAGGCGCCTTCCACTACGTCACTAAACCGGTGGCTCTGCCGGAGCTCAAGCTGCTGCTGGACAAGGCCCTGGCGACTGATCGAATGGAGCGCACGCTGTCGTTTTATCAGGACCGTGAAGCACAGAAGTCCGGCGTGCAGGCGTTGATCGGCGAGTCGGCACCCATGCAATACCTCAAGGGCACCATCGCCCAACTGCTCGACGCCGAGCGGCGCATGGCCAACACCGATTTGCCGCCGGTGCTGGTGGAAGGTGAGACCGGCACTGGCAAGGAACTGGTGGCCAGGGCGCTGCATTTCGACGGGCCGCGCAGCAAGGGCCCGTTCATTGAGTTCAACTGCGCCTCGATTCCATCGAACCTGGTGGAGTCAGAGCTGTTTGGCCACGAGAAGGGCGCCTTCACCGATGCCAAGGATCGCCGGGTTGGGCTGGTCGAAGCCGCCGATGGCGGCACCTTGTTCCTCGATGAAGTGGGCGAGATGGACCTGCTGCTGCAAGCCAAGCTGCTTAAACTGCTGGAAGACCGGACCATCCGCCGGGTCGGTTCGGTGAAGGAGCGCAAGGTCGACCTGCGGGTGATCAGCGCCACCAACTGCAACCTCGAACAGATGGTGCAGCAAGGCAAGTTCCGCCGCGACCTGTTCTTCCGTCTGCGGATCATCTCGATCAAGGTGCCGCGCCTGTACGCCCGCGGCGAAGACATCCTGCTCCTGGCCCGGCATTTCCTGGCGGCCCACGGCAAGCGCTATGGCAAGCCGAACCTGCATTTCAGCGATCAGGCCGAGGAACTGCTGCTCAGCTACAGCTGGCCGGGCAACGTGCGCGAGCTGCGCAACATGCTCGAACAGACCGTGCTGCTGGCCCAGAGTGACACCATCGCGGCTCATCAGTTGAATGTGTGCCTGAGCCTGGTGGACGATCCACCGATCCTCCAGGAAGCGCAACACCACGAGCCGCGGCCGGTCTACAACGGCACCGAGTCGATGAACCTGCCTGAGGTCGAGCGTGACATGGTGCGCAAGATGCTCGACAAGACCGACTGGAACGTGACCAAGTCAGCGCGCCTGCTGGGCTTGAGCCGCGACATGCTGCGCTACCGGATCGAAAAGCTCGGCCTCTCGCGTCCGGACAAGCGCCAGTGGTAGCCGGGCTACAACGCCGGGCCCTGGCGACTCAGGCAGGCCAGCAGGCACGTGGGGTCGAGTACTTCTTCGTTGACGTACACCCCGCGCTGCGCGTCATAGGAGCGGATGAACACCCGTACGCTGGCGTCCGCGATGGTCGGCAGGCGGGAGTCGGTAAACTCGTGCTGGCTGGCTATCGGGATGAAGTCCTGCGGCGAGGTCGAGATGTATGACCCCGGCGGCACGGTGCTGATGGACGGAGGCGAGGGGTGGGCGAAGGGCTGGTCCGTGCCGTAGTAGCTAAACTCGCTGTTGTAGGTCTGCGTCTGCATCGGACTGTCATCGGCCTGGGCGCCGTTGGCACCGAGCAGGCATACAGCGAGCGACAGCATCAGCTTGATGTTTTGCATGGCATCACCTGGTTTTTCGGTATTTCCCCAAGGTCGTTAACTATAGACCTTCCGCAGGGGCTGCACGTTCAACGCCAGGAGATCCCCCTCGCAGGGGTGACCTCTGCTCGCGCTGAGGCTATTGAAGTCAGCGAGTCTGCCCCTTACAAGAATCCAACAATCTCCCAATGGGTTTTCCTGCACCTCTCACCTAGACTCCTTCCCCGGTCAATCAAGACCGGATCTCTGGAGCCTGCAATGGAAATGCCGACCAAGGAAACAGCCATCGCCAGCAACCGCGAGGCCTGGAACGACTCCGCCCGCCATCATCGGGACAACCCTGAATGGCCGGCGCTGCTCAGTGCTGTAGAACGCAATGATTTCAGCTGCCTTGACACCACCTTGCACACGCTGCTGGAGCAAGTCGGCGTCGCAGGAAAAGACCTCGTGCAAGTGGGCTGCAACAACGGCCGGGAAAGCCTCTCGCTGTTTGCCCTTGGTGCCCGTAGCGTGGTGGGTATCGATCAATCCGCCGCGTTCCTTGATCAGGCGCGGGAACTGGGGGCGCGCTCGCCCCATCCTGCGCAGTTCATCGAAGCCGACATCCATAACCTCCCAAGCGATCTCCACAACCGTTTCGATGTGGCGCTGGTCACCATTGGCGTATTGAACTGGATGCCGGACATTGGCGAGTTCTTCCGCCATGTGGCCCGCATCCTTAAAACCGGTGGCGCGCTGGTGATCTACGAAACCCACCCGTTTCTGGAGATGTTCGACCCCGAGGCGAGCGATCCTTACCGCCTGGACAGCTCGTACTTTCGCAGCGAACCATTCGTGCAAACCCAACCGATTGTCTATGCCTGCAAGGTCGAGCAGCAGTCCGCAGCGTCATACTGGTTCGTCCATACCCTGGGCGACATCTTTACCGGTGCCCTGGATGCAGGTTTGGCGATCAGCCATTTCAAGGAGTACCCGCACTCCAATCGCGAAGAACTGTACGACCGCTATGAGCAGCAGAGCGCCCAGTTGCCGATGTGTTTCACCTGGGTGGCGGTGAAAACCTGATTGAGAAAGGTGGGGCAATCCGTATCCTGTGCAGCCTGCATATTGCTTGTCTGATCAGGAGTGAAAATGAACAACGCCGCTGGAATCACGGTTGCCTTGTTGATTAGTGGTGCATTGTTCACCGCACAGGCCAAAGGGGCGGGCGATGTCGAGGCTGGGCAGAAGCTGTTTGGCCGTATCTGCGGCGGCTGCCATCAGGTCGGAGAGTCCGCCCGGGCGTCTTTCGGCCCGCAGCTCAATCAGATTTTCGGCCGGATGTCCGGCAGCACCACGGATTACCAGTATTCCGATGCGATGAAATCAGCCGGTATCACCTGGACCACGCAAACGCTCACCGCGTACCTGGAAGCGCCGAAAAAGGTGGTGCCCGGGACCCGAATGATCTTCTGGGGGCTCAGCGATCCCGAGAAAGTCGCGGATGTGCTGGCCTACCTGCAGACGTTCCAGGACGGCCAATGAGCAGACAGAAAAAACCCGGCTGCTGAGGCCGGGTTTTTTTCGGGTGCTGCCGTTAACACTTCACTCATGCGTTGCGACTCTCGATCAGGCGATCGGAGCCACCTTCGGCTACACGACGTTCCAGCAGGCGATCGGAGCCACCTTCGGCTACACGACGTTCCAGCAGGCGATCGGAGCCACCTTCGGCTACACGGCGTTCCAGCAGACGATCGGAGCCGCCTTCGGCTACACGGCTTTCAATCAGGCGATCCGACCCGCCTTCGGCTACACGGCTTTCAATCAGGCGATCCGACCCGCCTTCAGCGACGACGGGCTGGGCGGAAGTGGCGGCGAAAGCGTTAACTGCAAAAACCGAGAAGGCGATGCTGAGAAGGACCTGGCGTTTCATGGTGGTGTGCTCCGGGGTGTTATTGGTTGGTATGGAGCTGATGTTACGCCGGAGATTTTTTATGAGAACTTCATTGAGTTGATGGTGACTATCGACGCCAGCAATGGCTGCCAATCGCCTATCACTGGGCAGTGATACACAGATCGCCCGTCGCCCGGATCAGTCCCTGGCCATGCAGAGCGTCCTTGATCAGTCCGGACCGGGCGGTGGCCAGCCACAAGGGGCAGTTGGGGTCGGTACGATAGCGGGCGAACTTGGCGTACTCGGTCAACAGTCGGGCTTGCAGCTGATCCAGGCGCGGCCGGACCTGCGTGGAAAGGTCTGGCCTTGGCGTATCGGGTGCCTTGCCAGCCGCCTGCCACTGGGCAAGCAAACCGTACTGCACCAGCTTGCTGGCTTCAATCTGCGCCGCAACCAACTCGGCGACCTCGTCCGGGTCGAGTTTGCGTTCCAGCGCCTGTTTCCTGGCATTGGCAATGACTTGCGCTTCCCGCGCACTGTCTTGCGTCGGCTGGCGCGTATCCCATTTACTCAGCGCCACCTGATCGGCAATGCTCAGCCGCTCATACATCGTCACCAGCAATGGTCGCAAACTGTCGGGCGCCGGGGCGGGCACGGCCGCCTGCGCTCCACACATGAACAAACCGAGTATCACAGCAGGCAACAGCTTTGGCAGGAACGGGCACAAGCGCATTGGCAAAAACCTCATGGGTACAAAGTTCACTACTCACTGAGTATGTAACACAGGTGTGCCGGTGGTCATAAGTGTCAAATTGCCTGGTTTGCCCACAAAAAAGCCCGGCTGCTGAGGCCGGGCTTTCGGTGAGTGTTGATCCAGAGCGATTCTTCATGCGGCGCGGGACTCGATCAAGCGGTCAGAGCCACCCTCGGCTACACGGCGTTCCAGCAGACGATCAGAGCCACCTTCGGCTACACGGCGTTCCAGCAGACGATCAGAACCACCTTCGGCTACACGGCGTTCCAGCAGACGATCGGAACCACCCTCGGCTACACGGCGTTCCAGCAGACGATCAGAACCACCTTCGGCTACACGGCGTTCCAGCAGACGATCAGAACCACCTTCGGCTACGCGGCGCTCCAGCAGACGATCGGAGCCACCCTCAGCCACACGGCTTTCAATCAGGCGATCCGAGCCGCCTTCAGCAACGACGGGCTGAGCGGAAGTGGCTGCAAAAGCGTTAACTGCAAAAACCGAAAAGGCGAAGCTGAGAAGGATTTGGCGTTTCATGATGGTGTGCTCCGGGGTGTTATTGGTTGGTATGGATGCGATGTTACGCCCCAGGATTTTTATGAGAACTTCATTGAGTTGATGGTGACTATCGACGCCACCGATGGAGCAAACGTATGCTTCCAGGCTGCCTGATCCAAATGGCGACAGGGACCTGGTCGCCACTGAGTGGCAGTCGTTGAAACGCAAGGTGTGGTCGCACAGGGCAAACGCGCAGCCTTTGGTTCCCTTGTCCCCGACCCTGGGGCTATCCTTGAGTACTCACCCTGCGCAGTCGAGACGGACCTCCCTTTCATGTCAACCCAGCCCCTTTGGAAAACCTACCTGCTGTTCCTCGCGCCCATGGTGCTGTCCAATTTCCTGCAGTCCATGTCGGGCACCATCAACAGCATCTACATCGGCCAGATGCTCGGCACCCAGGCGCTCGCGGCGGTCTCCGGCATGTTCCCTATCGTGTTTTTCTTCATTGCGCTGGTAATCGGGCTCGGTGCGGGGGCCGGGGTGCTGATCGGTCAGGCTTGGGGGGCGCGCGAGGCGCACATGGTCAAGGCCATTGCCGGTACGACGTTACTGCTGGGGGCGATGATCGGCCTGACAGCCGCAGTGCTGGGCAGTGTATTTGCGCGTTCGGCGCTGCAAGGGCTGGGCACGCCCGCGGACGTGCTGGACGACGCCGTTGCCTATGCCCACGTGATGATGTGGATCATGCCGTCGTTGCTGGTGTACGTGCTGTTTACCCAATTGCTGCGCGGTGTTAGCGATACGATGTCGCCTCTGGTGGCATTGCTGGTATCCACCTGCATTGGCCTGGCGCTGACGCCGGCCTTGATTCGAGGCTGGCTGGGGTTCCCGCCATTGGGGATTCAGAGCGCAGCGTATGCCGGACTGGCGGGTAACCTGGCGGCAATGGGATGGCTGGCGTGGCGCTTGATCGCCAGGCGCCACCCGCTGGCACCCGACCGGGAAATGTTCGCGGCGATGCGCCTGGACCGGGTGATCCTCGGCAAAGTGCTGCGTATCGGCTTGCCGACCGGCTTGCAGATGGTGGTGCTATCGTTGTCGGAACTGGTGATCCTGGCGCTGGTGAACCAGCACGGCTCCCAGGCGACGGCGGCATATGGTGCGGTGACGCAGATCGTCAATTACGTGCAGTTTCCGGCGCTGTCGATCGCCATCACCGCCTCGATTCTCGGCGCCCAGGCGATCGGCGCCGGGCGCCTGGAACGCATGGGGCCGATCCTGCGCACGGGGCTGTGGATCAACGTAGGCCTGACCGGTGGCCTGGTGTTGCTGGGTTACCTGTTGTCGCACTGGTTGCTGGGACTGTTCCTCACGGACGACTCGACCCAGGCGATGGCCGAACACCTGCTGCACATCATGCTCTGGAGCCTGTTGATCTTCGGCTTCCAGGCGATCATCGGCGGCATCATGCGCGCGAGCGGCACGGTGCTGGTGCCGATGGCGATCTCGATCGTCTGCGTGCTGCTGGTGCAATTGCCCGTGGCCTATGCGCTGGATACGCAGTTTGGTTTGCAAGGGGTGTGGATGGCGTTTCCGGTGGCGTACCTGGCCATGCTGGCGCTGCAGACGGCGTATTACCGATTCGTCTGGCTGCACCGCCGGATCGAGCGGCTGGTTTAGAAATACATGACGCGGTGATGTGCGTTCGGCGGTAGTCGCTTTAGTGAATGTCAGGGCGTCATCGCTGGCAAGCCAGGCTTGTGCAACAGTGGAACAACGCGCGTTTCTTTGCTTTAGTACATTTACCCCATTCGGCCGTGCAATCGGCAAACCTGGCCCCGACCGGAGAATCACATGACTTGCCGATTCCCGTGTTCCATTGCACTGGCGGTGACTTTGATCACGGGGGCGGTGCCTTGCACTCAAGCCGCCGAGTACACCCGCGTGAACCCTGCTGCGAGCAAGATCAGCTTCACCTTCAACCAGATGGGTTCCGAGGTCTACGGAACGTTCGGCAGGTTCGAAGCCAGCTTCGAGTTCGACACCGCCAATCCCACGGCAGCCCGTACCCGACTGGTCATCGACATGGCGAGCATCGACGCCGGCAGCAGCGACGCCAACCTCGAACTGCAGAAACCCGCCTGGTTCAACACCCCGGAATTTCCCCAGGGCGTATTCGAATCTACCCGGGTCACGGACCTGGGCAATAACCGCTATGCCGTGATCGGCAATCTTACAATCAGGGGCCTGACCCGAGAGGTGAAGGTCCAGGTCGAATTGAAACCGGAAAGTGGCATCGGCCTGTTCAATGGCGAGTTCGTTCTGGACCGCGACCTGTTCCGGATCGGCGAAGGGGAGTGGGCTGACACCGTCGTTTCCAAGGACATCGACATCAAGTTTCGGGTCGTGGCGCCCGAACACTGAGAGCCTGCCTGGAATCTGGCTGATATCGGCACTCATGCTCACGTGTTGCCCATCGCTGCGCGGGGTGCGCCTGCGTCAGGTCCGATACCTTAACCGAGCAGGCACTGGCCGGCCTCGGCAGGCGATACGCTGCGGGTCCTTCGAACCCCGTGCGCGCAAGGCCTGGCACACCCATCCGCTGGGACAGAAGTTGATTGTCATTGCGGGTAGTGGCTGGGTACAGCAGGCCGGCAAACCGGCGCAATCGATCAAACCCGGCGACACGGCGTGGATTGCTCCTTATGTGAAGCATTGGCATGTGGCAACGGCGGAAACGTCCATGTCGCACATTGCCATTGCTGAGGCGCAGGATGGCAAGGTGGTGGAGTGGATGGAAAAGGTTGGCGAGCAGGAATATCCGCAGTTGTAGAAGCAAGATGATTCTGTGGGAGACTTATGCGTGAGGCTCATGAATTCGCCACTTCATTCTTCTGCGGTCACCCGATGCGCACTCTGCGCGTTATCATTACACCTTCGAGCGCCACCCAGACCCAGAGCCGCACATGCCCCAGATCACCCATTTCAAAACCCCATGCCCAGAGCATCTGACCAGTCAGATCCTGCAGCTGGTGGTCGACAACCTCACTGACATCAGTATGGTCGCGATCCCGCCGAGCAACCTGCTGTACAACGTTTACCAATATGCGATCGGCTATGAAGTGCATCTGTATCTGGAGGCGTTGAATGGCACCAAGGGAGTTGCCGTGGAGTTGCTGGTGGCCACAGATGAGGACGACCCGGAGCAGGTCGTTGGTTTCCTGTTATACCTGGCGATCCAGGACGATCCCGATGCCTGTGGCGTGGCGTACATGGCGGTGCAGGCGGGTCATCGGCGGCAGGGGATCGCCCGGCAGATGGTGCGCGAGATGGTGGGGCGTTATCCCCACGCCGAACTGACGTGCGCCGTGGCCAAGGTGCCCTGGTTCGAATCGATGGGTTTCCAGGTCGTGGGCGTGCGCGGCACCCAGGTGCTCATGAACACCCGTGACCACAGCAGCGACGGGCTCATGGGATTACTGGACGTAGGGCCCATCTACAGCTCGCTGGAGGTACGGCAGATTCATACTTACCTGCTGCAAAAGCATGGCAAGCGGGCGATGGTCGATGCCGAAAAACAGCGCGACCGGCACCTGGATCAGCTCACGCACAAAGCCCACGAGTTCGTTCGCGGGCGTGGTAACGGCGCTATTTAGCCGCGGGCAGCTTGAGGTGCGCGCACAGGCCGCCGCCCTCTCGATTGCTCAGGGTCAAGGACCCGCCCAGCGCCAGCGCCAGCTGTTGGGCGATCGCCAGGCCCAGGCCGGTCCCGCCGGTGCTGCGGTTACGCGAGTTTTCCACTCGGTAGAAGGGCTCCAGCACATGGGCCAGTTCTTCCTCGGCGATACCGGGGCCGCGATCCATCACCTTGATCGACAGGCTGCCATCGGCCTGTGAGGCCACCTCCAGCTGCGCGGCGCCGGCGAATTTGAGGGCGTTGTCGGTCAGGTTGACCACTACCCGGCGCAGCGCATGGGGGCGGGTGTCGATCACCGCGTCGGTCTTGCCTTCCAGGGACACGTCCTTGCCCATGTCCTGATAATCGAACACCAGGCTGTCGAGGAACGAATCCAGGTGGGTACGGCAGACTTCCTCGGTGGCGCCGTGCACGCTGCGTGCATAGGCCACGCCCTCGCGCACCAGGTGCTCGATCTCGCCGAGGTCGCTCCATAGCTTGTCCTTCTCGCTGGAGTCGTCCATGAATTCGGCGCGCAGTTTCATCCGGGTGATGGGGGTTTGCAGGTCATGGGAAATCGCTGCCAGTAGTTGCATGCGTTCTTTAAGGTACGCCGCAATTCGCGCCTGCATCGCGTTGAACGCCTTGGCCGCATGGGCGACTTCGGTAGGACCTTTCTCGTCCAGGTGCACCGGTCGCGCATTGGGGTCGAGGGTTTCTACCGCTTGGGCGAGGCGGGTGAGGGGGCGGATAGCGATCCTCACGGCCAGCCAGGTGCACAGGATCAACAGCGCCAGTTGCCCCAGCAGCACCGCCGGCAACCACGGCGACAAGGGCGCCATTGCCGGACGGACGTCGATGGTCACCGGACTGCCATCGGCCAGTTTCAGGTGCACCTGGAAATGCTTTCGCGCCCCTGGGATGTCGGTGTAGGTCATTGGGTAGTCCTTGCCGATGGCTTCCTTGATCGAGCTCATCGCCATCGGCGAATCGGTCATGGGCATCCCGGCAGTTCCTTCGTCGAGCAGGTAGCCGTAGTTCGGCCGATTCAGCTGTTGCAGCCAGCTGGCCCGCTCATTGGCAGGCAGGCGGTCGAGGATCGCGATTGAGGTCGACACGTCGGTTTCCAGATTGCCGAGCATGGTGTTTTTCGCGCTTTCGTAGCGCTCGTAATACTGCACGCCGAAGGACAGCGCCTGCGCCAGGATCAGCCCTACCAGGAAAATCATTGAAAGACGCGAGGCGAGGGTGCGGGGCCAGCGCAGCGAGAAATTCATGAGGGTGCCCCGATGACTTCCACCGCCAGTGAGAACACGTAGCCCTCGCTGCGCACGGTCTTGATGTACGCGGGCTCCCGGGCATCGTCGAGCAGGCGCTGGCGCAAACGGCTGACCAGCAGATCGATGGAACGGTCGAACAGGTCGGCGTCGCGGCCTTGTGTCAGGTTCAGCAGCTGGTCGCGGTTGAGCACGCGCTGCGGATGGTCGAGGAACACCCGCAGCAAACGGTACTCTGCGCCACTGAGCGCAACCATGGTGCCGTCTTCGTCCAGCAGGTGCCTGGCCGAGGTGTCCAGCCGCCAGCGCCCGAAGGCCAGCAGGCGCCCGCTTTCGGTAACCACCAGATTCGGCGGTAGCATTCGTGTGCGGCGCAGCACGGCGCTGATGCGCGCGAGCAGTTCCCGGGCGGCGAAGGGTTTGACCAGGTAATCATCGGCGCCCATTTCCAGGCCAATGATACGGTCGGTCTCGTCACTGCGGGCGGTGAGCATCAATACTGGGGTGGCCTTGTGTTTGCCGGCGCGAAGCTCACGGCACAGCAGCAGGCCATCGTCCCCCGGCATCATGATGTCCAGGACGATGAGGTCCACTGGCGTGGATTCGAGAAAGGCGCGCATCTGTCGGCCGTCGGCGACCACCGTGGTACGCAGCCCGTTCTTTTTCAGGTAATTGCCGACCAGCTCGCGAATCTCGCGGTCATCGTCAACGATGAGAATGTGATCAACGTGTTCCATGGGGCCGGGCCTCTGTAAACGGGGGATGTCGCGCAGTCTATCGAGCCTTCGCACGCGTGACTCCTGCCCTTTGTATTGCAGTGTATCTGGCCTTAAGGCGGACACACGCAGACTCAAAAACCGTATTTTTTCCGGGTTTTGTATCGCTGTGTATCGGGAGGCGGTTCTGATACGTAGCGATTAACCCGCGCCTGATTCCGACACAGAGGGGATACCTGGCGGGCTTCTAATGAGCTCCATCGAGGCAACCCCAAACCGCCTCGGCTCAATACCACGATTGACCCATTGAAGCCTTGAGGAAACCGCCATGAACACCAAAGCCGTCTACGCCGCCTGCCTGTTTGCCGCGCTGAATATCTGCACCTTGTCGGCCCGTGCCGAAGCCACGGTCAAGCCTGAAACCTACACCTACGGCACGCATCTGGACATCAAGAAAGTCATCTCGATGAAACAGGACGCCACGCCGACCTGCGGAATCATCAACGCCCAGCTGACCTACCTCAATTCCCAGGGCGACACCAAGGTACTGGACTACCGAAAATTCGCTGACAACTGCCACGACGACAACTGAGTCGCCTGTTTGCCCATTACTGATTTTACGAGGATCCGCATCATGAAAAACCTGACCCGTTATCTGACCGCAGTGGCTTTTTCCGTAGCCGGCGCGGCTGCCCATGCCAATGCTGCGGTGGAGCAGAGCAGCTGCGCCGGTAGCACCTGTTTTCAACTGACCCCGGTGGGGCACAAGGATGCAAGCCCGCTGCTGGCCGAAGATGGCTCCAGCCGCACGCCGCAGGGGCAGTTGCTGGATACCCAGACGGCCTGAACCCAAACACCGTCCCTTTGTAGGAGCGAGCTCGCTCGCGATGGTCTAGTAGACACCGTGGGGTGCCAGGCGCCCCGCGTATTCGTTAACGACCATCGCGAGCGAGCTCGCTCCTACAGGGGGGCATGAACCGCTCATTATTCAGGTGATCCCATGTTAATCATCGCTTTTCTGGGCGGTATCCTCACCGTCCTCAGCCCGTGCATCCTCCCGGTCGTGCCGTTTTTGTTCGCCGGCGTTGACCGCAGCCGTACCTCGATCCTGCTGACCCTCGGCGGCATGGTCCTGACCTTCGCCCTGATCTCCAGCCTGGCGGTGGTCAGCAGCGAGTGGGTGGTACAGGCCAGTAACACCGGCCGCCACGTGGCATTGATGGTGATGGCACTGTTTGCGCTGTCGCTGATTTCCGCGCGCATTGGTGAATGGCTGGCGCGGCCTTTCGTGCTGCTGGGCAATCGCCTTGATCCCGACATGCGCAAAATGTCCGGCCCGGCAGGCTCGATCATGATCGGCGTGGCCACCGGCCTGCTCTGGGCACCCTGTGCCGGACCAATTCTCGGGGTGATCCTCACTGGCGCCATGTTGCAAGGCGCGAATGCCGGCACCAGCCTGCTGCTGGTGGCTTATGGGCTGGGCAGCGCGCTGTCGCTGGGTACCCTGATCTTCGCTGGTCGTGGCCTGGTAAACCGTCTCAAAGCATCGATACCGGTCACCGGCTGGTTGCGTCGCGGTGCTGGCGTGGCAGTGCTGGCCGCTGCAGTGGTGATCTCCACCGGTGCCGACAAGACCCTGCTGGCTGGCACGTCGTCCGAAGGCATCAGCAGCGTTGAGAAGGGGGTACTGGAGACCGTGCCAAAAGTGCTGGATTACTTCGTCAGCAAGGTCAAGGCCGATACCATGGACAACGCCCAGGGCGCCATGCCATCGCTGGCCGGTGCGGTCCAATGGCTCAACTCCCCGGAACTCAGCGGCGAATCGCTGAAAGGCAAGGTGGTGCTGGTGGATTTCTGAACCTTCGACTGCATCAACTGCCAGCGCACCTTGCCGTACGTGAAGGACTGGGCGAAGAAGTATGAGAAAGATGGCCTGGTGGTGATCGGCGTGCATACGCCTGAGTACGGTTTTGAACGCATCATCGATAACGTCAGGGACCAGGTGAAGAAGCTTGGCATCACCTACCCGGTGGCCATCGACAACAACTACGCGATCTGGCGCAATTTCGACAACCAGTACTGGCCCGCGCATTACCTGGTCGATGCCAAGGGGCAGGTGCGCTACACCCACTTTGGCGAAGGCGCCTACGACGCGCAGGAGCAGATGATTCAGCAACTGCTGGAGGAGGCCAAGGCGCCCGGAGCTTGATCGAGGCCACGCCTGACAAGCTGAACCCTGTAGGAGCTGCCGAAGGCTGCGATCTTTTGATCTTTGGCATGTGTGATCCCGCCGAAGATCAAAAGATCGCAGCCTTCGGCAGCTCCTACAGGGTGGGTCTCGCCGGCGGCCCATAGTTGAGATGATAGTCACCGCCGCTGCTGCACAGTCCCGGTCTGGCAGCGGCGCCAGGCCGCAGGCGGTGAGCCGAATTCGCGCCGAAATGCGCGACTGAAGGCGGTGTCCTTCTGGCATCCGACGTCCTCGGCACTGCGCGTCAATGAACTGTTGCTGCGGCTCGCGCTCGGCCCGCACCGCCTTGAGGCGCCGGCGGTGCGGGCCAGCAATGGGAAAACTCCGGACGATCGGACACGCCTGGCCGACGATCGGACAGGACGCCGCCGTGCTGCGGCGCGATAGTTTGCCTGCAGGCCAAAAACCCTGTTCCCATATCAAGAATGAGAGGTTGTCATGCCTAAGTTCGTCATTGAACGGGAGATAGCAGGTGCAGGAGCACTGTTGGAGCGCAATTCATGAGCACACCCATTGATCTAACTGCCTTGAAAAACCGTCAGATGGCCGCCTGGGCCAGTGGCGACTACGCCGTGATCGGCACCACCTTGCAGATCGTCGGCGAGCAGTTGGCCGAGGCCTGCGACCTGCTGTGCGATGAGCGCGTGCTGGACGTCGCCGCCGGTAACGGCAATGCCACGCTCGCGGCCGCACGGCGCGGTTGCATCGTCACTTCCACCGACTATGTGGCCGCATTGCTGGAACGCGGCGAGGACCGCTCGCGGGCAGAGCGCCTGCAAGTCACCTTTCAGGTCGCCGATGCCGAAGCATTGCCCTTTGAAGATGCGAGTTTTGATGCGGTGCTGTCGACCTTCGGCGTGATGTTCACCCCCGATCAATCGAAAGCAGCTGCAGAGCTGGCCCGGGTGTGCCGCCCCGGAGGCCGTATCGGCCTGGCCAACTGGACGCCCGAAGGCTTCGTTGGCCAGGTGTTCAAGACCCTGGGCAAGCATATGCCACCACCACCGGGTGCGCAGCCGCCTTCGCAGTGGGGTACCGAGGCCTGGCTGCATGCGCACTTCGACGAGCGCAGTTTCCTGGTCCAGGTCAGCCGCCGGACCTTCAACTTCCGCTATCGCTCGGCGGCCCATTTCATCGACACGTTTCGCCGCTGGTACGGTCCGGTGCACAAGGCATTCGCCGCGCTGCCGCCCGATGGCGCCAAGGCGCTGGAAGCAGACCTGACCGAGTTGCTCAACCGGATGAACAGGGCGGGCGAGAAATCACTGGTGGTGCCGAGCGAGTACCTGGAGGTGGTCATCACCCGGCGCTGAACCCCGGTAGGCGTTGCCGCAGGCTGCGATCTTCGATCTTGAGATATAAGGTCAGGATCAAGAGATCGCAGCCTGCGGCAGCTCCTACGTTAGCGTCATCTTTTGGCGGGTTATTTGTGCCGCGATCCATCAAACCACTCCAGCGCCGTACGCCAGATGCAAATGCCCAGGAAGTAAGCCGACATCAGCAACCACAGCCACATCACAAGCGGGTTGATCACCGGATGGTTGACCACCAGCGACAAGCTGCACAACAACCAGATGGCCGTCACGGCAATATTGATCGGCATGAATTTACGCACGCGAAACGGGTGCAGGAACTTCATGCGGGTCACGGTCAGCAGCGCCAGGCCAATCACCGTGAGGAAGGTGATCCATGGCGAAGGCGCAATGATGTACAGGCACAGCGCCACCACGTTCCACGCAGCGGGGAAGCCCTGGAAGTAGTTGTCCTTGCTCTTCATATTGACGTTGCAAAAACAGAACAGCGAAGACACCAGGATCAGCGACACCGTTAGCAGCAGCGTGTAGTCCGGCAACGGAATGTAGCGATAGATGAACAGCGCGGGGATGAATACGTAGGTCAGGTAGTCAATGACCAGGTCGAGGATCGAACCGTCGAAGCTGGGCAGCACCGACTGCACGTTGACCTTGCGCGCCAATGCGCCATCCAGTCCATCGACGATCAGCGCGACGCCGAGCCACAGCAGGCAACTGGTCGGCTGGTTATCCAGCAGGGCGAGGGTCGCGAGGAAGGCGGTGACCACGCCGGTGGCGGTAAAACCATGGGCGCCCCATGCTTTGAGCCTGGCGATGTGTAGGGTCGATATCACGGGGGCGTTCTCCAAAAAGTGAAGCAAGCCAGTCATCACCCTCGCGAGCGAGGGCGGCGGCAAACCGGTTCGGGTTGCAGGTATCGACCGAAAATCCGCGAATAAGGTTCACCGTCAGTAAATCTTAGCTGCGTCGCGGGAAAATACTTCGGCTAAATCCACGCCGCTGTTGCCCTGATGTCGGCAGCCAGACGGTGGTGGCAGATTGGCGCGCAAGGACTATCGTTTCCTGACCGAAATACTTCTATTAATAAGGACGACGTCATGAACACCAGCGACCTGCTCGAACAACTGCTCCGTGGCCAAGCCTCGCAGCAAACGGGTGCCGCTTCCCCCAAGGGAGGCATCGGCGGTGATCTTGGCGGGTTGCTGGGCGGCCTGTTGGGTGGCGGTCGCGCCGGTTCCAGCATGGGCGGCGGTGGCTTGGGCGGTTTGCTCGGTGGCCTGCTTGGCGGTGGTTCGGCCCTGGGCGGCGCGAACCAGAACCGATCCGGACGCAGTGGCGCAATGAATTACGCGGCCCTGGCCTCGCTCGGCATGATGGCCTTCCAGGCTTATCAGGCCTGGCAGCGCAATCAGGCGTCATCTGTCCCGCAGCAAGCGCCACAGACCGTGAACCTGCTGGCCGGACCGGAAGTCGAGGAACACAGCCACGCTATCTTGCGCGCGCTGATCGCAGCGGCCAAGGCCGACGGCCGGATCGACCCTGCCGAGCATGAGATGATCAGTACAGAAATCGGCCGTCACACCGACGACCCGCAACTGCAACAATGGCTGGACAACGAAGTATCCCGGCCTCTGGATGCCGCCGACGTGGCACAGTCGGCCACGGACCCTGGTATTGCTGCCGAAATGTACCTGGCCAGCGTGATGCTGGTGGACGACCAGCAGGATGTTGAGCGCGCGTATCTGGACGAACTGGCAGCCGCATTGAGCATAGATCCACAGCTGCAAGTGCATCTGGAACAGCAGGCCAAGGGCACTGCATAAGCCATCACGCAAACCCGAATGTGCAGGGTTTGCTGGCGATCACGACGGCAGCGGTCTATCTGGCCGGCCCCATCGCGAGCAAGCTCGCTCCTACAAGGGGGCTTGTTTACTCCAGGCCCTGGCCGTCTGTCCGGCCATTTTTAACCTCGATTGAATTTTCTCCCTGGCTCATCGATCTGCTGCAGTAGAGACGCGTTGATTCAGCGTCCTGCCACTGGCCATAGACCGAGAGATGCGCCCATGACTGCCCTGACAAGACTTGAAGCCCGGCCTGCCCGCGCAGAGTCGATCCCGACCGCCGGTAGCCTGAAAAATACCTATGCCCAACTGCTGCTCAACGTCGATGACGCGCAGCGCAAATCCCTGGCGCGGACGTTCCTGGTCGAGCAACTTCAACAGGCCCAAGACCTGCCTGAGGAGATGCCCCGGGACCTGTCTGCCTTGCCAGGGTTTGTGGAACAGCACTGCGCGCAGGTAGCGCGCCAGTACGCCGATTATCTGCAACAACGCAAGGATGGCGGCCCACGTCAGTTCTTCAGCAACAAGGCCCATGCGCTGTTTTTCCTGCAGGCTGTCGGGCCGACCAAATTGGTGGACGGCGCATGGTTGTATGGCTTGCTGAGCCACTGGCGTGACCCGCGGTTCGACGGGCTGATCTGCACCTACCTGGAAGAATTGGGCGACGGCAATCCGGCGCAAAACCACGTAGTGATCTATCGCAAGCTCTTGGCCGAACATGGCCTGGATGACACCTGCGCGCTGCCCGACGAGCGATACCTGCAAGGCGCGATCCAGCTGGCGCTGGGCGAGTGCAGCGATGACTTCATGCCTGAAGTGATCGGCTACAACCTCGGTTATGAACAACTGCCGCTGCACCTGCTGATCAGCGCCTATGAACTGAGCGAACTGGGCATCGATCCCTACTATTTCACGCTCCATGTCACCATCGATAACGCCAGCACCGGCCACGCGCAAAAAGCCGTGCAGTCAGTGCTGCAGCTGATGCCGCTGGAAGGCGACCGAGAAGAGTTCCTGCGTCGGGTTGCTGCTGGCTATCGACTTAACGATCTGGGGCAGGGCAGTCGCGCGATTATCGAGTCGTTCGACCTCGAGCAAGAGCTGCTGGGCATGCTCGAACGCAAGCGTCCGTTCGGCCAGCACATGCATTCGGACTATTGCCGTTTCGAGGGCAAGACGGTCAATCAGTGGTTGTCTTCACCCGAGCAATTACCCGGTTTCCTCAGTGCCATGGAAAACAAGGGCTGGATCAAGCGCCACCAGGATCCGCAGGGCAGCCGGTTCTGGCAGATGATAGTGGGTGATGGTGCGGCGATGTTCGGTGTGTTCAGCCCTTATGAGAAACAATTGCTGCATGACTGGATCGCTGGAGACTGGGCGCCCGAGCGTGCAAGGCCGGCACATCGGCGTGTAGTCAGTGCCGCCCGGGTTCCTGAGCTGCCGGCCAGTGACCCTGACGTGCAGACGCTGCAAGCGTCCCTCGCGGGGCTGGATCCCCATGCACAGATGCCCGTGTTGATCCCGTGGCTGTCAGCCCATCGTCACTCACACCCGGCGGGACTGCTCGCCACGCGGCGCTACATCGAACTTAAATCCAGCCTGCGCTAGGGAGCTGCACATGAATCAGGAAGAACGACTGGACGCCGACGAACTGGCTCTATTGCAGCTGGGAAGACGCCTGCAGGCGGACGGCTATCGTTTTGTCACGCCCACTCCGCTCACCCACCAGCGAGTACTCGACCGCGACGCCACGCGCCCGGCAAAAAACCTGCGGGATGTCTACGGCTGGTCGCGGACGTTCGAGTCCGGGCTGCTGCCTGTCGATGAACAGCACCAGCTGCAGCGGGCCGGCGTCCTGGTGGAGAGCCAGGGGCGGCTGAAAAGTCGCGTACGCTGGTCGAGCCTCGACGATTTGCTATTCGTGCACTCGGGCTTTCCTACTGAAGCGGCCGATTCGGTTTTTTTTGGACCGGACAGTTATCGCTTTGCGCAGTTAATCCACACGCACCTGCAGCAGAGCTTTGCGCCGATTCGCCGTGCCGTGGATATCGGTTGCGGCGCTGGCGTCGGGGCAATCGTGATTGCCCGGGCGCGCCGTGAAGCGCAAGTGCTGGCGGTCGATATCAACCCGGCGGCATTGCGCCTGACCACGGTCAATGCCGCCCTGGCCGAGGTGGCCAATATCACAGTGGAGGCCAGCGACGTGCTACAGGACGTCGACGGCCAGTTTGATCTCATAGTCGCCAATCCGCCGTATATGGCCGACCCCGGTGAGCGCGCATACCGCCATGGCGGTGGCGAGTTCGGCGAGCAGTTGTCGGTGCGCATCGTCGAACAGGCGCTCAATCGCCTGGCAGCCGGAGGCTCGCTGGTACTGTATACGGGGGTGGCCATGGTCGAGGGGCTGGATCCATTCCTCGAAGCGTTGTCGTCGCGCCTGGCCTCGCCACTGTTCGCTTGGACTTACCGCGAGATCGATCCCGATGTGTTTGGCGAGGAACTCTTGACTCCGGGTTATCAGCGGGTCGAGCGGATCGCAGTGGTAGCGTTGATCGTCACGCACATCGGCCCCGGCATCGGGGGCAGCGTTGCAACGGCATCAGGGGAGTGAGCCATGACCCGGAACCTTGACGATTACAACCGCATGCGCGACTTTTCCGCGACTTCCGAGCCGGCGGCGAAACGACCAGGCAAGAAAAAGTCCAAAGACCATGCCTTGCAGTTCTGCATCCAGAAGCATGACGCTTCGCGCTTGCACTATGATTTCCGCCTGGAGCTCGACGGAGCCCTGAAGAGCTGGGCGGTTCCCAAGGGGCCGTCCCTGGATCCCAAGGTCAAGCGCCTGGCGGTGCATGTCGAGGATCACCCGATCGATTACGCGACCTTTGAGGGCAGTATTCCCGAGGGACATTACGGGGCCGGTGATGTGATCGTCTGGGATCGCGGGGTGTGGATACCCCAGGAGGATCCGGCCCAAGCCTACGCCAAGGGCAAGCTCAAGTTCGAACTGCAGGGCGAGAAGCTCAGCGGATTGTGGAACCTGGTGCGCACGCACATGCCGGGTAAACAGGAGCAATGGTTCCTGATCAAGCATCAGGACAGCGCGGCCAAACCCGAGAGCGATTACGACGTGGTCGTCGCCGCGCCCGACAGCGTGCTCAGCGACCGCACCATCCTGCCGAAAAAGGCCAAGGCCGCCGCCAAACCCAAGCCCGTCAAAAAGCCCGCATCCAAGGTCGCCCCTGAAGGCCGCTCGGCCAGGCTTACCGGCGCTCACAAGGCCAAGCTCCCGGAGCTGATCAAGCCGGAACTGGCGACCCTGGTCGAAAAAGCCCCGGATGGCGAATGGAGCTATGAGATCAAGTTCGACGGCTATCGAATCATGGCGCGTATCGACCATGGCCAGGTCAAGCTCTTCACCCGCAACGGCCATGACTGGACACACAAACTGCCGGCGCAAGCCAAGGCGCTGACCGACCTGGACCTCGAGTCGGCCTGGCTCGACGGTGAGATGGTGGTAGCCAACGAGCAGGGAGTTCCAGATTTTCAGGCCCTGCAAAATGCCTTCGAAGAGGGCAGCAGTGGCAACATCCTTTACTACCTGTTCGACATGCCATACCTCAACGGCGTCGACCTGCGTGAAGTGCCGGTGGAAGAACGTCGGGTGGCACTGGCGACGGTCCTCAGAACTCACGAAGATCCCTTGCTGCGGTTTTCTGACTCATTCGGCGAAGCGCCGGATGCCTTGCTCACCAGCGCCTGCCAGATGCAGATGGAAGGCCTGATCGGCAAGCGCCTGGGCTCCCCTTATGTGTCGCGGCGCAGTGGCGACTGGATCAAGCTCAAGTGTAAGCATCGGCAGGAATTCGTGGTGGTGGGTTACACCGATCCCAAGGGTTCGCGCAGTGCCTTCGGCGCGTTGTTGCTGGGCTTGCATGATCGCGACAGCGGCAAATTGCGCTACGCCGGTAAGGTGGGCACCGGGTTCAACGAAACGACACTGAAGAGCATTTACGCGCAATTGCTGCCGTTGAAGGCGAAGAAACCCTCGGTCGCCAACCCGCCCTCGGGGTTCGATGCCAAGGGTGTGCATTGGCTCAAGCCGGTGTTGCTGGCGGAAATTGCCTTTGCCGAAATGACCAAGGACGGCTCCGTGCGCCACGCGGTGTTCCATGGCTTGCGTGACGACAAGCCGGCCAAAGACATCACTGAGGAGCGCCCAGCCGTGGTGAAAAAAAGCGCTGCATCGGCGCCTGCTGCCAGGAAGTCTGCTACCAGGAACCCTCCAACCAAAAAGCCTGCCGGCAAAAAAGCCGCCGCAGAGCAAGCCAGCCCGGCGCCATCCCAGGCGGGACTTGCTGCGGGCAAGGTGCGCATTACTCATCCGGACCGGGTGATCGATGCCAGCAGTGGCACCACCAAGATGCAACTGGCCGAGTATTACGCCCGAGTCGCCGAATTCATCCTGCCCGAACTGAAGGATCGCCCGGTCGCCCTGGTGCGCGCCCCGGATGGCATCGCCGGCGAACTGTTCTTCCAGAAAAACGCCGAGCGCCTGGCGATCCCGGGCATTACTACCCTGGACAAGGACCTTACCGGGCAGCCGGTGATGATGATCAACAACGCCGAAGCGCTGATCGGTGCCGTGCAGATGAGCACGGTGGAACTGCATACCTGGAATGCCACGTCCGATAAGCTGGACAGGCCTGACCGATTCATCCTCGACCTCGACCCTGACCCGGCGCTGCCTTGGAAAAGCATGGTCGAGGCGACTCAGCTGACCCTTTCGGTGCTGGATGAACTGGGGCTTAAGGCGTTCCTAAAGACCAGCGGTGGCAAAGGTATTCATGTGGTGGTGCCGCTGACCCGCAAGCTTGGCTGGGATGAGGTGAAAGAATTCAGTCACGCGATTGTCAGCCACATGGCGAAACTGCTGCCAGAACGGTTTTCCGCCGTGTCCGGGCCGAAAAACCGCGTCGGGCGGATATTCATCGACTATCTGCGCAACGGCCTTGGCGCCACGACGATCTGCGCCTACGCGGTGCGCACCCGTGAAGGGCTGCCGGTGTCAGTGCCGATTTTCAGGGAGGAAGTAGGAGAGCTGAAGGGCGGTAATCAATGGAATGTGCACAACGTGCATGAACGCCTTGCCGAGGTCGGCCATGAGCCCTGGGCAAACCTGAAAAAAACCCGCCAGACCATCACCGCCGATATGCGCCGTCGCGTTGGAATGAAAAAGTAGGCCTCACAACGGGTTAATTGCGGGCTTCAGAGTTTGCTGGATTTGCCCCTGATCTACGTTTCACGCATCTCTGAGCAGGTCATTGGCATTGAGCAATTCATAAGCCACTTCAGGATGCTTCTCCAACCCGCGCCGAATCGCCGCCGGGATCGATGCGCGGGTCTTGCGGCACAAGCCGGGCAGTTCGGCGATCGAAATGGCGATGCCGCGCATGGTCCGGACTTCGTTGAAGCCTGGCGCAATGTCAACGCGGATGCCCAGTTGTTCGTGCATGCGGCGTTGCAAGCGCTCCAGGTCACCAAGGCTCTGGAGGTTCTCCAGACGCTCGAGCAGACGTTTTTCCTCCGCACGGGTCAGCAGCAGGATGCGCACGTCCGCGCCCGGGGTTTCCAACAGCGGATCACGCCCGCAATCGCAGGCGCCGGGAGGGCAGGGTTGGCGGAACGCAGGCATGTTGGTCATGGTGGTCAATCATAGCAGCCGAATCGGCTGCCGAAACTACCTTCAACCCACCACTACACCGAGCACACCCGTCGCCCCACAGACGCTTACTTCACTTCAACACCAACAACCGCGATACGCCGTCCTCGGTTTCAATGCCGTGCGTATCATGGGTAAAGCCCGGGAAGGACTTGTCGAAGTTCTCCAGCGCCTTCAGATATGCCAGCAATGGCCCATCCGCAGGTCCTGCGTTCTCGCCCGGCATCAACAACGGAATACCCGGTGGATAAGGCACGATCCCGGTCGCGACAACGCGCCCGGCAGCTTCTTCCAGAGTCACCAGTTCGACTTCGTTCCTCACCAGCTTCTCATACGCTTCCACCGGGCTGAACTCGGCTTGCGGCAGCATGCCGAAGGCCTGGGCCATGGTGGAAGTGGTCTTGTTCTCCTTCATCGCGGCGAAAATCTCGTCGCCCAGGTTTTTCAGGCCCATGCCGGCATAGCGCTGCTGGTTCGCGGCCAACAAGTCCGGCAGGCACAGTTCGAGCTCCACGTTCTCGTCGTAGTCACGCTTGAAGTCGAGCAAGGCGTTGACCAGCGTGCCCCATTTGCCTTTGGTGATGCCGATGGAGAACAGGAACAGGATGGTGAAGTCAGTGGTTTTTTCCACCACGATGCCCTGGCGACCGAGGTACGCCGTCAGCACGCAAGCGGGAATGCCGGATTCCAGCAAATTGCCGTCGTCGCCCATGCCCGGGCTCAGCACCGACACCTTGATGGGGTCAAGCATGCAGTAGCCGTCTTCGATGTCGCCAAAGCCGTGCCACACCTCATTAGGGTGCAGTACCCAGCAGTTCGGCTCGGTTTTCAGCAACTGCGGATCGACCTCATGGAACGGCACCGCCGCCGCGCCGACTTGCACGGTCGGTGGCTGCCAGCAGGTGAAGAACCACTGGTCATTGCTGGCCATCTCATGGTGCATGCGCGAGATGACCTGGCGGAAGCTGATCGCTTCTTCGATGGATTCAGTGGTGAGGATTTGCCCGCTGGGCGCTTCCATCATCGCCGAGCTGACGTCGCATGAGGCCATGATCGCGTAGTTCGGCGAGGTTGAGGCGTGCATCATGTACGATTCGTTGAAGCGTGCATGGGGGATCGGATTACGGCCGTTACGCACGTGAATCATCGACGCCTGGGACAGTGCGGCCAGCAGTTTGTGGGTCGATTGGGTGGCGAACACGGTTGGCCGGGACTCGTCGTGATCCTCAGGGGCGCCATGCATGGCGAAGCGTTCGCGGTACAGCGGGTTGAACCGCGCATAGCCGTACCAGGCCTCGTCGAAATGCAGACGATCGACGCTTTCCCCCAGCAATTTCTCGACTCGGGTGACGTTGTAGGTCAGGCCATCGTAGGTAGAGTTGGTGATGATGGCGTGGACCGGCGTCGGATCGATGCCTTCCTTGACCAACGGGTTGTTGGCAATGGCGGCCTTGACGCCCTCGGCGCTCAAAGTCTGCGGCAGGATCGGGCCGATGATGCCGTAGCGATTGCGGGTCGGCACCAGGTAGGTCGGGATGGCCCCGGACAACGTCATCGCATGTTCAGCAGATTTGTGGCAGTTGCGGTCGCACAGGGCGATCTGATCGCGCGTGACGCTGGCCATGAGGATGACGCGGTTGGACATCGAGGAGCCGTTGGTCACGTAATAGGTGCGGTGCGCGCCGAACACCTTGGCCGCGTAGCGCTCGCCCTGGCCGATCGGGCCGCTGTGATCGAGCAGGGAGCCCAATTCGCCGACCGAAATCGACAGGTCGGAGCGCAACAGGTTTTCGCCGAAGAATTCGTAGAACGCGCGTCCGGCAGTGCTTTTCAGGAAGGCGGTGCCACCGGCATGGCCAGGGGTGTGCCAAGAGTATTCGTAGGAGCGGGAGAACTTCACCAGCGCGCCAAACATTGGCGGTAGAGCGGCCTGCCGATAGCGCTCGATGGCTGCCATGATGCGGCCGCTGAGGAAGCGACTGGTGTCTTCCGGCAGCCAGATGAAGTCGTCGGCATGCTGCATCACCACCAGCGGAATGTTCGACGCGGTACTGCGGTCGCTGATCAGGAATACCGGCACCCGAGTGTTGCGCTCGCGCAGGGTGGTCAGCAGCTTGATGCATTCCTCATGGCCTTCACTTTCGTCCATTTCCCAGCTGAGCAACACGCACTGGATGGCCGAGTCCGAACGCAGGATCGACGTCGCGTCGCTCAGGCTTTCCGACATCAACACGCTGATGGAGCGTTCTTCCACGTCGTGGATCAGTTGGTCCAGGGCGCGACCGAAGACGGTACGTTTGTCCGGGGGAGTGCCCACCACCAGCGCGAGCATGCCCAGCGAGTGTTTATATTCCGTCATGATCTAACCTCCAAAGGCACAGTATTCAAATGATTCACCGGCACCGGTTCGCCCGTGATGTGCTGGGCGCTGACCGTCTGCGTCGGTACGCTGTTGTTGTGCGCTTCAAGCGCAATCAAGCGGTTGTTGACGAAGCTGAACAGGGTGTAGCCGAAGATCGTCGCCACGCCGCCGAGCATCAGCGCCTGCTCGCCTGAACTGTACAGCGCCAGGTAACTGTAGGCCGTGGCGACCCAGGCAATGATGTTGGTAGCCAGTGCCTTGCCTGCCGGTACGTTGGAGACCTTCTGGATCGTCATGAGGGCCGCCATCGACAGTATGTACGGGATCAGGTTGGTGACCACTGCCAGGTTGACCAGAATGTCGAACTGCTTGCTCAGATCCGGACTGATGGTCAGGAAGCCGATTGCAGTCTGGATCGCCAGCAGGATCAACATGCCGACAATCGGCGTGCCGGCCTTGGTGGCCTTGGCGAAGATCGGCAGGAAGTAACCGGTATCCGCCGAGCTCTTGAACACTTGGGCAATGGTGAACTGCCAGCCCAGTAACGAGCCAATGCAGGCCAGGATCATCGCCGCCATGACGATGTTACCGACCATCGGATTGAACATCTTGGCGAACACCAGCCCGAACGGCGCGGTGGAGGAGGCCAGCTCCGGATTGCCGACGATGCCGGCGATCACGTTGGTGGAGACGATGTAGATCACCGCTGCGCCCAAGGTGCCGCCGAGTACGGCGATCGGTACGTTCTTCTCCGGGTTTTCCACGGCGTCGGTGTTGGCGCACGCCGATTCCAGGCCCAGGAAAGCCCACAACGTGATCGCCACCGAAGCCCCCGCTGCTTCCAGATAGCCCATGTTGTGCGGGTTCCATCCCGCCGCGTAGACGCTGCTGTCGAACCAGAACCAGCCGACGGTGGAAACCAGGACCACAGGTGCGATCACGCCCCAGACGGTGATCGAACCGATTTTGCCAGTAATCCGCGCGCCGCCGAAGTTGGCGAACGTGGTGATCCACAGCAACGCAATGGTCGCCAGGCCTACTTGCAGCGAATCGAGTTTGACGTCGAACAGCGTCTGTATATAGCCGACCGCCGTAATGCTGATCGCCACGTTGGCAATCAACAGCGAGACGCCGTAGGTGTAGTTGGTCAGGTAGTTGCCGGCCTTGCCGAAGGTGTATTCAGCGTAGCCACCCATGCCGCCCGTCTTGCGGCTGAGCATCCCGCAGCGCGCGAAGGCATAAGCCAGCGCGAGGGAACCGGTGGCTGTGATCAGCCAGGAAAGAATGGAAATTCCGCCGACTTCGGCGAGTTTGGTTGGCAACAATATGATGCCGGACCCCAACATGTTGACGGCTGTCAACATTGTCAGTTGCCCTACCGTCATTTTCTTTGCGACTGACATTCCGTTGCCTCACTTTAGAACATTGGAGTGTTAGCTATAGCTAACAAAATGGATGTTGCAAGAAATGTCTTGGATTTATCAAGAACTATTCTCATGTAGGCGTAAGGCATTTTACTGGCCCCGAACGTTGCGGGTTTTGATCAGAATCAATTTAATTTCAAATTGTTAGGATCGAATCTACATGCGGAGTGTGATGATCGCGTTAATGTCGTGCGGGCTGGCCAGTGTGGCGACGATGACCGAAGCCAGGGAACTGAAGACGAATGATCGTTACATGTGCAGTTGGGGCGCGGGGACGGCCGCTAAAGCCCAGGAGTTGAAGCTGGCGGGAGTGTCGCTGTACGCAGCGCGGCAGAAGCTGCAGACCTACAAATTCACCAAACCGTGGATGCGCATGATGGCCATGGGCATCACCGAACAGACCTACGACAGCCCCTCGCGGATCAAGCCGGCGGCCATTCGCCAAGGCTTTTATGAGGATTGTGTCCGATACAAGCTGGCACGTCGGTAAACACTCTGGAATCCCATGGGGTCCCCGTAGGAGCTGCCGCAGGCTGCGATCTTTTGATCCTGGAAAATCAAAAGATCGCAGCCTCGTTTCACTCGGCAGCTCCTTGTATGTTGACCCAGCACCCAGCGAGAGAGGTCTAAGCTCGTTGGTGCTGACATACAAAGATGTG